>DATLPC010000172.1:0-31161 GCA_035535975.1 Gemmatimonadaceae bacterium | reverse complement strand
CCGGAAGGATCCGGGTCGTAGCAGCTGCGCGTGACGCCGTAATCCACGCCGAGTGAGAGGCCGAGCTGAATGATCTCCGCTTTCGTGCGATTCATGAGCGGGGTTTGGATGCGGATTGGGTTCGTACCTTCGACGGCGCCGCGTGTGGCGAGATTCGCCATGCGCTCGTAGGCCGCGATGTACTGCGGCCGACAATCCGGATATCCGGAGTAATCGAGTGCGTTCACCCCGATAAAGATGTCACCCGCCTCGAGCACCTCGGCCCAAGCGAGCGCGAACGACAGGAAGATCGTATTACGCGCTGGAACGTAGGTGATCGGAATCCCGATCTGGTTGGCGCGATCCTTGGGGACGGCGACGTCGCTCGTCAGCGCCGAGCCGCCGAACGTGCGCAGATCGACGTCGACGATCACATGGTCGCGAACGCCGTACAACGCGGCGATGCGTCGCGCCGCTTCGATCTCGACGGCGTGGCGCTGGCCATAGCGGAACGTCATCGCGTGGACCGTGAAACGCTCGTTGACGGCGTAGGCGAGGAGCGTCGTGGAGTCGAGGCCGCCGCTGAGGAGCAGAACCGCTCGAGGCATTCAGCCGCGCAACGCCTGGTCGAAGTCTTCCTTCAGATCGTCGATGTGCTCGAGGCCGACCGAGACCCGCAGCAAGTTCTCCGGGGCGCGCGTTTCGGGCCCCTCCACCGATGCGCGGTGCTCGATGAGACTCTCCGTTCCGCCGAGGCTTGTCGCCTGCGTGAACAGCTTGAGGCGACTGGCGACCGCAAGCGACTGCTCGCGGTTCTTCCCCGCCTGGACCGAGAGCATTCCACCGAATCCGCGCATCTGTCTCGCGGCCACGGTGTGCCCGGCGTGCGACGACAGTCCGGGATAGTGAACGCGCTCGACACACGGATGCTCGGCGAGGAATTTCGCCAGCTCGCCGGCGCTCGCGCTCTGTGCGCGAACGCGCAGCGGCATCGTGCGAATTCCGCGCATGGCGAGCCAACACTCGAACGGCGACGGCACGGCCCCGCCGACCATCTGCACAGTGTTGATGCGCTGATACAGATCGCGATCCTCGCGAACGACGAGCGCGCCGCTCAACACGTCGCTGTGCCCGCCGAGGTATTTCGTCGTGGAGTGCATCGCGATGTCGGCGCCCAGCTCGAGCGGCCGCTGGAGCACGGGAGTGCCCCACGTGTTGTCGACGGCGCAGAGCGCATGACCGCGCCGCGCGATCGCCGCGACGGCCTCGATGTCGACGACACGGAGCAATGGGTTCGATGGCGTCTCGATCCACACGAGCTTCGTATCGCGCCGCATCGCGCCCTCGACATTCTGCGGGTCGGTCATGTCGACGAGCGACACCTCGAGTCCCCACGGCCCGAAGACATCGCGCGCCAGCTTGATCGTGCCGAAGTACGCGTCGTCGGGAATGATCACGTGGCCAGGACCGACGACCTGCAACAACGTCATCGTCGCCGCGGAGCCGGACGCAAAGCAGGCCGCCGCCACGCCGCCCTCGAGCTCCGCCAAGCACTTCTCGAGGGCGGCGCGGTTGGGGTTGGCGTAGCGAGAGTAGAGAAAGCCGGCGCGGTAGGAACCGTCGCTTTCGCGGGCGAAGGTGGTCGAGAGGTGGATGGCGGGAGTGACCGCCGCGGTTCCTTCGTCGATGGTGTGGCCGGAATGGACTGCGAGGGTTTCAAGACGCATGGAAGGGAGGGAGCGGAGAAGCGGAACTGACGAAGGGCGGAACTGACAAAGATCGGGACTAACAGGGATCGGGACTAACAGGGGTCGGGACTAACAAAGAACGGAACTGACAAAGAGCGGAAGGGGGGCGCGAAAAAGGCGGCGCAAGAAAAGAGGGCGTGAAAAGGGCGGCGCGAAAAAGGCGCCGCCCGTTGTTCCGCCGTGCCCGACCCTTGTCAGTTCCGTTTGAAGTTAGTCCCGATCCCTGTTAGTCCCGCCTCAGGTCAGTCCCGCCTCAGGTCAGTCCCGCCTGCTGCCGTCCCGCCTCAGCTCATTCAAGTTCTCAATCCTCCCACCAACTCTCTCAACTGAGTCGACCCCTGGAGCAGAATGTTCGAGGCGGAGGTCATCTGCTCGCACGCCGCGCTCTGCTCTTGCGTCGAAGCGTTGACCTGCTCGGCCGCGGCCGCGTGGTTTTCGGCGGTCTTGGCGATGGATTCGAGATTGGTCGCGGCGCTGCTCACCGCCGACGCATTCGCCTCGGCGGCGCCCTTCACGCCGATGGCGGCGACCCTCGTCAGTTCGGCGGCGTCGCTGATCGTGCGCAGGGCATTGTCGATGTTGCGCGAGACAAGCTCGATCTCGCCGACCCGTCCCGCACTGACCTCCATCGCCTTGGCGCTCGCCGTCACGCGTGTCGTCACGATTCCGGTCATTTGTACGATGTCGTCGGCCGCCTTCTGCGATTGTTCGGCGAGCTTGCGAACTTCGTCGGCGACGACGGCGAAACCCCGGCCGGCCTCCCCCGCTCGCGCCGCTTCGATCGCCGCGTTCAGCGCCAGCAGATTCGTCTGATCGGCAATTTGGCTCACCGACGCGACGAAACGATTGATGTCGGTCACGGTTGAATTGAGCGCCGTGATCTCACCGGCCGCGCGCTCGACGCTGTCTTTCACCTCGACGAGAATGCCGAGCGCCCGGTCGATTTCGGCGCGTTTGGCCTGTGCCGCATCCTCGATGTTGCGAGCGAGCACCGTCACTTCCGACGAGCGTTCCTGCACCCCGCTGGCCGCTTCGCGAATCACCTGAAGCGTTTCGTCGACGGAACGAAGCTGCTGCACCTGCGCGTCGGCACCGTGTGATACTTCCGTCATCGCGCTCGCCATCTGGCTTGCCGAGAGCGAGATCTGTTCAGAGACAGAGGCAAGATCGTGTGCCGACGTCGAGACTTCGTCGGCCGTGCGCGCGGCGACGGCCACGACGCGCGACAGCGACTCGCCCGTCTGGTTCATCGCGCTGGCGAGGATGTTGAACTCACCAGGCATGTCCCCGGTGGCCCGGCTCGTCAGGTCGCCGTCGCTCAACCGGCGCGCGTGTTGTACGAGAATGTCGAGTGGTTCGCCGATGTGACGTACGGTGAACGACACCACGAGGACGCCGAGGAGCAGAGCTACCGTGATCAGGCCGAGGAGCCAGGTCGCGCGCCGTTCGGTTTCGGACGCGAGATCGGCTCGCGTCGCGGCCACCTTATCCGCTTTGAGTCGGCCAAGCCGGGCGATGTCGTTGAGGAGCTCGTCGACCGAGCGCCTGTTCTCGCCGGCAACCTTGCGCGACTCGTCGGTGCGTCCGAGGTCGGACAGGCGGTGCGCGAGCGCGTAGTTGATCTCCATCTCCGACAGCTTGCCGTCGATCGTCGCGACCGTCGCGACTTCAGCGGCGCTCTGCCCGGGCCGGTCGTTCATCTCACGCTGAACGTCGTGCGCCAACATTCCGAAGTGGCGGAAGGAGCTGGCCGCCATCGTATCGTGTGTCTCCAAATACCGCGAACCGGCGTCGATGGTCTTCGCGACATTCGCCGAGAGTTGGCTCGTCAGCTGCGCTTCGGTCTGCACTTCGGCAAGCGACTCCGTGATCGTGAGCGTGATGCCGGCGAACGACCGTCGCGCCACGAACCCGGCGAGGACGAGCAACACGATGAGAATGCCGAGCCCGAACCACAGACGGCCGCGGATGGAATTGCCGGACAGGCTGGGAAGGGTGATCACTTGCCGCCCTCCACGAGCAGCTCGCCGGCGCGCACGCGCGTCATGACGATGCTCTTGCCGACGGGATCACCGTCGGCGCGGAAACGAATCGTCCCCGTCACGCCGTGATAGGCCTCGCCGTCCGACAGCATGGCGAGGTAGTCGCGAATCTTCTGGCGATCGGCGCCAACGCGCTCGACGGCGTGCGCGAGAAGCTTCGTCGCGTCGTACGCCAACGCCGCGTTGCCGTCCGGCGTCGTGCCATACTTTCGTGTGTACGCGGAGACGAATGCGCGAACCTCCGGCCGCGGGTCCTGCGCGGTGAACGGCGCGCCAACGAAGATGCCTTCGGCGAGAGCGCTCGGCGCGACGGTCTGCCATCCGTCGCCGCCGACGAGATCCGCGGCGAGTTGCTGGCGACGCGCCTCCTTGAGGAACGCGAGGCCGGAGAGATCCGTGCCGGCCACGAAAATCAGGTCGGGACGCTCTCGTTTGAACCAGCTCACATACGGCTCGAAGTCCTGATCGGCCCCTTCGCCGATCGGGTCGATGGCGATGATCTGTCCAGCGAAGCTCCGCCGAAAGCTCTCGGCGAGACCGCGACCATACGCGTTGTTTTCGTAGAGAACAGCCGCGCGGTGGCGACCGAGTTTGTTCACGAACTGCGCGATCGTCTTCCCGTTCGCTGAATCGCTCGGGATGACGCGAAACGCCCAGCGCGAAATGCCGGTGAGCGCTGGTGACGTCGCCGTCGTCGCGACGGCCGCGAGATTCCCGTCGTACACGCGGGCGGCTGATACCATCGCGCCCGAGTTCACATGGCCGACGACCGCAACGATGTTCGGGTCGTTGACGAAGCCTTGGGCGATCGTGCTCGCTCTGGCGCCGTTGCCGGAATCGTCGGCGAACCTGATCTCGAGCCGCCGGCCGCCCGACCACGCCGGACTGCCATTGATCTCATCCAAAGCGAGCTGAATGCCCTGTTTGTTCGCCAGACCGTACGCGCGGCTGAATGGTCCGGCCGCGCCGAAAGCGACGGTGCCGGTCTGCCCGTGCGAACAGGCCGCGACAAACAACAACAGTGCTAGACGCTTCAAGGGCATCGACGGTCGAGGAAAGACGTGAGATCGGCCGCATCGCCGGGCACAGCGATGACGACAGATGTGACAGCGGTGTAACAGGTGCGTGGCACTCAACCTGCCCGAAAACCGTCACTTGCAACGCGGGGTGGCATGAAGGTCCTGGTCACGGGTGGTACTGGAGTGATTGGCGATTCCGTCGTTCAGGCGCTGCACGCGCGTGACCACACCGTGCGCGTGCTCACCCGGAACGCCGGACGCGATCAACGTTGGTGGCCGAGCGGGGTGGACGGGTGGGCCGGAGATGTCTCTGACGAGCGAACCATTCGCGGATCAGCCGCCGGTTGTGACGTGGTGATTCACATCGCCGGCATCGCGGCCGAGGAGCCTCCAGACCGGACGTTTCAACGCGTCAACATCGAGGGAACGCGGTACGTCGTGCTCGAGGCGGAGCGGTCCGGTGTTCGGAAACTGATCTACGTCTCGTCGCTCGGCGCGGATCGCGGGACGTCCGAGTATCACAAGTCCAAATCCGTCGCCGAGGACGTCGTTCGCACCTTCACTCGCGATTGGCTCGTGTTGCGACCGGGCGCGGTTTACGGCCCCGGCGACGAGCACCTGTCGGTGCTGTTGCGGATGGTTCGTACGCTGCCGGTGATCCCGACAATCGGTTCGGGCGCTCGAGAATTTCAACCGATCTGGCACGAGGACTTCGCGGCCGCAACCGCCGCGGCCGCGGAGCGCGATGATCTCCGCTGTCGATCGCTCGACTTGGGAGGCGCCGAGCTCACATCGCAAAGCGATCTCGTGCGACGATTCAGCGAGCTGACCGGACGGGAGGTGGTGCAGGCCCCTGTTCCTGCGACGGTTGCGTCGTGGGGGTTGCGCGCCCTCGGTGCGATCGGTGTCGACGTTCCGTTCACTGGAGAGCAGCTCGACATGCTTGCCGACGGCAACGTCGTTCCGCCCGGCTCAGCGAACGCATTGACCGAGGTGTTTGGAATCGTTCCGACGCGGCTCGACGACGGACTGCGTCGCCTCGTCGACGAGCAGCCGGCTCAATTGCCGTCGGAGGGCAGGGGCACGGCGTCCCGAAAGCGTTATTGGGTCGACATCCGCGGCTCGCAATACGACGCCGATCAGCTGTTCACCCATCTTCGTGAGCATTTGTCGGCGCTGCTTCCCGCCACCGTACGCGTCAAGCCGGATTCCGACGCCGCTCCGATGCTCGTCGAGGGCCAGACGCTGACGCTCGAGCTGCCACTGCGCGGCGACGTCCAGGTGCGCGTTGCCGAGATGGCAGACCAACACATGTCCTTGATCACGGTCGCCGGTCACCCGATCGCTGGAGCGGTGCGACTGCTGACGTCCAACGACGATGGGGCCGTTCGCTTCGAGATTCAGGTCTATGATCGTCCCGCGTCGGCGATCGACGAAGTAGTGATGCGGACCGTCGGCGGCTGGCTCCAGCGGTCGGTTTGGATCGACCTCGCGCAAAACGTCATTCGCGCGTCCGGCGGCGAGGGTCGAGTGCAAACGGAGGAAAAGGAGCTCGACGACCGCGAGCTCGAGGTGGTCGACGACTGGGCGCGGACGTTGAGCGCTCAGCTATCGCGAAACGCGACGTCGAGCGGGCGTGACTGACAGTGTTCGCCGCAACCGAGGCGATATCGGTTGCGCGCGAACCAGCGATACACCTTGTCGGCAATCGTGCGCATGAAGGGGATCTTGAACAGCCACGAGACCAGTTTCCCCCTAGGCAACACGTCGAGCAGTTGTTCGATGGCCGCGGCGCCCTGCCATGTGTGTCCGCTCGCCGCGACCAGTTGCAGCGCCTCGGAGTAGGCTCGCGGGGGAATCCACGGGAATCGCGCCGTCACGCCAGCAGCCTGAGACGGCACGACCTCGAGGATCTCGTTTCGATCCCATTTGCGGAGGACACCAGCGAGCCGCGTGCAAACGCGACAAGTCCCGTCGTAGACGACGGTGTACGCCCGGCCTAGCCCGCGCTGCGCGTCGCGCCCGGCAATGGTGAATCGGACGACCGGAACCGTCACGCCAATGCTCGTTGCGGAACTCCGACCGCCTGAGCGCTCTGACCGATCGTGCCGGCAATAGCGATGACCGGCGGCTGCTCGAACGTCGCGTGGATCGTGCACATCTTGGCGACGCGTCGAGCCGCTTCGAGGCGCCGCTCGGGAAGCGACGGCCAGTTGAAGCGCATGTCGTAGCGTTCGATACGCTGAGGGTCTTGGGCGAACGTCCACGACACGTCGAAGGTGAGGTCCGCCGCGTCGAGGCCCACGTTCTCGGCCCAGGCGTACATGACCGAGAAGGTGCAGTAGGCGAGACCGCTGGCGAGCATGTGGAAGGGCGAAAAGCTCTGTTCGGCGCTCGGCGCCTCGATCGTCATCTGCCCCGGGATGGGCTCGAGACGGATCGAATCTTCGGAAAGTAGGGTGATCTTCACGAGGTCGTCTCCGGGGTGTGGGCCGGCGGTGGTGCAAGCCTCACGCCGACAGTGACTTGTGTCGCCAATCCGGCGATTCACCCGGTCTGCTTCCCGCGGGGTGACTGCAGGGGACCCGCGTGCGTCAAACATGAGCGACTCCTGACCTCGGCGAACCCGGCCGGTCGGGAGTGCGCCCTTTTTGTTTTTATTCCCGCCACGCACCGAGAGTTCGCCGAGTCCGGATGCCCTTGCGACGACGATGTCATCCATCGACCGCCTAGTCCAACAAGCGGAGGCCGCCGAGCGCGAAGGCCGGGGCGATGCGGCGCGCGCGTTGTACGAGCAAGCGCTCTTCTCGCTCAAGCGCAAGGATGACGCGCGGCTGGTGTCGTCGCTGATGCGCGCGATCGCGCGTACCTACGTCAACGATGACGAGAAGGACGCCGCGCTCGACTGCCTCGAGCTGGCGCGCACCGTCGGGGCGCTGAGCAACAACACGGCGGAGGTCGCGCACTCGGTCGGCGACCAGGCGTCGCTGGTTCAACAGGCCGGCGATTTCGACCGCGCCGAAGCGCTGCACCTCGAGGCGAGATCACACGCGCTCGACGCCGGCGAGACCCGGCTCGCCGGCCTTGCCGCGAAGAACCTCGGGGTGATCGCGGCGACGCGCGGCGATCATGAGAAAGCGCTCCGATACCACCGCACCAGTCTCGCCGAGTTCAGGACGCTCGGCGCGCCGAAGGAAGTGCTGAGCGCGTTGAGCGACATGGGTTTGCTGTGCACCGAGCTCGAACGATGGGACGACGCCGCGCGCGCCTTCGACGAAGCGGCGCAGATCGCCGACGCGTTGGGTGACATTCCAGCGCGTGTGCATCTCGACGTCAGCCGGGCCGCGCTCGAGATCGCGCGCGGCGACTTCCGCGCCGCGCGGACGGCGTGCGAGGTCGCCATGTCGCTCTCCGCCCAGACGTCCGACGGCGTCGCCCGCGGTGAGATCGAGCGGCAGCTCGGGCGAATCGCGCGCGAGCTCGGCGAATTCGCCGCGGCCGAGGAGCACCTCAGTCACGCCGAGCAAATCGCGCTCGATCGCGCCGACACACTGCTCGAGGCGCAAACCTCGTGGGAGCGCGCGGAACTGCATCGCGCGCAGGGCCGCTATCGTGACGCGCTGATCCACTTCAGTCGTGGCCATCGGCTCTTCGCCACGCTGACCGGCACCAACAGCGGAGCCGAAATCGACCGTCTGCAGTCGCGCCTCGAGCGACAATTCGTCGAGGCGGCGCGCGAATGGATGGCGTCGATCGAATCGAAGGACCGCTATGCGCAGGGCAACGCCGAACGTGTCGCGGATCTCGTTTGCGCGCTGGCGCTGCGTGCCGGCGTCGAAGCGCGCGAGCTGTTCTGGTTCCGGATGGGCGCGACGCTGCACGACGTCGGAAAGCTGGTGATCCCGTCGGAGATTCTGAACAAGCCGGGCAAGCTTGCTCCGAACGAGTGGGAGCTGGTGAAGCGACATCCGGTCGCCGGCGCGGAGATGTTGGCCGAGATGAATTTCCCGCCCGCCATCATCCCGATGGTGCGGTCGCACCACGAGCGATGGGACGGACAGGGATATCCGGACGGGCTGGCCGAGCAGGACATTCCGCGGTCGGCGCGCATCCTGTGCATCGGCGACATCTGGGATGCGTTGACCTCGAAGCGCAGCTACAAGGGCCTGTTGGCGCCGGAGGCGGCGCTCCAGATCATGCGGAGCGAGGTCGGCAAGCAGTTCGACCCTGACTTGTTCACGCTGTTCGAAGAGCTCGTTCAAACGCGATCGCTCTCGGCGCGGCAGCGCGGCGTGGTCGACGCCAAGCGTCCGGAGCGCGACGCGCCGGCGGTGCGCGACCTCAAGGTGACCGGCCCCTCCGACGATCTCACCGGCTTGCTGACGCGACGACCATTCGTCGACATCGCCAACACGATTCTCGGTGAGCGTGGTCCGTTCGCGACGATGTCGCTCGTCGTGATCGACGTCGATGAGTTCAAACAGGTCAACGACCGGTACGGCCACCTGCAGGGCGACACAGTGCTTCGCGTCGTCGCCGGAACGTTGCGCGAGCTCGGCGCGTCCACGGGGCTCATCGGACGATACGCCGGCGACGAGTTCATCTTGCTGCTGCCGTACACGGGTCCGGAGGAAGCCGTCGAGCTTGCCGACCGCATCCGCGCCACCGTACGGCGCGCGGCAGTTCCGCTGCGACAGCAGTCCGGCTCGATCTCGGTCACGCTCTCGATCGGCGTGGCCGGTGTTCGACCCGAGCATCGCGACTTCGACGCGCTCTTCGCGGCGGCCGACCGCGCGATGTACGAGGCCAAACGCCGCGGTCGCGACGCCGTGGTGTTGTCCACCGAGGTCGAAGAAGCGTCACACGAGCCGACGCTCAACCTCAAGCATTTTGTCGGGCGCGATGACGAGATCCGCCGCATGCTTCGCGTTCTCGAGCAGTCGCTCGAGATCGGCCCGCGCGTGGTTTGCGTCGTCGGCGAAGCGGGCATCGGCAAATCGACGCTCGTACGCCGGTTGGCGGGTGAGGTACGCGCGCGATCGGGTTGCCTCGTGGCGGGTCAGGCCAGCGAAGCGGACGCGAAGCCACCCTTCGCGCCCTGGGCGGAAGCGCTCGACGCGCTCGACCAATTCGCCGTCGTGCCCCCGCGCGAGTGGCGTGAGCTCGGGCGCCTCGTTCCGGCGCTGGCGCGCCCGGGTATGGAGCCGACCGGAAACAAGTACGCACTCGTCGAAGAGATCTCCACCTACATTCGCACCGCCGCGTCGTTGCATCCGGTCGTCCTGTTGCTCGACGACATGCAATGGGCCGACACCGGCACGTGGGACGCGCTCGAGCATGTGCTGTCGCAGCTGACGCACGAACAGATCGTCCTGTGCGTCACGCTGCGCACCGAAGACCTGCGCGGTGAGACACTCGAGCGGCGAAACCGCCTGCTCCGCGACGAGCGGTTCAGTGAGATCGCCCTCGGCCGCCTTTCGGAAAGCGATGTCCGCCAATGGCTCGCCGGCGTCTTCGGTGGCGAGACGAGCCCCGAGCTCCTGACCTATCTGCACGCCCATTCCGAGGGAAATCCGCTGCTCGCCACGCAGATCGTGCGGATGATCCTCGACGAGGGCGGCGTGCGGTACGAGCACGGCCGGTGGGGGCTCCGGCCAGAGTATGAGCGCGGACTTCCCGCGGCCGTGCGCGGCCTGATGGATCGGCGGCTCGAACGCCTGTCCGCCGAGACGCGACGCGTCCTGAGCACGGCATCGGTCATCGGGCGCAACTTCGACGCGGACGTCGCGGTGGCGGCCGGCGCGGGCACGGAAGACGAAGTACTGGACGCGATCGACGAAGCGATCAGTCACGGCGTCGTGGAGGCGTCGTCGCACGCAAAGGACACTCCGTTCAACTTCACGCACGGACTGCTCGTCGACGCCGTGCGCCGCTCGATCAATCCGCGGCGGCTCGCGCGCATTCACGAGAAGGTCGCGCAAGCGCTGGAGACCCTACTCCCGCATCAAGCGGCCGAGATCGCGATCCACTACGATCTCGCGGGTATTCCGGCCCGGGCGTACGGACATGCCATCTCCGCCGGACGGGATTCGATGGGATCGTATTCCCACGACGAAGCGCGGCGCTTCTTCGAGATCGCTGAACGGGCGGCGGGGAGTCCGGAAGATCGCGCCCGCGCGCTCCACGGACTCGCCGAGCTTGCCGAGATCGAGGGGCGTCACGCGCTCACGGAGGAACTGTGCGACCGCGCGTTGGCCAGTCTCGAGCCCGGGCGCGACGACCGGCTCGTGCTCCGGCTCAAGCGCATGCGCGAGCGAACTCGCACGTCGCGCGGCCAGGCGTCGCGCGAGACGATTGCTGTCTGCAAGGAGCTGCTGGACAAAGCGCGTGAACTGGGCGACGCAAGCGAAGCGGCGGCGCTGTTGAGCATGATCGCGATGGCGCACGAACGACTCAACGAGTGGGATGCGTCGGAGGCGGCGGCGCGCGAGTCGCTCGCCGCCGCGCGCGATTCGAAGGAGTCGCGCCGGCTCGCCGAATCGCTCGTCCGCGTCGGCCGCTCGATCATGGAACGCAAGCCTGTCGAGGCGGCAGCGCTCTATCAACAAGCGCTCGGTCTCTTTCGTCAGGACGGTGACCGCCGGGGTGAGGCGCGTTGCCAGATCGGAATTGGAAACATCCACCAGTTCGCGGGCGAAATGGTGGAGGCGGAGTCGGCCTACAATCTCGGCCTGGAGTGCGCCGAGCGCGCACGCGCGGCGGATCTCGCCGGATTGGCGTCGCTCAACCTCGGCGTGCTGTTCCTCTCGCGAGGCCAGCCGGATCTTGCCAGCGCGCGCTACGGCGAAGCGCTCGATCGGTTCACGTCGTCGTCGAACGAGTCGTACCGGCTGATGACGCTGTTCAACATGGCGCACCTCGCGCGAGAGAGTGAAGACTGGGGGGCGGCGTCCGTGCTCTACGAGCAGGTGATGGCCGTTGCTTCGCGCGTCGGCCATCCCGACATGGAGCTCGGTGCTCGCGCCGGTCAGGCGCTCGCGGCGCTCGCCCTCGGCCAACGGTCGTTCGCCGAGGACGCCATGCGCTGGATCCGCGCCAATGTCGAAACGCGCCCCCAGTGGTGGTTCCAGGGTCGCGATCTCGTCGACGCACTTCGAATCCGCCTCGCGGCCGAGCGCGGAGACGAAGCGCATGCAATTCGACTGCTGGACGAGGCCGTCGAGCTCGCGGAGCGATTCAACCCGTACGTCGCGGCTTATCTCGTGCTCGAGTGCGCGCCGTCGCTGCGGCAGCATTCGAACGACACGCTGTGCTCGATCATCGATCGCGTGACTCCCGCCACCTACCGGCTCGGCTTCACCGTGATCGCGCAGCGGCTCGCGGCGCTCCGCGCCGACTTGCCCGGCAGCAACGCCGCGGCCTAGCTACGCGCCTGCCGGTTGCTGCTGCGTGAGGCAGTGCAGCGTGCCGAGGCCCCACACGAGATCCACCGCATGAATCCCGACGACTTGCCTGTCGGGGAATAGGTCGGCGAGGGTATTGAGGGCGACCCGGTCGTTTCGGTCATTGAAGGTCGGAACGATGACGACGCCATTCGCGACGTAAAAGTTCGCGTAGCTCGCCGGGAGCCGCTCGTCCTGCATCTCGACTGGACGAGGGAAGGGAAGCTTGACGACGCGCAGCGCGCCGTCCGCTCCACCGGCGAGCTGCAGGCGCTCGAAGTTGTCGACGGATCGGCGGTGATTTTCGTCGTCCGCGGAGTCTTCTTCGTAGGCGAGGACGATGACGCCGGGCGCGGTGAAGCGGGCGACGTCGTCGATGTGTCCGTGTGTGTCATCGCCGACGCATCCTTCGCCGAGCCAAATCGTATGGCGAATGCCGAGATACTCGCGAAAGACCTGCTCGTAGCCGGCACGCGAGAGTCCGGGATTGCGTGCCTGCACCGATGAGAGGAGACACTCTTCGGTAACGAGCATCGTTCCCTCGCCGTCCGTCTCGATCGCACCGCCCTCGAGCACGACGCGCTCGCCGGTGTCCGGCCGCACCGGCTCGATCCGTGGCAACCCGGCGATCTTCTCGACCGCCGCGCCGACTTTCACGTCGCGCTCGTAGTTCGAGTACTTCGCCCACGCGTTGAACCGCCAGTTGATGAGCGTCGTGCGGCCGCCCTCGTCAAGCACGAACGTCGGTCCGGAGTCGCGAACCCACACGCGATCGTTCGGGACGATGTGGAGACCAAAATTCTCGCGAACGCCGTGCGCCGCGAGGTGGCCCCGGGCTGCCTCGCGAATGTCCTCGTCGTGGCAGAGAATCTCGACGCGTTCGTGGAGGTGCAGCACGCGCGCGATCTCGGCGTACACCCAAGGGATCGGCGCGAGCTTTCCCGGCCAATCGGGTTCGTGGTGCGGCCACGCGATCCACGTGGCCGCGTGTGGCGACCACTCCGCGGGGAAGCGGTAGCTCACGAAACGCTACGCGCCCAGGTAGCGGCTCAGGATCGGCGCGTAAGCGTCGATCCGTCGATCGCGAAGGAACGGCCAATTACGACGCGTGTCCTCGATGAGCCGCGGGTCGCACGTCGCTGTCAGTATGGCCTTGTCGGTTCCGGCTTCGGCGAGGACGCGGCCAAACGGGTCGGCGATGAACGAGTTGCCGAAGAACTCGATGCCGTCCGTCCCCGGTTCGTCCTCGTGGCCGACGCGATTGGGCGAGGCGACGAATACCCCGTTGGCGATCGCGTGCGCGCGTTGCATCGTGCGCCACGCTTCGACCTGCGCCTTGCCGAATTCCGCCTTCTCTCGCGGGTGCCAACCGATCGCCGTCGGATAGAAGAGGATGTCCGCGCCGAGGAGCGCTGTGATGCGCGCCGCTTCGGGATACCACTGATCCCAGCAGATCAAGACGCCGACGTTCGCGAAGCGCGTCTTCCAGACGCGAAAGCCGCTGGCTTGCTTCGCGACGCGGCCGATGCCGTCGATCCGATCGTCCGTCGCGGCGTCGCCGGGCGTGAAGTAATACTTCTCGTTGAATAGCGGATCGTCCGGAATGTGCATCTTGCGATACACGCCGAGCATCGAGCCGTCCGCATCGATGATCGCCGCCGAGTTGCGGTAGACGCCACGCGCCTGCTTCTCGAAGATCGGAACGATGAGAACGACGCCCAATTCCTTCGCGAGCGACTGCATGGTGTCGGTGGTCGGCCCCGGGATCGGCTCCGCCAGATCGAAGCGTTCACACTGCTGCGATTTGCAGAAGTACGGTGCGTTGAACAGCTCCTTGAGACAAATGATCTGCGCCCCGCGTGACGCGGCTTCGCGGATGCGACCGACAGCGGCCTCCACGTTCTTGGCGGTGTCGTCGCCGGCGTCGTCCTGGATGATGCCGACGGTAAATGGTGCGGACATGTCGAAAAAGCTAAACGAATCCGATCACGACATCGTTGACGTTCGTTCCGGTGTCGCGGCGCGCGATCAGGGCGTTGGCCGCGGCGAGCGCGCCGTACGATTCGTGGCCGGCGAGCGCGCGCGCCGGATCTCGTCCGGCGGCGGCAATGACACTCCACGTGGTGGAGTCGACGACCGCGCCGGCGGCGTCGGTGGCGCCGTCGCGTCCGTCTGTGCCCGCGGCGAGCAAAGTAATTCCATTAGCGGCGCTGCCGGCGTCGTGCAGGACGCGTGCAGCGGCAAGCGCGAGCTCCTGGCATCGTCCGCCGCCGGCTGGCGAACCGGTCTTGGCGTTCAGCGTGACCGTCGTTTCACCACCCCAGACGACAATGCCGCTCGTCGAGCTCGCGGCGCGGCTGGCGATGAGCGTTCGCGCGATCGCTTCACCGGCGGCGGACGCCTCGCTGTCGAGGCGGTTGGGCATCACTTTGCCCTCGAGCCCGTGCTCGCGCGCGGCTGCCGCGATACCGTCGAGCGCGACGCGATTGTTCCCGATGACGTGCGCTGTGATGTGAGCGAACGCCGGATGCGATTTCGTTGGCGTCTCGGGCGTCGTTCCCTTCGCCACTCCACCGAGGTAATCGCGCATTGCTTGCGGAACGTGATCGAAGAGTCCCGCACGCTCCAAGCGTTCGCGCACCTCCTTCGCGGTCGTCGTATCCGGCACGCACGGCCCGGACCCGATCACCGACATCTCGTCTCCGGCGACGTCGGAGATGGCGAGGCAGTGGATCGCGGCGGGCGCGAGAGCGAGAGCCAAGCGTCCCGCGCTCCAGCGCGAGAAGCGTTTTCGCACGGAATTCATTCCCGCGATGTCCAGCCCTGAGCCGAGCAGGATTTCGTTGAGGCGAACGAAATCCGACTCGGCGATCCCGCGGACCGGCGCGCCGATCAACGACGAGGCGCCGCCCGAGATGAGGACGATGGCGATGTCCGTGCTGCGACGACCCGCCGCGACCTCGCCGATCTTGGTCGCGGCCTCGAACGAATGGCGCCCGGGGATCGGATGGTCGCCGCGCATCGAGGCGAGCGTCGGATAGGGCGGCGGTCCGTCGTCGGGCGCGACAACGACGCCCCCGATGATCGAGTGCATCCCGCGCTGGAGCGAGCGGACCGCGGCCGCGGCCATCGGCCGCGCGGCCTTTCCGATCGCGAACAGCCAAACGCGCCGGGCTCGTCCGAGCTCCAGCGCGTCGATCGCGCGCGCCGTCGCCGCGCCGGGAGCGGCGGCGGCGACGGCGGCGTCATACAACTCTAATAGCAGCGTGCGGGCGGTCCCGGTCGGTGACACCGCCACGCTCGCGCTAATGCGACGATCCGGCCGGTAACGTTGCCGTGACTGCTTTGCCGAGCTCCGAATAGGCGTCAGCGGAAAGCACGTTGAACTTCATGATGCGGGCGGTGATTTTGCCGTCCGGTCCGACGACGAACACGTTGCGCGTATCGGCTTTTCCATCCGCCGAGCCGTACTGCTTGGCGAGGGCCTGGTCGGGATCGCTAGCGAACACGAACGGGAAACCAGAATCGTGCGCCCAGTTCGCCTGCGTGGTGTCGGCGTCGGTGCTGATGCCGATGACGACGACCTTCTTGCCGTTGTTGAAGAGCTTGACGTACTGATCACGGTACGTCTCCATTTGGACCGTTCAGCCTTTGGTCCTGGCCTTCGGGAAGAAGGCGATCACCACAGTCTGGCCGCGGTAATCGCTGAGCTTGACGGGGTTCTTGAGGACCCCGTAGCGGGTGCCGCCCGGGAGGCTGAATTCAGGGGCTGGTTGGCCGACCTCGGGAGCAAAGGCGGCCGAGCCCGGTGCGGGCTGCTGAGCTCCGGCGGCTGCTCCGAGGAGGGCAACCCCGATCGCGGCGTAGCGCGCTTGGCGTAGAAGCGGAGTCATGAGTAAACGACGGCTGCGAGGGTTTAAGGAAGCAGCAAGATGCCGTATAAGGCTTTACGGCGCAATCAGCATGAACATAAAGAGACACAATCCACGAATCAGGACACCATCTGTTCCCAGAGTAGACGCTAAGGAAACTAAACGTTCGATAGACGGGGTTTAGGGCGGGAATGGCGCATGCCAATTACCTCTGGCGAATGTTGCGACGACTTTCGACGGAGAATGCGATGCGATACACGAAATGGTTGAGTCTCGTGCCGGTGGCGGTCCTGGCGGTTGCTTGCGGTGGCAAGAGCACACCCGCGCTCGACGACGCGCTGAAGAATGACCTGGCGCTCGCATCGCAGGCTCAGGCGTACAATCCGCAACAGTTCACGTCGCCTACTGAAATGGGCTACGCGAACCAGAACGCTCCGCAGACGCTGCAGACCGTTGCCCGGCAGCCGGTTTACCGAAGTGCGCCGGTACGTCGCACTTCCACGGCCCGCCGGTCTAGCGGCTCCAGCAGCGGTGGATACTATCCGGCTCCTGAACCGCCGACGCGGATCGAGAAGCACACGCAGCGTGACGCCGCCATCGGCGCCGCCGCCGGTGCCGTGATCGGCGCGACGACGAGCCGGGACAAGGTGAAAGGTGGGCTGATCGGCGCGGCGGTGGGGGGGATTCTGGGTGGTGTGATCGGAAACAACGTTGACGTGCAGAAGAAGACGGGGTGGTAGATGGTTGGTGGGGGAATGGAGAAGAGCGGGCTCCGGTTGGAGCCCGCTCTTTTTTTATGGCTAACGACGCAACGTCGCTGCCGCCGACCATAGCCGAGAGCCATGCGCCGTTTCCGCCCTACGCTCTCCCTCCGACGAGCTGCCTGAGCACGTACGGCAGAATCCCGCCGTTCGTGTAGTACCTCATCTCCTCCGGCGTATCGATCCGCGCCAACACGCCGAATTTCTTCTCGGCGCCGTCCGCGCCCTTCGCGCGGACCGTTAGCTTGGCGCGCGGCTTCAGCCCGGCGTCGAGGCCCTCGATGTCGAACGTCTCGAAGCCCGTGAGCCCGAGCGACTGGCGAGTTTCGCCGTTCGTGAACTCGAGCGGCAACACCCCCATCCCGACCAGGTTCGACCGATGGATCCGCTCGAACGATTCAGCGATCACGGCGCGAACGCCGAGGAGCACCGTGCCCTTCGCCGCCCAGTCGCGCGATGAGCCCGTGCCGTACTCCTTGCCCGCGAGGACGACGAGTGGCGTTCCCGCCTGTTGGTAGGCCATCGACGCATCGTAGATCGACTCCGGCGCTCCCCCTGGCGTGCGCGTTGTCAGTCCGCCCTCTGTGCCCGGCACCATCTCGTTCCGCAGCCGGATGTTCGCGAACGTCCCGCGCATCATCACTTCGTGATTGCCGCGCCGCGCGCCGTACGAGTTGAAATCCTTCTTCTCGACGCCGTGCGCGATCAGCCATTTGCCCGCGGGACTCGATGCCGGAATGTTGCCGGCGGGTGAGATGTGGTCGGTCGTGATCGAATCGCCGAGCATGGCGAGAGCACGCGCGCCGGCGATCGGACGGATGCCTGGCGGCTGCATCGTCATCCCCTCGAAGTACGGCGGGTTCTTCACGTACGTCGAGTTGGCGTCCCACGCGTACGTCTCACCCGCGGGAACGTCGAGCGAGCGCCACTGGTCGTCGCCGTTGAACACGTCGGCGTACTGCGTCTTGAAGAATTCGCTTTTCACGCTGCGACTGATCTCGTCCTGCACTTCCTGCGGCGTCGGCCAAATGTCGCGAAGGAAGACGGGGCCGTCCTTGCCGACGCCGATCGGTTCTCGCGTGATGTCGAGATCCATTCGGCCGGCAAGCGCGTAGGCGACGACGAGCGGCGGCGACGCGAGATAATTGAACCGCGTCAACGGATTGACTCGTCCCTCGAAATTCCGATTGCCCGACAGTACGGCCGCGGTGATGAGCTTCTTGCTTTCGATCGCCTGCGCGATCGGGTCGGGCAGCGGGCCGGAGTTTCCAATGCAGGTCGTGCATCCGTAGCCGACGAGCTGAAAGCCGAGCTGGTCGAGATACTCCTGAACCCCCGCTTGCCGCAGATAATCGGTGACGACCTTCGATCCCGGCGCGAGCGAGGTCTTTACCCACGGCTTTCGTTGCAGGCCTTTCTTCACGGCGTTTCGCGCCAGCAGGCCGGCCGCCAGCATCACCGATGGATTCGACGTGTTCGTACAACTCGTGATTGCCGCGATCACCACGGCGCCGTGCCGCAGCGTGAACGTCTGGCCGTCGTATCCGACTTTCACGCCATCGCTCCCCACTTCTTCTCCATCGGCGACGAGAACCGCCGCCGGAGCGAGCGCGGGCTCTCCGGACACCTTCGTCGCCTGCTTCAATTCCGCTGCCGCGGCCGGCGTGCCGAGCTTCGCGAGGTCCGCAGTCAGCGCCTCGTGGTACATCGTCTTCGCCTTGGACAACGGCACGCGATCTTGCGGACGCTTCGGACCGGCCAGACTTGGCTCGACGGT
This sequence comes from Gemmatimonadaceae bacterium, assembly GCA_035535975.1. Classification (GTDB taxonomy): domain Bacteria; phylum Gemmatimonadota; class Gemmatimonadetes; order Gemmatimonadales; family Gemmatimonadaceae; genus JAQBQB01. The sequence continues at coordinate 12,521 of DATLPC010000172.1, read as the reverse complement.
GCCGAGGTCGAGCTCCAGGGTATCGGTGAACACCGGATCCGGCGTGGAGTCCGTCCTGAAAAGTCCCTGCTCCTTCGTGTATGCCTCGACGAGCTTGACGTGCTGCTCCGGGCGGCCGGTCATGCGCAGGTACTTGAGCGTTTCCTCATCGCACGGGAAGAAGCCCATCGTCGCGCCATATTCCGGCGCCATGTTCGCGATCGTCGCACGATCGGCGAGCGGCAGGGAGCTCAAACCGGTTCCGTAAAACTCGACAAACTTGCCGACGACCTTCTTCTTGCGAAGCATCTCGGTCACCGTAAGCACGAGATCCGTCGCCGTCGCGCCGGGCGGAAGCTTGCCGTGCAGCTTGAACCCGATGACCTCGGGGATGAGCATCGACACCGGCTGTCCGAGCATGGCCGCTTCCGCTTCGATACCGCCCACACCCCAGCCCAGCACGCCCAGTCCGTTGATCATCGTCGTGTGCGAGTCTGTGCCGACGAGCGAATCGGGATACGCGACGCGCTCTCCGCCTTCCTCGTATACGAACACGGTTTTGCCGAGGTATTCGAGATTGACCTGGTGGCAGATGCCCGTGCCCGGCGGTACGACGCGAAAATTCCGGAATGCGTCCTGGCCCCACCGCAAAAAGACGTAGCGCTCCTTGTTGCGCTCGAACTCGAGCTCCGTATTGATGAGAAACGCCGCCTGGGTGCCGTACTCGTCCACCTGCACGGAATGGTCGATCACGAGATCGACCGGCTGGAGCGGATTGATGCGCTGCGGGTCACCGCCGAGCGAGGCAATCGCGTCGCGCATCGCGGCGAGGTCGACGACGGCCGGTACGCCGGTGAAGTCTTGCAGCAGCACGCGACTCGTGCGAAAGGCGATCTCCTTTTCGGCCGTGCCTTTCACGTCCCAGCGCGCCAGGGCGAGAATGTCATCGGCTTTGACGAACGCGTCGTCTTCGTTCCGCAGCAGGTTCTCGAGCAGGATCTTGAGGCTGAAGGGAAGGCGGCTGGCCTTGTTCTCCCCTCCCGACTGCGCCTCGATCGCCGACAACCGGTAGATGGTGTACGGCGCGCCGCCGACGTCCAGCGTCGCGCGGCTGTTGAAGGAGTTCTTGCTTGTCATTTGGACGTTGTCTCTCGGTGCGGCGAGTCGCCGGCGAGGTGACTGACGGAGCCACTGGCGGGACGCGCACGTCGACCACCAGGCTGACCAATAATCTAACGAGCCCTAGACCGCCCGCTTGCGGTACTGTCGGATGGCGAGCGTCAGGAAGCCGACGGCGAAGATGCCGAGCGTGGCCAGGGGGTTCGCGATCTCGGCGAAGCCAGCGCCCTTCACGAGAATGGCCCGTGAGATCGAAACGAAGTGGCGGACGGGATTGACGAGCGACGCGACCTGCACCCAGTGCGGCATGCTGTCGATGGGCGTGAGAAGCCCGCTCATCAGCAGGTAGATCATGATGACGAAGAAGGACAGAAACATCGCCTGCTGCTGCGTCTCGACGAGCGTCGAGATCCACAACCCGATCGCCAGCGCCACCACTAGATAGAGCCCGGCCGAGGCAAAGAGCAGCACGAGGCTGCCGCGCATCGGCACGCCGAAGACGAGGCGAGCCACGACCAGGCCGAGCATGAGATCGATCATCCCCAGCACCCAGAACGGCAGCAGCTTGGCGGTGATGAACTCGGCCTTCCCGATCGGCGTGACGTTGAGCTGCTCGAGCGTGCCCATCTCTTTCTCGCGGGCGATGTTCTGCGCGGTGAGCAGCGTGCCGATCATCGTCACCAGCGCGACGAGGATCCCCGGCACCATGTAGTGCTTGTAGTCGAGGGTCTGGTTGTACCACGAGCGCAGCCGGACGTCGATGTGGCCGGCGCCGGGCTGAGGGGGCGGTTGAATTTCCGAGGCGGCTCCGTCGGCGACATTGCGACGCGTCGGCACGATGTCGCGTCCCAGCTCGGCGGAGTAATTGGTCAAGATTTGTGCGGCGTACGACTGAACGATCCCGGCGGCCGAGCCTTTCTCGGCGTTCACGTCGAGGCCGATCGGCGCGGACTTGTCCGTCGTCAGCGCGCGCTCGAAGTCGTGCGGGATCGTGACGACGATCGTCGCGTCGCCGCGCAGCATCGCTTCGTTGGCCGCGCCCGGCGACGCCGACTGCCCGACGATGTCGAACAGATCCGAGGCCGCGAAACGCGTGACGATTCCCCGCGACGTTGCCGAATGGTCGAAGTCGACGAAATAGGCCGGCGAGCGCTTCACGGCGAACGTCGCCACGTTCGAGAGCACGAGCAGCTGGATGAGCGGCATGACGATGATCTGCACCAGGCTCGCCTTGTCGCGCACCACGTGGAGCACCTCGGCGCGCGCCAGCGCCGACGTACGACGGGCGAAGCCGCGGACGGCAGACACCGCGCTCACTGGAGCCGCACCTTGAACGAGCGCGCGCTGGCCACGAGCAGCAGAAGCGTCATTGCCGCCAGCACGAGCGTCTCGCGCCAGAGATAGACGAGGCCGACGCCTTTGAGCATGATGCCGCGGGCGATGAAGACGAACCAGCGCGCCGGCACGACGATCGAGATCCATTGCAGCGGACGCGGCATGCTCTCCAGCGGGAAGATGAAGCCGGAAAGCATCTGCGTCGGCAGCATCGTGCCCATCATCGCGGCGAGCAGCGCGACACGCTGCGACGACGTGCGCGCCGAGATCAGGATGCCGAGCGACAGCGCCACGAGAATGAACAACGTGCCTTCGGCCAGCAATAAGGCGAGGCTGCCCTCCATCGGCACCTGGAACACCAGCTTGGCGACGCCGAGGACGGCGAGCACGCTGATGAAGCCGATGCCAAGATACGGCGTGACTTTCCCGACGATGATCTGCCAGGGGCGGAGCGGCGAGACGAGCAGCGCCTCCATCGTGCCGGTCTCCTTCTCACGCGTCAGCGACAGCGCCGTCATCAGCGCGGCGATGATGTTGAGCACCATCGCCATCAGTCCCGGCACGAAGAGATTCGTGCTCTCGCGGGTCGGATTGAAACGCGAACGGACCTGCGGGATGATCTGCACCGTTCCGGCACGCCGCCCGCGCTCGCTCTCGTACTGCTGAATCACGGCGTTCACGTACAGTTGCCGCGACGCGCCGGTGTTCGGCTCGGTTGCGTCGGTGATGACGAGGAGCTGCGCCGGATCGCCGGCGGCGAAGTGCTCGCCGAAGCGCGGCTCGAAGATGAGCGCGACCTGCGCCGTATCGGTGCGAAAGAGGTGGTCGAGTGGACTCGCGGTCGGCGAGACACCGAGGATGCGGAAGATGCCGCCGGCCGCGAATCGGTCGCGAATCTCGAGGGTCGTTGCATCCGGCGTCGGGTCGACGATGACCATGCGAACGTCGCGCACATCCGTGCGAATCGAGAAGCCGAACAAAATGACCTGGACGATCGGCATGAAGATCAGGACGAACAGCGTCCGACGATCGCGCAGGATGTGATAGGTCTCCTTTCGGAGTAGACCGAACAGCGCGCTCATTTCGCCGGCCCCCCCCCGCCCGCGAGCTCAGGCCGAACGAGACGAACGAACACTTCGTCGATCGACGACGCGCCCGCGTCGCGCTTGAGCTCCGCCGGTGAGCCGAGCGCCTCGATGCGTCCCGAGACCATGATCGAGATCCGGTCGCAGTACTCGGCCTCGTCCATGTAGTGGGTCGTCACCAGCACCGTGGTGCCAGCGTGCGCCGCCTCGTAGATCAGTTCCCAGAACTGCCGCCGCGTGATCGGGTCGACGCCGCTCGTCGGTTCGTCGAGGAAGACGATGCGCGGTTCGTGGAGGAGCGCGACGGAGAGGGCCAACTTCTGCTTCCAGCCGAGGGGTAACGCGCCGACGGCATCGTGCGCAGTGTGGCTCAGTCCAAGGCGAGAGAGGATACGCTCCGTCCGGTCGCGAATCTGAGCGCGGGACAGATCGTAGATGCCGCCGTACAGCCGGATGTTCTCGCCGACGGTGAGGTCGTCGTAAAGTGAAAACCGCTGCGACATGTAGCCGATATCGCGCTTGATCTGCTCGCTCTCGCGATACACGTCATGACCTGCCACCCACGCCTCGCCGCTCGACGGCGTGAGCAGACCGGTGAGCATGCGGATCGCGGTCGTCTTTCCGGCGCCATTCGCGCCGAGGAAGCCGAAGACTTCGCCCGGCCGGACGTCGAAGGTGACGTGATCGACCGCCGTGAACGCGCCGAAGGTTCGGGTAAGCCCGTTGGTGCGGATCGCGCTGGACGCGGCCGGCGACGTCATGCCGCGGACGCCTGAGGGCTCACGGAGCCCATGCGCGAGATGAACACGTCTTCGATCGTTGGTGATGTCGGCTCGACGCTCGCGTCGCCAAATCCCTTCTCATGCAAGAAGCCGGCGGCGTCGGTCGCGGCGCGAGCGGCGTCGATGCCGGCGCGGTCGTCGGCGAGGTGCAGCGCTTCGCCGAACGGATAGACACCGTACGCGTGCGGATAGTCGCGCAGCGCGAGAAGCGCGCGATAGCGATCGCTCGAACGCACGGCGAGGAGCGTCTTGTCGAATGACGCCGCGACGGCCGCCGGCGCGTCGGTGGCGAGGACGCGGCCGTTCTGCATCAACGCGATTCGGTCGCACCGGTTTGCTTCATCCATGTACGGCGTCGATACGACGATGGTGAGACCCGACGTGCGCATGCGCGCGAGCAGCTCCCAGAACTCCCGGCGAGAGACGGCATCGACGCCGGTCGTCGGCTCGTCGAGAAACAAGATCCGCGGGCGATGCACGAGCGCGCAGCAGAGCGCGAGCTTCTGCTTCATTCCGCCGGACAGCGCCGCCGCCCGCCGATCGTTGAATGGTTCGAGTTGCGAGTAGATCGGGGCGATCTGGTCGTACTCACGCGCGATCGTCGTCCCGAACACCGAGGCGAAGAAGTCGAGATTCTCGCGGACGCTGAGATCGGGGTAGAGCGAAAACCGGCCGGGCATGTAGCCGATTTCGCGGCGCAGCACCCAGAGATCCTTGATCACGTCGCGACCGAGGACGCGCGCCGAGCCGGCGTCGGCGAGCAACAATGTCGTCAGAATGCGGAAGAGCGTCGTCTTGCCCGCGCCGTCCGGTCCGATGAAACCGAACAGCTCACCGTCCCGCACCTCGGCGCTCACGTGGTCGACCGCCACGACTTTTCCGTAACGCTTCACGACGTCGTCGATGACGACAGGCGGCTCGGTCATCGCGCGGCCGTCACCGGAGTGAGCTCGACGTCGGCCGGCATGCCGATTTTGAGTACGCCGCCGGGATTGGGGACGCGGAGCTTGATGGCGTAGACGAGATTCGTTCGCTGGTCGCGCGTCTCGATCGGCGTCGGCGTAAACTCGGCGCGCGACGAAACCCAGGAGACGACGGCTGGGAACGTTCGTCTCGTGCCCGTGCCGGCGTCCGCGGTCACGACGACCGGTCGGCCGAGCTTGACGCCGGGAAGCTGCGACTCGCTTACGTAGGCACGGAGCTCGACCGTGTCGAGGTTGGCGATCTTGTAGAGCGGCTGTCCGGTCTGCACGAACTCGCCGGCGTGCGTGTACGTGGTGAGCACCGTTCCCGTGACCGGATTGATGACCTTCGCCCGGCGCAGTTGGTCGCGAATCTCGGCGGTCCGGGTGTCGCTCGTCGCGACGTCGTGAGCGGCGGTTTTCCGCTGGGCGCCGGCCGCTTCGATTTGCGCGACGAGCGTGCGGTAGTCGCGCTCCGCTTGGTCGAGCTGCTGGGCCGTGGCCGCCTGCTGATCGTACAGCCGCTTGATTCGATCGTAGGCGCGCTGCGCGATCGCGCGCTGGGCTTCGAGCACGCCGATCTGTCGCGTGACTTCGTCGACGCGCGAGGCGGAGGCGGTGTGCTGAGCGTTCGCCTGTTCCAGCTGGAGGGTGAGCGCGGTCGGGTCGACCAGCGCCACCGCGACGCCGGCGGACAAGACGTTCCCTTCCTTGGGTGTGAAGGTCTCGAGCTGCCCCGCCGACTGCGATCCGACGACGACTTCGATTGCTTCGATGTTGCCGTACGCGTCTGGTCCCTTCGCCTCGCGACAACTCGCGAGCGCGATGACGATGACCAGACTGCCGGCGAGAGACATCCGTCTCATGGCACGTCCACTCCGATGAGTGTCAGATAGTTGGCGCGCGCTTGCGCGAGCTCGACCCGGTGTTGCGCGCGGAGGAGCCGCGCCGCCGTCAGCTCCGACGAGCGATCCACGAACTCGGCGGCCGTGATCGCGGCTTCCCGCAGACGAACGGCCGCCTCGCGCTCGATCTGCTCGCGCAGCGCGACGATCTGCTCGTCGAGTGCGAGCGTTGAGTCCAGCCGCGCCATCGTCAGGATGAGCGGGCGTCCGGTGCGTGACAACGAGTTGGTGAACGCCGCTTCGCTGGCGGCGGCGATATCGCGCTGCAGGTCGAGGGCTTCCCGCTCGCGCGCGACAGAGCCCCACGTGAACGGGGCCCACTGCACCTGCGCGCCGGCGATCCAGTACGATTGGGCGCTCGTGTTCAGGACGTCGAGGCCGGGCAGCGAATATCCAACGCGGCCGTACATCGACACACGCGGACGCTCCTGTGCGGCTTGCACCGCGCTCTGCGCGCTGAGACGGACGCGCGTCGCCTCGAACTGGGCGTATTCAGGCCGTCGCCGTTCGTCGATCGAGCGGAACGCGGCGCTGACGACGGGCGCGAGATCGGGGAGCGCGAGGGCGGCGGTGCCCGGTATCTGTCGTTTGGTGATCTCAGCGAGTCGAGCAAGGGCGGCGGCGCGGTCATCGCGCAGCTGCACCGCTTCCTGCTGCCGCTGCAGTATCGTGACGGCAATGAGGGCCGTGTCGCCCGGCAGCGCCGCGCCTTGTTGAAAGCGAGTTCGCATCTCGGCAAGTCGCGCGCGCAGGTCGACGATCGCCGCGTCGACCTGTGCTTGGCGTTCTTGCAACAGAACCGACGCGAAGAAGGCGTCGTTCACTTCCTGCCGTAGCGGGAACAGCGCGACGCGGATCTGAGATTGCGCCTCGAGGAGCTGCGCCCGCTCGAGCGCCGTGCGCGGCCGCCGCGACATGTCGAGGACACTCTGGCGAATGTCGATGTGCGCGTCGTAGGTATAATGCGGTGGCGTCGGGATCTGAATTCCCGGCAATGGAATCGCGATCGACGTCACCGCGGACTGGTACTGGAGTTGCCCGAGTCCGGAAAACGCGGGCAGCCGCTCGGCGGCCACATTCCGCAGGCGAAGCTCCGTCGCGGCGGCGTTGAGGCCGAGCTGGCGCGTGCGCGGGTCGGCGGCGATGGCTTCTGTTTGCAGTGTCCCGAGGCGCAGCGTATCACCGATCGGGCCTTGGGCGAGGCTGCGCGTCGCGGCGAACGACGTGATGGTGCATGCTGCCGCGAGAAGGGATCTCATGGCCGCAGCGCGTCGAGGAAGAACTGCGTGAGGGTGGCGGCGCGCTGCTTCATGAATCGCTCGTATCCGCGGTCGTCGAGCTGCAACACCGCGCAGATCATCGGGCGGGCGGCGAACGGGAAGACGCAAAGCGAAACGAGATTGACGAGGAATTGATCCGGGGCGATCGGACGAATTCGACCTTCGCGGGCGGCGCGCGTGAGCTGCTTCGACAGCGCGCCGAGGAAGTCCGGCGTATCGGGGTTCGAGCGGAGGGTGCGAACGATGTCGAGCAGCTGATGCGAGCGTTCGGGGTGCTGATTCAGCTCGCTCAGCACATACCCGGGCACGTAGGGCACCTTCGACAGCTGGCTGAGATAGGTCTCGACGACCTGTGTGACCTTGATCTCGATGTCGGCGTCGCCGCCCAAGATCGCGGTGAGCCGCGCGAACATTCCGGTCGCGACCCGCCGGAATACCGCTTCGCCGAGCCGGCTCTTGTTGCGGAAGTAGTAGTGGAGGAGCGCTTTATTGACGCCGGCCTCCTCCGCGATCTCCTGCATGCGCGCTCCGGCGGTGCCGCGCCGGATAAACACAACATGCGCGGCATCGAGGATGCGTTGTTCGGTATCGCGGTCGCGCGCGACCGGTTTACTTTTTGGTTTAACCATACAATTTGACCAGATGGTTAATACGTAAAACGGCTGGATCGCGGGCGCAAGAGGGGACGGCGCGACGTCGCGTCAGCGATGGTCAGCGGCGGCGGCGGTCGGCCGGGCTGTTTGGCCAACGGCTGAAGCTGTCGGCGGGTTCAGCGACCTTGTGCTCGGCGGGGGTCCCCGCTGGCGGCGGCCGGCCGTTAGCCGTCGCCGAAAGCGAAAAAGCCGCGAGCCGGGCGCACCGCCGCGAGCTGCCAGCCAGCCGTCAGCCGCCGCCCATCGCCGACAGCGACGTTGCAACCGCCGAAAGCGATGTTCCGCCTGACAAAAAGGGCGTCGACCCGGTCGACGCCCTCTCGCAACGATTAAGGGTTCGGTGGTCCACCAGGCGGGTTGCCCCCGCCTCCACCGGCCATCGGCGTTCCGATGCCCGCACCGCCGCCCATCAGTTGCACCGGCTGAGCGGCTGCCCCAGTCGGTGTCTTCTTCTTGATGAACGGAACGCCGTTGGCGATCCAATCCGCCTCGGGCACACCCTTGAGATAGTGATCGTAGAACTGGTGCATACGCACTTCGACGTCGTACTGGTTGTCGTAGCGCGTGAACCCGTGACCCTCGCCCTCGTACGAAAGGAAGATCACCGGCTTCTTGAGGAAGCGCAGCGCGTTGTAGAACTCCACGCCCTGAAGCCACTCCGTCGATCCGTCGTTCGTGCCCTGAAGGATGAGCAGCGGCGTGTTCATGTCCTTCGCGTGGAAGATCGCCGACTGATCCATGAACAACTCGAGATTGTCGAACGGGTTCGTGCCAAACCGGCCCTGGCCGTTGATGTCGTAGTTGTGTTGGTTCGTGCCCGTGGTCTTCCAGAGCTGGTTGAAGTCGGCGACGAGATCGACCGCTGCCGCGCGGATCGCGATCGCCGCGAACATCTTCGACGTCGTCGAGATGTACGCGCCGCCCTGGCCGCTGAAGCTGCCGCCGTGGAGACCGACGCGCTTCGGATCCGCGTAGCCGAGGTCGATCGCGCGCTTCACCGCCGCTTCGACCGAGTTCAAATGGTCGGTATGCGTATGCCCGGTGTGCAAATAAATGTCGGGCAGCAGCACGAGGTAGCCGTTGCTCACGTAGTCCACGTACTGCGGCGCCGACGCGTAGCGCGGTACCTCGTAGCGATTCTGTTGGTCGGACAGCTTCTCGTAGTAGTACACGAGCATGGGAAGCTTCTGGCCCGGCTGGTAGTCGTCCGGGACGGCGAGCGTGCCTTGCAGTGGATGACCGTCCTTGTCCTTGTAGTCGATGAGGACGCGATGACCCCACTTGAACTCGGACTGTTGCGGGTTCGCCAGCGTGAGCCGCTGCGGATCAGCAAACTTTGAATTCGTCACCCAGTAATCGGGAAAATCGACGTAGGTCTCGCGCGTCACGAGGACGCGATCGGCGTTCTTCGCCTTGATCGGCCGACCGAAATACCGATCCTCGTAGACGATCTGGTTGAGCTTGTCCCCGTCGAGCTGATAGAAGCCGGCTTTCTTCGTCTTCGTACCGAATGCCGTCAGCATGATCGGCTTCGACAGGTCGATCGTCGCGCCGGCGCCACCGCGGCCGCCGCGGCCACCAGCACCACCACCACCGAACGCCGGCGTTGCGTCGTCTTCGTCCATCGCGAGGTAGCGGAACCGGATCTCGTTCTTGGCGCCCACGCCATTCGTCAGGTTGCGGGCCGTGGCCATTCCGTCGAGCGGAACCAGCCACAGATCGTGCCGATGATCGAGCACGACCGATTTGCCATCCTTGGTGAATCCGGCGATTCCGTACGCCGGCTTCTCGCCGGTGTGATCGTCCTCGATGTCAACGAAGCTCACCGGCGTTTTCGCGGTGAGGTTCACGGGCTTGTTCGCGGCGAGGTCGTATGACCAGATCTGCTTGTCCTTCCAGTAGAGGAAGTACTTGCTGTCCGGCGAAAATCCGAGCGTGCGCTGCTGCGCCTTGAGCACCGGCGTTCGCTCGCCCGTCGACGTGTTGATCCGGTAGACATCCGACATCTGCGGCGCCGAGTCGTCGATGTACGCCTTGTCGTCCTGGCCGATCGCCCACGCGCCGTCCTTCGTCACCTGTACGCGATCCATCTTCTGGTCGGCGAGCGGGACCACCTTTTTCTGGGCGAGCAGCACCGTCGCCGTGTACGTGCGATTGCGATCCTGCTGCGCGCGGACCATTTGCACCGACTGGATATAGGGGTCCTTCCAGTGCCAGATATCCACGTTGCCCACCGGTTCGACGGCCTGTGTCGTGTCGCGGCGCTGCGGCGGACGCGCTTCCTGCTCCTTGAGCCCGACGAACAGCTTCGAGCGGTCCGCGCTCCACGACAGCGTGCCCTTCTCGCTCATAACCATACTGTCGGGGAGTCCCGCGAGCTGTTTGCGCTCGAGCACATACGCCGCGAGCTCCGCGCCGTCGACGCCAACGAACGCGACGATCGCGTTTTCCTTCTCGACGTAGCCCCGGCGCTCCAGTCCGCGCAACGCGGCGACAGCCGTACCCGACTCATCCCACGTCAGACGCGCGTAATCGGCGCGCGCGTTGTCGAGCGTCCGGCGCTGCCAGTCCTGCGTCGAGACGAGATACACGCCGTCGCCGTCGCGCTCCGGGGTCGAGACCGTGTAGGCGAGCAACGTTCCCGCCTTGTTGAACTCCGCGGCCGTCACGCTGCCGATCAGCTCATCGACGCCGTCCGCGAGATGATGGAGAATCATGTCCGTGCCGGCGACGGCCGGCGCAACGCCGTTGCCGCCGCGGCCGCCCTGCGTCTGTGCCGGAGTCGGTGTCGCGGCCGCCGGTGCGCCGCCGCCGCGACCACCACGGCCACCGGCTGCGTCCGGGCCGGCTCCCGGACGCGCCTTGCGTACCATCAGCGCTCGCGAGCCTTTAGAAAACGCGAATGAGGCGACGTTCTCCCACGACACGACCGCGTTCGTCGCCAAATTGCGCAGCTCGAGCCGCGCCGGTCCCGACGGCGCGGGTGCGCCATCGGCTCCAGGGACCGCGTCACGGTTGTTCGCGCCGGGGGCCGCGACGAAGAACGCGACCCACTTCGCGTCATCCGAGAACTGCGCGCGCGTGGCCCGCGGCACCGCCTGCACGGCGCCGCTGTTGAGGTTTTTCACGAACAGCGTGTCATCGACGCGCCGTTGGCTATACCCGTAGACCGCCCACACGCCGTCGTCCGAGATCGCGACGTCGCGGACGCTCCGCCACTTCCCGATGTCGGCGACCGTCATCGCGCGCTTGTTGTCCCCCCGAGCGGTCGTCGTGGCGGCCGTCGGCGAGCCGGGATTGGACACGTTGCGCGCCTGCTGCGCGGGAAGCCCGGAGGCTAGAGCGAGCAGCAAGCCGGCGGCGTGAGAAACCGGTGTGGGCGGGAGGCGCATGGGAAACTCTCTCCGAGTCGTTGCGCGAGTTGTAGGGGTGGTCGATCTTGCCGTGATGACTACGCGTGCAGATCCAATTCAGTTGACAACGCAGCTGATGTCAATCGACTCCACGAGCGGACGGGAAGGAGACGTCATCGCGTGGCTCGATTCACACCTGGTGCACATGGGATGGCACACGCGCCGAATCCCCGTCTCGGCAGGCCGCGACGACCTCTACGCGAGCATGTCGGACAGTCCCGTCATCACCCTCACGACGCATCTCGACACCGTTCCGCCCTTCATTCCACCGCGCGTCGACGACGGTCATATCCGCGGCCGCGGCGCGTGCGACGCCAAGGGAATCGCCGCCGCGATGATCTGTGCCGCCGAGCGACTTCGCGCCGAGAACGCGCCACTGGCGCTCTTATTCGTCGTGGGCGAGGAGGTCACGCACGACGGCGCCCACGCCGCCAACGAAGCGTTCGCCTCGGGCGCGGTGCCACGCACGAATCGCGTCATCATCAACGGCGAACCTACCGACAGCACGCTCGCTGTCGGCACGAAGGGCGCCGTCCGTGTCATCGTGCGAACCAAGGGGCAGGCGGCACACTCGGCCTACCCGCACCTCGGCCAATCCGCCACGCGCGACCTCGTGCGGCTTCTGGCCGAGCTGGACGCGATGGACTTGCCCACCGACGAGCTGCTCGGCAAGACGACGATCAACATCGGCTCGCTGAGCGGCGGCGTCGCCGACAATGTCGTGGCGCCGTCCGCCGAAGCCCGCCTGATGATTCGACTCGTCACTCCGGCCGAAGACGTAATGTCGCGCATCGAGGCGTGGGCGAAGGGACGCGCCTCTCTCGAGTGGGGCCCGATGGTGCCGCCGATGAAGCTCGGCGTGGTCGACGGCTTTCAAACCTCCGTCGCGGCGTTCGCGACAGACATCCCGGCGCTGACCAACTGGGGAACGCCCTACCTGTTCGGGCCGGGCTCGATCCACGTCGCGCACCGCGACGACGAATGCCTACGCATCGACGAGCTGCACCG
>DATLPC010000171.1:0-38482 GCA_035535975.1 Gemmatimonadaceae bacterium | reverse complement strand
CGGCGCCGTCGAAGGTACGAACCCAATCCGCATCCAAACCCCGCTCATGAATCGCACGAAAGCGGAGATCATTCAGCTCGGCCTCTCACTCGGCGTGGATTACGGCGTCACGCGCAGCTGCTACGACCCGGATCCTTCCGGTGCGGCGTGCGGCCACTGCGACGCCTGTCATTTGCGCCTCAAAGGGTTCGCCGAAGCCGGCGTGAAGGATCCCGCACGTTACGTTTGACGTGGATGTACACCGTCAAAGAGATCTTCTACACGCTGCAGGGCGAAGGCGCGAACGCGGGACGACCAGCCGTCTTCTGTCGCTTTGCGGGCTGCAACCTGTGGACGGGTCGCGAGGCCGATCGCGCGACGGCGATTTGCAACTTCTGCGACACGGATTTCGTCGGCGTCGGCCCTGATGGAGGAAAGTTTGCCACGGCCGAGGCCCTCGCGGACGCGATCGAGGCCCGCTGGCCCACGCGCGAGCGCGCGAACCGGTTCGTCGTCTGCACCGGCGGAGAACCGTTGCTTCAGCTGGACTCCGGGGCGGTGGACGCGCTTCACGCGCGTGGTTTTCTCGTCGCCGTCGAGACCAATGGAACGCAGGACCCGCCCCCGGGATTGGATTGGCTCTGTGTCAGCCCAAAGTCCAATGCTCCCGTTGTGGTGACGAAGGGGAACGAATTGAAATTCGTCTTCCCCCAACCCGGGGTGGACCCGAGGCGCTTCGAGTCCTTGGACTTCGAGCAATTTTTTTTACAGCCGATGGATGGGCCATCGCTGGAAGAGAACATCCAGGCCGCGGTGAACTTTTGTCTCGAAAATCCAAGGTGGCGTTTGAGCCTACAAACACATAAGCTGCTGGGGATTCGATGAGACATTTCGCACGGAAGTCGCCGTTGTGCGCGATTCTTGATTCGTCTCTGAATCGTTGACCCGAGTGGGTCAAGCAGGTTAGACTGCCCCCGGCATTTCTTGCCTGCCGCGGATGTTTTTTTTGCCGTTGCGCCTCACTCACGTGAGGCGTCGAGCATTCGACAACGGCGACAGTCATCGCTCGCACTCACGTTTCTCGATTCAATGAACCGACCGCTCACCAACCGCTTCCTTCGCTTCCGCGTGACCGCATTGGTCATCGCGGGCGTCGTCGCGGCTGTCGCGCCGGCCGGGGCTCAGCAAAGCATCGAGAGCAAGCCGTTCGAGGCGTACAGCAACTCCGCGCTGTCTCTCCGTGATTCGGTAGTCGCGGTGGCGCGGGCGCAGGTCGGCACCAAGTATCGATTGGGCGGCGGATCCCCCGAGAAGGGTTTCGACTGCAGCGGCCTGATTCAGTACGTCATGGGGGCGCTGCGCCTGAACGTTCCTCGGACGGCGAAGCAGCAGGCGAAGGCCGGACTGGCGATCAAGCGCGACACGAGCCGTCTTCTTCCCGGTGACATTCTCACCTTCGGGAAGGGCAAGAAGGGAAGCGTGAGCCACGTCGGGATCTACGTCGGCGACGGTCACTACGTCCACGCGAGCAGCGTCGCCGGCCGCGTCATCGAGAGCGCGATCGACCGCCCCTACTCGCCGCTGATCAAAGTCTGGCGCGGCGCGCGTCGGATGCTTTCGCTCGACGACACCGCATCGGCCGCCACGCCTGGAACGAAGGGCGGCGGCAATTAGCTGACTGTTCGGACACGGATACGAGGGACACGCAATGCACTGCGTGTCCCTTTGTTGTTTCGGCTATTTCGTCTCGGGGCGGGCGTCCCGCCTCTTCATCAGCTTTCCGAGCGAATCCACGCGGACTCCCGTCCGGGGAAAATCCAAGGCGCTCAGTGAATCGATGAGCGTCCATGCGCGCTTGCTGGAATCCGGGACAAGGATACCGGGCCACTTCTGCATCGTTGGACGGAGCTCCGCGGCCGAGACGTGGCGCGCCGAGTCGATCGTGACACAGGCGACCACTCCGCGGTCCGTCGGGTCGCGCAGCTTGAACGGACCGTAGGTGAGCAGATTGCCGAGCGAGTAGAGCACCAGTCGGTCGTCATGCCATTCCGCGGCTCGCAACACGTGCGGGCCGTGTCCGACGACCAGGGTCGCCCCACCGGCAAAGGCGGCGTTCGCGAACGCAACCGGGTTACCGCGGTTGCCCTTGAGGAACCGTTCGACGGCGTTTCGGGTGCGCTGGGCGGTCGGCCCCTCGGCGCCGAGGTGCATGGTGACGATTACGGTGCCATAGGCCGCGACCGCTCGTGCGACGTGGCGGCGGACCGCGGCCAAATCGCGAGCGTCGGGCGTGGCGGAGTCGGTGTGGAATCCGAGGACCCCGATAGTATCCCCCGACGCCAGAGGAACCGGAGTGGCGATCGTGTCGCTCCCGGTGACGAGAACTCCCGCCGCCTCGAGATGAGCGACGGTGCTGTCTTTGCCGGCGTCGCCAGCGTCACGCGAGTGATTGTTGGCGATGTTGCCGACGACGGAAACGGACGAGTCCGCAAGGTGCCGAAGCGCGAGTGCGGCGGCGGTCGGCTGGCGGAAGGCAAAGCAATTCGTCGAACGCGGCGCGCATTTTCTGGGCGCCGGTCCTTCTCCCACAGCACCCTCGACGTTGAGCAACACGACCTGCGCACCAGCCATCAAAGGTGCTAATGATGACGCCAAACTGTCTGGATGAGGGCGCAATCCGAACACGCTTTGTAGCGTGTCCGCAGCATAACGGGCCCACTTCGGATCGAGGTTCGTTCCCAGCGTGACGTCGCCGCCTGCGCACACAGTAAAGGGTGCGCGCAGCGACCGCGGCTCCTGTCCGCCGAAGCCGAGGAGCATCGCTGCAATGAGCACCGGGCTGAGGAACGCTTTCATGCGAGGTCGGTATGCACCGTTAGCGGTCTGCTACCCCGGTCAACCTATTTCCGGGTTGAATTGTCTCACAATGGCTGAAACCGCGTGACGCGGCTTTCCGTCAGGACTGTTCGGTTGTGGGACATTCAATCCCAAAGACGGCCAAGCGCGATAGAATCCGAACGTCGACGATACCCTCTAAGTATATGCTGCAGTGATGGTTAAGAGATGTTAGAGTTCGGCATGGTCTTTCCCTAGACACCTCGTGGGATTCGGCACGCCACCCTCGACCTCACTGCACGAGATTGCACCTTGGATATCAAGCGCGAACCGCCCAAAAAGACCAAGCGATACATCCTCATCGGCCTCGGCGTCGTTGCCATCGTCGTCGTATCGGGCTTCATCAGCAAGTTGCAGCCGGCTGCGCCGCCCGTCGAGCGCGGCACGCTCTGGTTCGACACCGTGAAGAAGGGGATGATGACGCGTGACGTCAACGCACCCGGCACGCTCGAGCCCGAGTACGTTCGCAACGTCACCGCGCTCACCACGGGACGCGTCGAAGACTTGCCGATCAAGCCGGGGGTGCCTGTGCAGCAAGGCACCGTGCTCGTTGTCATGAGCAACCCCGACGAGGACATCCGACTTCTTCAGAACGACCAGGCGCTGAATGCCGCGGTCGCCAGCCTCGCCAATCTCAAGACCTCGCTCCACCAGGCGGTCCTCGCCGAGCAAGGCACGGTCGCGAACATGAAGACGCAGTACAACAACGCGGCGCGAACGGCGGCGGTTCAGGACTCGTTGGCCAAGCGAAATCTCGCGTCGGCCAACGACGTGGCCGGGGCCCATGACGCGGTCGAAGAGTTGAGGCAGCGGCTCGATCTCGAACAAAAGCGGTTGGCCGACGCCGTCACCTCGGAACAACAGCAGATTCAGCTGCAACAGCAGCAGATCGAGAGCTTGAAGCGCATCCAGGACGAGCAGAGGAAGCGCGTCGCCTCGATGCGCGTCGTCGCGCCCGAGGCGGGCCAGCTCCAGATGCTCGGCAATCCGCCGCTCGAGCTGGGACAATACGTGAACGCCGGAACGCAGCTCGCGCGCATCGTTCAGCCAGGAAAGTTGAAGGCGGTGCTCCGCGTTCCCGAGAATCAGGCGGTCGACGTCGGCCCAGGCATGCCGGCAAAGATCGATCTGCACAACAACACGATCGTGAAGGGCCACGTGTGGCGCACCGATCCGTCATCGGTCGCCGGTACGGTCACGGTCGAAGTGTTGATCGACGATCCGCTTCCTCCCGGCACGCGCTCCGATCTCGCCGTCGACGGCACGATCGAGCTCGAGCGCTTGAACAACGTCATGTACGTCGCACGTCCGGGCTTCGGTCAGCCCAACAGCTCCGTCGGAATCTTCAAAGTGATTCCGAACAAGGGTGAAGCGACGCGCGTTACTGTGGGCCTCGGGCGGGCCTCGGTGAATACGATCGAAATCAAGAACGGCCTGAATATCGGCGACAGCGTCATCGTGTCGGACATGACGCCGTTCGACAATACCAATCGCGTGCGAATCAAGTAGACCACCAAATCACCCACCCCATCCCCTCACCCCGAGCATCCTATGGCCACTGAGTCCGCATCCTCGTCCCAGGCCGCCTTCTCCGCTTCGCCGGGGTCAGGCAACCAACCTCTGATCCGCCTGTCGGGGATCAAGAAGGTCTTCTATACCGACGAGGTAGAGACCCACGCACTGCAGGACATTCACCTCGAGGTAGCTCCGGGAGAGTATGTCGCTATCGCCGGGCCGTCCGGCTGCGGAAAGACGACGCTTCTGTCGATCCTCGGCTTGCTGGACACCCCAACCGAAGGCGAGTATCTGCTCGCGAACGAGCCGGTCGCGCAGCTCACGCCGTCGCAGCGCGCCCGGATCCGCAATCGCCAGATCGGTTTCATCTTCCAGGCGTTCAACCTGATCGGCGATCTCACCGTCTATGAGAACGTCGAGTTGCCGCTGACGTACCGCGGCATGTCGGCCGCCGAGCGCAAGCAGCGCGTAACGGACGCCCTCGAGCGCGTGGGCATGAGCCACCGCATGAAGCACTATCCCGCGCAGCTCTCCGGCGGTCAGCAGCAGCGCGTCGCCGTGGCCCGGGCGGTTGCCGGCGATCCGCTCATCCTGCTCGCCGACGAGCCGACGGGTAACCTCGACTCGACGAACGGTGAAGCAGTGATGGAGCTTCTTCGCGAGCTGCATCGCGGCGGCGCCACGATCTGCATGGTCACGCACGATCCACGGTACGCTGCGCACGCCGATCGCTCGATCCACCTGTTCGACGGACGCGTCGTGGAAGAGCGTCGCGGCGAGAACGTCGGGCTCTGATTTGGCGACTCGGCGACTCGGCGACTCGGCGACTGTGTTTCAGCCGGGTAGCCGAGCGGCCGAGTAGCCGGACCGCCCTCATTCAAGATTGACAGGCGCAAAAGGGGTCGCCCGCGGCCCCAAGCCAGAGGCTTGCCATGGACGCGTTGGTGTCGGACATCCGATTCGCCTTCCGCAGTCTGGCCAAGTCACGAACGTTCACGATCGTCGCGCTGCTCTCACTGGCGCTCGGCATCGGCGCGAACGTCACCGTTTTCAGTCTCGTCAACGCACTCGCGTTCAAAGCGCTTCCCTTCCCTGAAGCGGACCGTCTCGTCGATCTCCACGAATTCAGCGCGACCAAGCTGTGCTCGGGCTGCGGCGTCGGCACCTCTTATCCGGGATTCGTAGACTGGCGCGATAACGCCCGCTCTTTCTCGCAGATCGGCGCATACATCGAGCGCCCGTTCAACATCTCCGGGGCCGAGAATGCCGAGCGCATTGGCGGCGCGCTCGTCTCCGCCGAAACGTTCCCGCTTCTCGGGGTCCAGCCGCTCCTTGGACGCTCGTTCACGCGCGACGACGATCGCGCCGGCGCGGCACCCGTCGTCATGCTTGGCGAAGCGCTGTTCGCGCGCCGCTACGGCGGCGATCGGCGCATCATCGGCCAGACCATCCGCGTGAACGGTGTTCCGCACACCGTGATCGGCGTCATGCCGCCGCGCTTCCGTTTCCCGGAATTCGCCGATCTCTGGGTGCCGTTCGAGCCGAATGCGGCGGGCGGTACGCGCGAGGAGCGCGACTTTGGCGTCGTCGCGCGACTGAAGCCCGCCGTCTCCGTCGCGATGGCGAACGAAGAGATGCGCGTCATCGCGAAATCGCTCGCCGAACGATTTCCCGAGCAGAAAGAATGGACGGCGGAAGCGACGACTTTCCGCATCTCCGAAGCGCTGCCAGGTTCGCTGTACGCGGCGCTGCTCGGCGCCGTCGGCTTCGTGCTGTTGATCGTCTGCGCCAACCTCGCCGGACTCTTGCTGGCCCGCGGCGCCGGACGTCAGCGCGAGATCGCGATCCGGCTCGCGCTCGGCGCGACGCGCCGGCGCATCGTCCGTCACCTCCTCACCGAGAGCATCATCCTGTCGGTGGCCGGCGGTGCGCTCGGTTTGCTGCTGACGTCATGGGCGATCGAGATAATTCGCCGCCTCGCGGCCGACCGAGTTCCCTATTACGTCACCCTCGATGTCGATCGAACGACGCTCGTCTTCGCGCTCGGGGTCTCGATCGTCACCGGCCTGTTGTTCGGTTTGCTCCCCGCGCTCCGCGCCTCGACGCCCGACGTGCACACGACGCTCAAGGAATCGAGCACGACGATCAAGAAGAGCGTGACACGCGGCATGCTCGTCATCGGCGAGCTCGCTCTGGCGATGATCCTCCTCGCCGGGGCGGGCGTGTTGATGCGCAGCGTCGTCCGAATCGCGACGCCCGAACGAGGGCACGACCAGCTCGATCTTCTCACCGGAGATCTCGAATTCCTCGATGCCCGCTACGCCGACAGCACGATCGCGCAGCACACGGTGGCGACGATTCTCGAGCGGTTGCAGAACGCTCCGGGAGTCGTGAACGCGTCGGCGCACTCGTTCCAGTTCATCGCCGGCTTCGGCCGAGCCGACCGGAGCATACGCGCGGAAGGAGCGGACAGCTCGGTGGCGCGGAGCGTGTCGCCGCGTTTTGCGTTCGGCGTCACGCCCGGCTACTTCGCGACCGAGAAGCTGCCGCTTCGCGCCGGACGGGCGTTCAACGCCCAGGATCGTCTCGGCTCGCAACCCGTCGCGATCGTCAACCAGCGAATGGCCGATGTGCTCTGGCGTGGCCAGTCGCCGCTCGGTCGTCGGATCAAACTCGGCTCCGCCGATTCCCTTCCCTGGGTGACAATTGTGGGGACCGTGGGCGACATCACGTCACGGGATACGGTGACGCACTACGCCTACGTTCCGTTCGCGCAAACGACGCACAACCAGAACGTGACACTGCTCCTTCGCAGCGATGGCGATCCGTTGTCATTGGTGCCCACGGTGCGCGCCGTCGTTCGCTCGGTGGATGAAGACCTCCCGATCCTTCGGCTGCAGACGGTTCGCCAGCAGCGGCGCTCCGACTACGCGCCGTATCAGCTCTACGCGATGACGATGGGCTCGTTCGCGGCGTTCGCGATCCTGCTCGCCGCAATCGGCCTGTACGGCGTCGTGGCGTACAACGCCGCGCAGCGTACGCGCGAGATCGGGGTACGTATCGCGCTCGGCGCCGAGGCGAAAGACGTGATCGCGATGATCGCCGGCCAAGGCGGACGATTGGTGCTGCTCGGTATCCTGCTCGGAACAGGCGGATCGATGTTGCTGTTGCGCGTGCTGCGCGCGATGTTGTTCGGAGCGAGCCCCATCGACCTTCCCGTGTTCGCGGCGGTGGCCGTCGTGTTGTCGCTTACCGCGGCGCTGGCCATCTGGTTGCCGGCCCGTCGCGCCTCGCTCATCGACCCACTGGAGGCGCTGCGCGCCGACTAGTCGGCGGGGGAAAAGCCGCGCGTCACGTTAGCTTAGGAGTCACTATGGCATTCTTCACGAAACCAGCAACCGTCAGCCGCGATGCGCCGCCGGCACCAATCGTCGGTCCGCTCATCGCGATGCGGAACATCGAGAAGGTTTTCGAGACGCCGGCCGGCCGGACATACGTGCTGCGCCGGATCTCCGGGGAGATTCAGCCCGGCGAATTCGTCTCGATCATGGGCCCTTCGGGCGCGGGGAAGTCGACGCTGCTCGCCATCCTCGGCATGCTCGACAGCGCGTGGAATGGTGAGTTCTTCTTCCTCGGTCACCCGGTTCACGCGATGAGCCACAAGCAGCGCGTCGGGCTGAACAAAGAGCACATCGGCTTCGTCTTTCAGCAGTATCACTTGATTGACGATCTGACCGTGGCCGAGAATCTCGACATTCCACTCTCGTATCGGAACGTGAAGCGATCGGAGCGCGAGGCGATCGTCGCCGATACGCTCGACAAGTTCGGAATGGTCGGGAAGAAGGATCTGTATCCGCGCCAGCTCTCGGGCGGACAACAACAGCTCGTCGGCGTGGCGCGGGCAGTGATCGCCAAACCGAAGCTCATTCTCGCCGACGAGCCCACGGGCAACCTGCACTCGAGCCAGGGCCGAGAAATTATGGAGCTGTTCAAGAAGTTGAACAGCGAGGGAACGACGATCATCCAGGTGACGCACTCCGAGGAGAACGCGAAGTTCGGCCACCGAATCATCGAGCTCAAAGACGGTTGGATCACCGGGTCGGAAGGACCGGTCGGCTGAGAGAAGGGGACACAACGCGGCGCCGAGATGGCGCCGCGTTTCGTTTCCGGACGAGTCGTCCCACAACCGCGCACCCGGCCCACGCGGCGACAGGGTGAGCCGTGGTATAACTGATTTTCCGGCGCGCGTTTACGACACCGATCGCTTGGCACGGGGCTTCCTTACTGCGGGAGATCGAACACCGCGATCACACCATCCGCTTCCTTACCCACCGCCCGGCCACCCATGGAAGCCCTCCTCCAAGATCTCAAGTACGCGACGCGACAGCTCCTTCGGTCGCCGGGATTCGCTCTCGTCGCCACGCTGACGCTCGCCGTCGGCATCGGCGCAAACACGGCGCTCTTCTCACTGGCCACCGCGATCCTCGCGCGGCCACTGCCGGAGATCGCCACGCCGGAAGGACTGGTGTGGATCACGCCGGTCGATTCGCGCCGCGGACATCCGTTGATGCTGTCGTACCCGGATTTTCTCGACTATCGCGATTCGACCCAGGCGTTCGGCGAGGCGTCGGCGATTGCCCACGTCGATTTCGCCATCTCGACGGGCGGCGAGCCGGCGCGTGTACGAGGGATGCTGGTCAGCGGCGACTACTTCCGTATGCTCGGCGTTCGCCTCGCACTGGGCCGCGGATTTCTACCCGATGAAGACGTGATCGGCGCGGCGAACAGCGCGGTCGTGATCAGCTATCGGCTTTGGCAGGAGCGATTCGGCGGTGATCCGAAGGTGATCGGGCGGCGCATGGCGATCGACGGCCAGCCGTTCACAATCGTCGGCGTCGCGCCGCAGCGCTTCAACGGCACCGAACACTCCGAGCCGCGCGACGTGTGGGTGCCGATCTCACTGGCGGGAACACGGCTGCCCGGCTTTGTGAATTTCCTCAAGAGCCGTGATACGTGGTGGCTGACCGCCGTCGGCCGGCTCGCGCCGGGTGTGTCGATCGAGCGGGCGAACGCGGCGCTGTCCACGGTTGCAGCGCGCATCGCCAAAGCCGACAGCGCGGAGCACGCCTTCGTGACGGCGCGTGCCTTCCCCGTGCGCGGCGGTCTCGGACCCACCGACGGCAACGACGTTGCGCCGGTCGCCGTGCTCGCCTTCGCGGTCACCCTGTTGGTACTGCTGATCGCGTGCGCCAACGTGAGCAATTTGCTGCTCGGACGGGCGGTCGCGCGACGGCGGGAGATCGCCGTCCGCCTGTCGATCGGCGCGGCTCGGCGGCGGGTCATCCGTCAGCTCCTCACAGAAAGTGTCTTGCTGGCAATCTGCGGCACGGTGACGGGCTTCATACTCGCCAGCTGGGCCACCGACCTCGTCGCGTCGATCATTCCCGCACCCATTGACGTTTCGCCGAACGCGAGCGTTTTGTGGTTCACGATCGGAATCGCCTTCGTCACCGGCGTGGGTTTCGGGGTTGTGCCCGCGCTGAGCGCGACGCGCGCCGACATCACCAGCGTGTTGAAGGAAACGGCGATCGGGTTCGACCGATCACGCGCGCGGCTGCAGCGTGGATTCGTCGTCGCGCAGGTGTCGCTGAGCCTCGTCCTGCTCGTCACCGCGGGAATGTTCCTCGGAGCGCTGTACAAATCGACGCGGACCGACGTGCACTTCGACGCCAGCGATCGCGTGCTCGCCGCGTCGTTCAGCCTCGAGCTCAATGGCTACACGCCCGAGCGCGGCGCCGCCTTTCTCGACGAGCTACAAGCCCGCGTCATGGCCCTCCCTGGCGTGGAATCGGCGACATTCACGAACCAGGTGCCGATGGGCGAGCGGCACATTGGGGCCGACGTCAGGATTCAGGCAGATGCGGCCGGGCCGCGACGCTTCGGCGAGTCGTCGGGACTCGAGGTCTACGAGAGCACCATTCGCCCCGGCTACTTCAGGACGATTGGAATTCCGCTGGCTCGAGGACGCGATTTCACGGGCGACGACCGTGTCGGATCCGAACCGGTCGCGCTGGTGAGCGAAGACTTCGCACGCGCCGCGTGGCCGAACGAGGATGCACTCGGCAAGCGCGTCAGCACGAATGGCGAGAAAGGCCCGTTCATGACGGTCGTCGGCGTGGCGCGCGACGCCCAGACATACGGGTTGAACGAACGCCCTCGACCGATCATCTACCTGCCGCAATCGCAGAACCCAAAGGTGCTCGACCTGACGCTGCTCGTCCGACATCCCGGCGGGGCCGTCCACCTCGCGCCGGCCGTGCGCAGAATGATCGTCGCGATGGACCGCAATCTCCCCGTGTACGACGTGCAGAGTCTCGCCCAGTATCGCTATGACCGCAGCGCCGAGTCGCGGCTTGGGTCGACGCTGCTCGCAATTTTTGGCGGGTTGGCACTGCTCCTCGCGACGATCGGCGTCTACGCGGTGATGGCGTTCTCGGTCAGCGAACGCACGCGCGAGATCGGCGTCCGTGTCGCGCTGGGCGCGGCCCGCGTGCAAATCGTCGCCATGTTCGTACGTGAGGGCTCGCGGCTGGCGGTCGTCGGCGTAGTCATCGGGCTCGCGCTGTCGGCGGTGGTCGCCAAGCTGCTGGCGTCGGCGTTTCTCGGACTGCGGATGAGCGACGCCGTTGTGTTTGCATTCGGGGCAGGCCTGCTGTCGTTGGCGGTTCTCGCGGCGTGCTGGATCCCGGCGCGCCGCGCGGCGGGCACCGATCCGATGATCGCCCTGCGCAGTGAATAGCACCGCGTCGGACAGCGCCGTAACTTTCCGCGCGATGAGTACCGAGAACGGTCGTCCGCACATCCTCGTCGCCGACGACCAAAACGACGTCCTCGAGGCGCTCCGCCTGCTCCTCAAGGGGAACGGCTTCGACGTCGATACGACGACGTCGCCGAGCGCCGCGCTCGCCGCGCTCGAGCGGCGCGACTACGACGCGATGTTGCTCGACATGAACTACACGCGGGACACCACGTCGGGAAAAGAAGGACTCGATGTTCTGACCACGCTCCAAACGCTCGAGCCGCACATGCCAGTCGTCGTCATGACGGCATGGGGAAGTATCGACAACGCCGTCGAAGCGATGCGACGCGGCGCGCGCGACTACGTCGAGAAACCGTGGGACAACGCGCGCCTGGTATCTATTCTCACCACCCAGGTCGAGCTCGGCCGCGCGCTCAGGCGCGCGCAGCGGCTGGAGTCGGAGAACCGGCTCCTGCGCCGGGACCACCTGCCGCGCATGATCGCCGAGTCGCCGAAGATGAAGCCGATCCTTCAGCTGCTCGAGCGCATCGGGCCATCGGACGCGAACGTCTTGATCACCGGCGAGCACGGCACGGGCAAGGAGCTCGTCGCGCAGTGGCTGCATGCGTCGTCGCCGCGCAACGCGCGATCGTTCATCGCGGTGAACATGGGCGGCTTGTCGGAGGGCGTGTTCGAGAGCGAGCTATTCGGTCACGTGAAGGGCGCGTTCACCGACGCGAAGACCGACCGGGTGGGCCGCTTCGAGCTGGCGGACGGCGGGACGATCTTTCTCGACGAGATCGGCACCGTCTCCCTGGCGCTTCAGTCCAAGCTGCTGCGCGTCCTCCAAACCGGCGACGTCGAGCGCGTGGGCTCGTCGAAGTCACGGCACGTCGACGTTCGCGTCGTGTCGGCGACGAATGCCAATCTGCAGCTGGACGTCGCCGAGGGACGTTTCCGCGAGGACCTGCTGTTCCGACTGAACACGATCGAGGTGCATCTTCCGGCGCTGCGCGACCGTCGCGAGGACATTCCCGCGCTGGCGATGCATTTCCTGCGTCGTCACGCGGCGCGCTACCGCAAACCGCTCACCGGTTTCGATGCCGGAGGAATGCAGGCGTTGCTCGCGCACAGCTGGCCCGGCAACATCCGCGAGCTCGATCACGCGATCGAGCGCGCCGTCCTGCTCGCGCACGGCGATCAGATTCGCGCCGGCGATCTCGGGTTGCGCGCGTCGACGAGCGCGGCGCCGCGCCTCGAGGATTTGCCGCTCGAAGACGTTGAGAAAATGCTCATTCAGAAGGCCCTCGCCCGCTACGAGGGAAATGTGAGCCGCGCCGCGCAGGCGTTGGGGCTGTCGCGAAGCGCGCTGTACCGGCGCATCGCGAGCTATGGCCTCTGAGCGCTCCGTCAAGCGGCGGAGCGGCGATCACGCCGCCGTTTCGGCGCCGCGCGACAACCCCGACCACGAACGCTTGGTCTTGCGGCTCGCCCTGTTCACCGGGCTCCCGGGCGTCATCGGCACGGCGGTGCTGCTTTGGCGCGGCGGCTACAGCGCGAAGGTGCAATGGACGTTCGACCTTCTCGTTGCCGGCTCCTGGCTCATCGCCGCGTTCATCCTGCGTGAGCGAGTAGTGCGTCCCTTGCAGACGTTGTCCAACATGCTCGCCGCGCTCCGCGAGGGCGACTACTCGATTCGCGCCCGCGGCGCGGATCGCGAGGACGCGTTGGGACTCGCGTTTCTCGAATCCAACCTGCTCGGCGAAACCCTGCGAACGCAGCGCCTCGGCGCGATGGAGGCGACGGCGCTGCTCCGTACGGTGATGGCGGAGATCGACGTCGCGGTGTTCGCGTTCGACGATGCCAACCGCGTGCGGTTGGCGAATCGTGCCGCGGAATCGCTGCTGTCGCAGCCGGCCGAGCGCCTGCTCGGCCGCACCGCGGACCAGGTGGGGCTCGCCGACATGCTCGAAGGAGCGTCGCCGCGCACGATGGACGTCACCTTTCCCGGCGGCGCGGGACGCTGGGAGGTGCGACGCGGCGCCTTTCGGCAGGACGGACGGCCGCACACGTTGCTGGTGTTGGCCGACGTGAGCAAAGCGTTGCGCGAGGAACAGTTACAAGCCTGGCAGCGCCTCGTGCGCGTGCTGAGTCACGAAATCAACAACTCGCTCGCGCCGATCAAGTCGATTGCGGGGAGCCTGCTCGCGCTCGTCGACAGTCCGCACCCGCCGAGCGACGCCGACGCCGATCTGAGACGCGGATTGAACGTGATCAGCGGACGATCCGAGGCGTTGGTGCGGTTCATGTCGGCGTACGCTCGACTGGCAAAGCTGCCTCCGCCGAACAAAGCGCCGCTCGACATCGCCGCCTGGGTGCGACGGGTTGCCGCGCTCGAGACGCGGCTCCCGGTCGACGTCGTCGAAGGCCCGCCGACGACGCTGCGCGCCGACGGCGATCAACTCGACCAGCTGCTCATCAACCTGCTTCGCAACGCGGTGGACGCGTCGTTGGAGACGCACGGCAACGTCGAAGTCCGGTGGACGAGCCAGAATGGTGCGTTGTCGCTCATCGTCGAGGACGAGGGGCCTGGACTCGCCAACGCCGCCAACCTGTTCGTCCCGTTCTTCACGACGAAGCCCGCCGGCTCGGGGATCGGCCTGGTGCTGTCGCGGCAGATCGCCGAGGCGCACGGCGGGACGCTCACGTTGCAGAACCGCGGCGATCGTCGTGGCTGTATCGCAACAGTCCGCTTCGATCTCGACGGCGACTAACATAGAACAGGCTCGCATCGGTCTCCCGACAGATGCGACACGCTCCGGCACGCTGTATGCTTGAGCACGTTGTAGGTGCCGCGACGTTGTATGGTCGTTCGGGGGACGTATCTCTCCGCCCGGTTGTCGTCCGCGGGGGCAAGTCGAGGACGGAAACGGAGAAGGACAAACCACTATGCGTATTTCCGCGAAGTCTCTAGCGGGCGCCGTCGGAATGCTCACCCTCGGTGCCTCGGTCGTGTTGTCACAGGACAGCACCCGCACGCGTCCGACCTCGACGCGTCGCATCCCAATCACAAAGGAAGGCGGTGAAGTCGCGCGCAAGGTCGACACCGTGACGGTTTACAAGACCGACACGCTGCGCGTGAACGTCAACACACCGCCGACGATCGTTCACGACACGGTGACTCGCACCGTGACGCGCGTGGACACGGTGACGAACACGTACTATCCGCCGGTTCGTCTTCCGAATGGCTTGTATTTCGGCTTGAACGGTGGCGTGAATGCGCCGAACGGCGCGATCTACAACCCGAACGCCGCGGGTCCGACCGTCGGCGCGCAGTTTGGCTGGCAGGGCGCGAAGAACCTGCTCGGTATTCGCACTGACCTGAATTGGTCGACGCTGGGCGAGGACTCGCGGTTCTCCCAGCCTCAGGGTGATCCCGATATCTGGAATTGGAGCATCGACGCGAAGCTCCAGATACCGTGGCTCACGCACACCTTCGGCGCGATCCATCGTTTCTCGCTGTACGGGATCGGCGGGTACACGCATACCTGGTTCAAGAATTTGCCGATGCGGGTGGATGCCTCGAATCCGAACGCAGTCATCTTTTCTCAGGGCGTGCCCGACTGGACGAATCAGAATGGCTGGAACGCCGGCGGCGGTGCCTCGTTGATGTGGGGACGCTCCGAGCTGTTCTTCGAGACGCGTGTGCTCGCTTTCAAGCCTGAGAACGCGCCGCAATCGCGTCAGATGCCGTTCGTGCTCGGCATGAACTGGTTTGGGTCGCGCTGATCACAAAACTTCGATCAAGCGATTGGAAGCGGCCCGGGCATCAGCCCGGGCCGCTTCGTTTTTCGCGGCCGAGTTCGCGTCGAGCGATGGTCACCAAGACTCTCCCCGGTTCGCTCGTAGGAAGGCGGAGATTGCGGCATGGAGCCTGCTTTCCTCATGCGCCAGTGCCGCGACGAAGTACGTCGACCGAGGATGTCGGTTGTAATGCAGTTGGTGTAGCGCAGTCATGCTGTGCGCAGTCACTACGCAGAACGCTGAAATCCTCGCCCGGTAGCCGTCCGCGGGGGCAAGACGAGACGGTGCAGAGGGAGGAGACCCATGTTGAATCGTAATGCCTTGTTACTCGTAGCCGGCGCGGCGTTCTTCGCTCTCGACGCATCGGCCGCATCGGCGCAAGACAGCACAACCTCGAAACCGCGCGCAAAGTCGGAGCGACGGATTCCCGTGAGCAAAGAATCGCACGGTGAAGTCGTCGCGCCTCGAGTGGATACCGTGACTGTATTTCGCACCGACACGCTCCGCATGGCGCCGCGCGTCGATACCGTCACCGTGACGAACACCGTCACGCGCATCGACACCGTCGTGCAGACGGTGCCAGTAATCACTCACCCGGTGAGCGGCTTCTACTTCGGCCTCGCGGGCGGAACGAACATGCCGTCGGGTGGTTTGAACACGGTGAACACCGCCGGTGGAACCGCGCAGATGCAAGTCGGTTATCGGAAACTCCAGCAGTACTGGGGTGTTCAGCTCGATGGACAGTACTCGCAGTTCGGAAGAGCGAACGGGTTGGCGTTCCTCGGCGGTCGCCCGGATGTATGGAACATCAATCTCGACGGCCGCGTCGACGTGCCCTGGGTCAATCGGCTCTTCGGCAATAACACCTGGTTCTCACCGTACGTCATTGGCGGCGCGAGCTGGGTGGACTACACCAATCTTCGTCAGAAGCTCGACGAATTTAATGACAACTCGTCGGGGATCGAGATCAACCCGGTCATCAGCGATGGCGGCAGCCATTGGGGTTGGAACGCCGGCGGTGGTCTCGCCTGGCACATGGGCCGCACGGAAGTCTACGTCGAGGCCCGCGTGGTGGGGTTCCACCGCGGCAGCTCGGACTTGAATGTGACCACCATTAGCGGCACCACGATTAACGGTAACGGCATCGTCGTCAACAACGTCAATGTCGAGGGACGAGGCTTCAAGTCGGCCTACCAGATCCCGATCATGTTCGGCTTGAACTTCTTCTAGTCGCACGGCACCAATTGGAAGTTCAGGTCGGCGCGGCAGGCTGGGCTAACCGCCCAGCCTGCCGCGATATGTGCGGTATGGCACTTTGGAACGGATTTGGCGTAGGTTGTGGGCAGGAGCGCTGAGCGAATGACCGCCGCGCGAGAAGCAGAGCCCACCATGAGCCGTACCCGAGTTTATAGCATTCTGACCAGCCTCACCGCCGCCTTCGCCCTCAGCGTCGCCTCGCGCCTCGGCGCACAGACGCTACGGGAGACGGGCGACGGACTGCGCCGCGCCGCCGATCAGGACGGCAGCGGCGACGAGGTTTCATATTCATTCAAGTCACGGGCGGATAGCCTCGCCTGGTCGAAGAACCGCGCGCTAGCCGCCAGATCGACGGGCTTCCGCCTGGTCGTCTCGCTCCAGGACCGGCATTTGTGGGCGATCATCGGCCGGGACACCGTCCTGAGCGCGCCGGCGGCCGTGGCGAAGGGGACGACCCTCGAGTTCGGCAAGAAGGAGTGGACCTTCGACACACCGCGCGGCATGCGCACGGTGCTCAACAAGGAAGCCGATCCGATCTGGCAGCCGCCCGAGTGGCTCTACGCCGAAACCGCGCTCGAGAACGGGCTCAAGCTGGGCCACTTGAATAGCGGACAGAAGGTGAAGCTGAGCGACGGCCGCTACCTCACGGTGCGTGACGGAGTCGCCGGCGTGATCGACGGCGGGGTGTTCGCGGCCCTGCCAACCGACGAGCACATCGTTTTCGACAACACGCTCTTCATCCCGCCGATGGGCTCGAAGAATCGGAAGATCGAGGGCGAGCTGGGGAAATACCGCCTCAACCTGGGCGACGGATATCTGTTGCACGGGACGCCGTACAAGGAGTCGATCGGTCTCGCCGCGACGCACGGTTGTGTGCGCATGCGCGACGAAGACATCGAATGGCTCTACGACCATGTGCCGGTCGGAACACGAGTCTACATCTACTGATCAGGCGATCAGCCGACGGCATCTGACGAAAACGGCCGCGCAACCGCGCGGCCGTTTTCGTGTCTTGGATGATCGCTCGTCCCGCTTCGCTCGAGCGAGAATAGTGTGAACGCGTCAAGCGGACGTCATGTGGGACGAAGGGCCTACCTGGTGAGCTGCGCGCGGATTTCGCCGCCGCCGTTCTGCGTCGTGTGGATGTTCACGTACGTCAGCCCCGATAGCAGCAACTTCTTGAGTGAATCGCCGTTGATCGTGGTGGTCAGCTGATTCTGGGCGTTGAGCGTAGTCGAGCCGTGCGCCGTACCCGAGAGACCGCCGGTGGTGAACGTGGCGCCCGCGAGCGTTGCAAAGTTGAGGATCGGGCTCGCGTTCACGGTGGCCGAGGCCGGACCGTGGATATGACCGAGCGTGACGTTCGACGTCATGCCCTGAAACGACACGTCGTATGTGAACGCGCCGGTCACCGTGTCCAGGCTGGCCTGGAAGGTCCCAGTTCCCTGGGAGCTGTTCGCCGGGTTTTCCTTGTTTCCCGCCAGCGTCGCCGTGAACGTCACGACGTTCGATTTCGGCGGCGTCGTAACGTCGCTGCCAGAGTCGCTGCCACATGCGGCCAGCGCGCCAACGAGGGCGGCGATCGCGAAGGCTGGTATTCGTTTATGCATAGAGATGCGCTCCTCAGATGGGTTGAAGGCCGACGGCCCACCGGGTGTTGTGGACCGGGCGAGCGATTGAATCCACCGTCGCTCGCCCGGGTTCCAGGGCGCATCCTTATCGGGGAGCGACCAACCTGTCCCCGCCCGCGATGATCACGAATTCGTCGCGGCGATTCTGCTTCCAGCAGCTCTCGTCGTGCTCCTGACAGACCGGGCGCTCCTCACCATAGCTGATGATCTCGAGGCGCGCGGCGTCGATGCCATGGTCGATGAGATATTTGCGCGCGGTCTGCGCGCGCCGCATGCCCAGTGCGATGTTGTATTCGTCCGACCCCCGCTCGTCGGCGTTGCCTTCGATGCGAATGCGAACGCCCGGATTCGCGCGGAACACGGGGAGTTTGGCATCGAGCACGGCACGTTGATCGTCGCGCAACTCCGACCGGTCGAAGTCGAAGTAGAGCTTCGCGAGCAGCGCCTCGCGCGCGGCATTCACCGCGTTGATCGAGTCGGCGTTGACCCGCGGGGGCGGGCGGGTGGTGTCGATTCTCGCCGGCGGCTGCTGCGGCGGTTCCTGGCGCGGAGGGGGCGGCGTGGGTCGCGTCTGTGCCACGACCGGCGGGGGCGCGGGCTTCGAGTTGCCGAGCATGAAGCTCAACCCCGCCCGCAGCTCGACGTTGGTCGACCGGGCGGCCTGCGAGTTCACTCCGACCCCCGGCGGGAACCCGAAGGTCGCCGCGGTGGGATTCTCGACGTATTCAACGATTCCGTCGAAACGGAGTGCGAGGGCGTCGCTGACCCTGAAACGGAATCCGGCGCCTAGCGGAACCGAAAAGTCCGTGTGCGATGCGAAGCGTTGACCTCCGGCGCCCGCCTCGAGCAGGAAGTGATGGGTCCTGCCACCCATGCCGAAGGGCAAGTTGAAGTTGATCTGGCCGTTGTAGGTCTGCATCGACGAGCTGCCGCTGGCACGCGGCGCCTGATTCGTGAAGCTGGAAAACGACGCCGCCGCCTCGAGCTCCCAGTGCGAATGGAGGAAAACTCCCAGGCGTCCACCCGCGCCCCAGCCATTATTCACCTGCCAGGCGTCATCCACGATTGTGTACTGACCGAACCCCCCGAGCTCCACCGTCCCGCCCTTCTGCGCCGCAACCGGGACCGCCACGACGAGGGCGGCGAGCGCGGCGGCGAACAGACGTCGTTTCGCCATGCGTTTCTCCGTTGCAATGATTGAGGGCAGCCCGCGACCGCCGAGACCGCCAACGCGAATATATAGGCCCCGTATAGTTCCCGCAGTCTGAAGTTTCCGAGGCCTCGACACTGATCGGCACCCTTTGGATATTCCCGCACACGGCCGAACGGTCGCCCCCGCCACTCTCGTCGGAGGCAGTGCGGCCGCCCACCGTACGAGGAGCACCGTCGCAATGCGGATCGGTCGTATCATGCGCGCCGCGGCACTGGGAGGGGCGTACGCCGCCTTCGCCGCGCCCGCGATCGCGCACGCACAGCTGGGCGTACAACGCCAACGAAACGCGCCCAGCGTTTATGCAATCACGAATGCCAAAATCGTCACAGTCGCCGGCGCGCCGATCGAGCGCGGCACGGTCGTCGTGCGCGACGGCGTCATCGCCGCGGTCGGGGCGGCCGTCCAGCCGCCGGCTGACGCGCGCGTCATCGACGGCGCTGGGCTGACCGTCTATCCGGGTCTCATTGACGCGAACAGCAGCGTCGGCATCGGCGCCGTCGCCGCGCCGGCGGGGGACGCTGGTCGCGGCGGACGCGGGGGGGCGGGCGGCGGACGCGGCGCGGCTGGACCACAACAGCAGACGGCGACCGCGCCAAACTCGATTCATCCCGTCGGGCTGCAGCCCGAGGTGTCCACCGTCGACCTTCTGAGCGCGGACGCCGAAGCGCTGAGCGGTCCGCAGAGCGCGGGGATCACGACGGTGTTGAGCATTCCGTCGAGCGGGATCTTCCGCGGATTGTCCGCGGTCGTGAACCTCGGCGGCATCAACGCGCAAGCCATGGTCGTGAAGGCGCCGATCGCCGAACACATCGGATTCACGCCGAGTCGGGGCGGCGGCTACCCGAACTCGCTGCTCGGTGTTTTTTCGGCGCTTCGTCAAACGCTGATCGACGCCCAGCACTATGGCGCCGAGCAGGCTGCGTACGCGAAGAACCCGCGCGGCATGCGCCGTCCGGAGACTGATCCGTCGCTCGAAGCGTTGCAGCCGGTCCTGTCGCGACAGATTCCCGTCGTGATGGAAGCGGGGCTCGAGCGTGAGATCGAGCGGGCGCTCGATCTCGCCAAGGAGTTCAATCTTCGCGTCATCATCGCCGGCGGCGAAGAAGCGGATAAAGTGGCGGCGCGGCTCAAGGCCGAGAACGTCCCCGTGCTCATCTCGATGAACTATCCGCGCCGCCCGCAGGCGTCGGCCGACGCCGATCCCGAACCGCTGCGCGTGCTGCGCGCGCGCGTCGACGCGCCGAAGCTCGCCGGCAAGCTACAAGGGGCCGGCGTCAAGTTCGCCTTCACCGATGGCGGACTCACGACGTGGGGCGATTTCCTCGGCAACGTCGGCCGCGCCGTCGAGAATGGGATCACCGCCGACCAGGCGGTTCGCGCGTTGACCTTGGGCGCCGCGGAGATCCTCGGCGTCAGCGACCGACTCGGCTCGATCGAGCAAGGGAAGGTCGCGAATCTGACGCTGATGCGCGGCGATCTGTTCGGCGGGCGCGTCTCGCAGCTGTTCGTCGACGGCAATCCGGTCGAGATCCGCGCGCCGGCGACGACCGCGACTTCGGCGGCGAACGGCGCGTGGACGATCACCGTGACGCTCGACGAGGGCGAGAAACCGGTCACGCTCAATCTGCAACAGGCGGGCGAGCAGCTGCGCGGCACGATCCAGGGCGCGTTGGGGAGTTCACAGATCTCTAATGGTTCCATCGGTCCGACGGGCGATGTGCAGTTCAGCGCCACGGTGACGATGAACGCCGGGACCGAGGAGGCGCGGTTCACCGGGACGATCAACGGCAACGTGATTCGCGGGACGGTGGCGATCGTCGGCCATCCGCAGGGGACCTTCCTGGGCACCAAGCCGGACGCCGCGCCAGGTCGCGGCGGCCGCGGCCGGCCGCCCGCTCGCTAACGGTTACGCACTCGACACGAGACTCTCATATGCGCTCATTCGGAATACTCGCTTGCGTCGCCGCCGCCTCGATCGCCGGCGCCCAGCAACCGGTGGCAAAGACCGCCGGCCCGACGCTGATAAAAAACGCGACGGTGCTCACCGTCACGAAGGGCACGCTGCAGAACACGGACGTGCTGTTACAGAACGGGAAGATCGCCCAGATCGGCAAGAACCTGACGGCGCCGGCGGGCGCGCAGGTGATCGATGCGACCGGCAAGTACGTCATGCCGGGGATCATCGATCCGCACTCGCACACGATGGCCGACGCGATCAACGAGGGGTCGCTGTCGGTGACGTCGATGGTGCGGATCCGTGACGTGCTCAACCCGACCGACATCAACATCTATCGGCAGCTCGCCGGCGGCGTGACGACGATCAATGTGCTGCACGGATCGGCGAACACGATCGGCGGACAGAACGCGGTCGTGAAGCTGAAATACGGCCGCGAGGCGGACGAGATGCTGTTCCCCGGCGCGATGCCCGGGATCAAGTTCGCGCTCGGCGAGAACGTGACGCAGAAGAACGGTCAGACGGCCGCGCAGGCGCAAGGGCGTCCGCTCCGCTATCCGGCGACGCGTATGGGCCAGGAAGAAGTCCTGCGCGACGCGTTCACGCGCGCGCGCGACTACAAGGCGTCGCTCGACGAGTACAAGGCCAAAGTCGCCAAGGGCGACAAGACGGCGATCGCGCCGGCGCGCAACCTCGAGCTCGAGCCGCTCGTCGAAGTGCTCGAGGGCAAACGCTTCGTCCACGCGCACTCGTATCGCGCCGACGAGATGCTGATGCTGCTCAACGTCGCGAAAGAGTTCGGCTTCACGGTGAAGACGCTTCAGCATGGCCTAGAGGGATACAAGATCGCCTCGGAGATTCAGCAGGCCGGCACCGGGCTGTCCAGCTTCGCCGACGAATGGTCGTACAAGATCGAGGCGTACGACGCCATTCCCTACAACGTGCCGATTCTCCTACACCACGGCGTCGTGGCGACGGTGAATTCCGACTCCGATGAGCGGGCGCGACGCCTCAACATCGACGCTGCAAAGATGGTGCGTTACGGCGGATTGACCGACGACGAGGCGCTCAAGACGATCACCTACAACGGCGCCGTGCAGCTCGGCGTGCAGGACAAGGTTGGATCGATCGAAATCGGCAAGGACGCCGACGTCGTGATCTGGAGCGGGCATCCGCTCAGCGTGTATTCGAGCGCGGAGACGACGTTCATCGACGGCGAGATTTTCTTCGACAAGCAGAAGGATCTCGCGATGCGCGACCAGATGGCGAAAGACCGCGCCGCCCTCGAAGCCGCCGATCGCGGACGGAGGGCGATCGTCCCATGAAGCACTTCTCCGTGTGTCATCCTGAGGGAGCACCGCGACCGAAGGACCTACTCTCATTGCTCAGAAGCCGGCCATTAACAATGGACAATAGATCCTTCGCTTCGCTCAGGATGACAGCTGCTTCGCTCAGGATGACAGCTGTTTCGCTCAGAATGACGGCATCGGTCATCGCGTTGCTCGCGAGCACGGCACAGGCTCAGCTCGGATCGTTCAATCCGCCGCCCGGTCCGCAGGGCACATTCGCCATTCGCGGCGGGAAGGTCGTGACGGTGAGCGGGGCCGAGATTCCGAATGGCACCGTCGTGATCAGCGGTGGAAAGATCACCGCGGTCGGCGCCAACGTCGCGGTACCGAGCGGCGCGAAGGTGATCGACGCCACCGGCATGTCGGTGTATCCGGGCATGATCGAGACCGGATCGAGCGTCGGTCTCTCAGAGATCGGACAGGGCGCCGTCGCGACGGTCGACATCTCCGAAGTCGGATCATTCAATCCGAATGCGCAGGCGTTCTTCGGCATCGACCCACACAGCGCGCACGTCGGAGTCGCGCGCGTCGTCGGCATCACCACCGTCGTCTCGCGTCCGACGGGTGGCATCATCTCCGGTCAAGCGGCGCTCATGAACCTCGCCGGCGATACGCCGCCGAAGATGGCGGTGGTTCCGCGCGTCGCGCTCGTCATCGAGCTGCCTCGCTCGGGCTTCGGTGGACGCGGCTTCGCCCGCGCCAACATCGCGCAGCAGGGGGGCGCCGACGCGAACCGCGTCCGCCAGCTCCAGATGGATTCACTCCGCGCGCTGCTGCGCGACGCCGACGCGTACGGCAAGGCGCACGCGGCCTATGCGAAGGACAAGTCGCTTCCCCGCCCCGCCCGCGACGTCGTCCTCGAGTCGATGCTGCCGGCGCTCAACGGACAGATGCCGGTGATCTTCGTCGCCGACCGCGCCAACGACATTCGCGACGCGGTGACCTTCGCCGAGGAGATGAAGCTGAAGCCGATCATCATGGGCGGCGAGCAGGCGGTCGCGGTGGCGCCGTTCCTCAAGCAGCACAACGTGCCGGTCATCGTCTCCAGTGTCATGCATCTGCCGTCGCGCGAGGATGATCCATACGACGCGAATTTCTCGACGCCGGCGAAGCTTGCCGCGGCCGGCGTGCAGTTCGCGATCTCGACCGGCGATCGTGGCTCCGAGATCCGCAACCTGCCGTACACCGCGGGCATGGCCGCGGCGCACGGTCTGTCGAAAACCGACGCGCTCAAGTCCGTCACCTTGTGGCCCGCGCAGATTTTCGGCGTGGCCGACAAGATGGGCACGATCGAGGTCGGCAAGATGGCGAACATCGTCGTCACGACCGGCGACATCCTCGAGGCACGCACCGACACGAAGTACCTGTTCATCGACGGACGTCAGGTGCCGCTCGACAGCAAGCACACGCAGTTGAATGCGCAGTTTAAGGACAGGCCGTAGGTCCTCGACCGCGCACACCTCGTACTGCAGTAATCGGCGTTGATGTGTGGATGGTCTGTACGTCTCAGGTCTCTGGTCTCAGGTCTCAGGTGGTAACGGCGCCGCTACCACCTGAGACCCGGGACCCGGGACCTGAGACCTTTTCACCCTTTTCGGTTTACAGATCGTTATTAGGACAAGCGACGCCACCACCGAGCTTGGAGCCCTAGCCCTGTGCCGATGAAGCCCGAGCTGTACAAAGAACTCCAGGCAAAGCGAGAAGCCGAGCATCGGGCGGCGGAGCGGGACCGGCAGTGGTCGATGGTTCGGAGCGGGCTCGCGTGCCTGGTGTGGGCCGGGCTCGGGCTCGTCTGTTACGCATTCTCCTTTCACACCACCGACGCCGGCATGGCCCAGATCTACAAGTGGGGCGCGTACGTCATCACGTACGGTGGCGTCTCGTTCACCCTGCTCCGCGCGTACCGGAAGGGTGAGGCGCGCGGGGATTGGTGATGGACTGCTCGGGATCTTTTTCGGGCGGGCGGTCGTGAGGCTTAGTACCGGCTGACAT
Source organism: Gemmatimonadaceae bacterium (assembly GCA_035535975.1). Taxonomy (GTDB): domain Bacteria; phylum Gemmatimonadota; class Gemmatimonadetes; order Gemmatimonadales; family Gemmatimonadaceae; genus JAQBQB01. The sequence continues at coordinate 14,094 of DATLPC010000171.1, read as the reverse complement.
GGGCGTCGGAGTCTGGAGGTCTCAGGTCTCAGGTCTGACGTCTCAGGTTGTAACTGCGGCGCTGCCGCCCACCTGAGACCTGAGACCGGGGACCTGAGACCTGAAAAGCCAGACGCCCAGATCCACGCGATTGGTGCGCGCTACCGGTCGCCGCCGCGCGAAGGCGTGGGATTCCCCCCGTCCACCACAAACTTCCACGTGCCGTCGCTCTGCAGGCGCCACACCGTGAGATACTTGCCGAAGCGCTGCACGGCGGCGCCGGTGGGGCCGCGGCCCGTGGAGGTGTACTCGCCGATCGTGAAGCCGAGGTCGCGCGAGGCGGCGACGGAAGCGTAGACGGGCTGCCAGGACAACGAGCTGCCGGCCCCGCCGGCGAAAAAGTCTTGAACGGCTTGTGGACCGATCACGAGCTGCGGATTGCCGAATATGACGCCATCCTGGGCGACGGTCGCCGCGAACGCGTAGCCGGTGCCCATTCGATAGGCGAGATCGGCGAACAAGCTGTCGGCGGCTCGCACGGCGCTCCGGGCTTGGGCCATGGCGCGCGACAGCGTCGGCATCGGTGGCGTCGTGCGTTCCGCTGGGCTGCTCCCCTCACTCGCCGGCGGCGCCCCGACCTCCGCGTACGCGGCGATGCGCCACGGCGCACGCGCGTCGCGCCGCCAATATGCGATGTACCGCTCGAGCCGAACCGGAGCGCGCGGCGTGACTCGCGCCGCGATGCCGTAGGTGTAGGCGGCCCGCAAATCGTTCGAGATGCCGCCGCCGAGCGGCTGCCAGGTCATCGATGTTCCGGACGTCTCCGGATTGGCGGCGAACATCGCCCGAATGGCATCGATGCCGTACAGCGTCGGCACGCCGGCGCGAAGATAAGCGGCGTCGGGACCGAGGAGCCCGAGCATGGCTTCCGATACGCCATGCGCCGACGCGCTGTCGCTTCGCGACTGATCGAGCGCGAACAACGTGTCGCGAGCCGGCAGCCGCGCCGGAGCAGGCGCGAACTCGTCACCCCGGCGATGGCAAGCGCCGGCGAGCATCATCGCGACGGGGACGAGGACGCGCGTCTTCATTGATTCACGCTATCGCGGACGAATCCCTGTCGCCAGGCTTGCGTTCCTTGCCCGTGCTCGCGCGGAGAGCGTTCAGGACTTGGCGGGTCCGCGACCGTAGGCGACGCCGTCCGGCGAGGCGCCGACCGGAAACTTCGTCTTCAGCGATCGGTCCACGAGATCGATCACGCCGACACTGTTGTCAGCGCCGAAAGTAACGAACGCGGTGCGATTGTCCGGAGCAATGAACACACCGCGCGGCGACGGCAACGAACCGACGCTTCCGACGATCTTTCGCGATGCCACATCGGCGATGTGAATCGCGTTTTGTTGCGGATCACAGATGACGGCGAGCACGCCGTTCGGCGAGACGCCGATGCGATACGGCATGCCAAATCCGCTCAACGTCTCGGCGACCTTCCACGTCTTCGTGTCGACGACGCTCACCGTCCCGGTGGAATTGCTCCCGACCCAGACCGCTGCGCCGTCCGGCGTCACGGCGACGCCTTCCGTCTGCGGAGCGACCGTCAGATCGCGGGCAAAGCTCCGGCCCTCGAGATCGACCTCCGTGATGCCGCCCCACGGCACATTCGACGTGAAGGCGTGCTTCCCGTCGGCGGTAATCCCGACCATGTGCGAGCCGGGATGGCGCGTCGGAATCGCCGAGAGAATTTTCCCCGCGTTGATGTCTACGACGACGACGTTCTGCGACGCCTCCGACGTCACCGCGACGGTCGTGGTCGATCCTGGAAGGAATGTCGCGCCATGCGGCCGTCGATACTCGCCGAGATCGATCGTGCGCACGACTTTCCTGGCCGCGAGGTCGATCACGGCGAGCGTATTGCCGGGCGTCTGCGTGCCGTAGATGGTCACGACGCCCCAACGTCCGTCGGGCGATATCGCCGCCTCGTGCGGCCCGACGCCGACGTCGATTGTCGTCTCGGCGCGCGTCGCCAGATCGATGATCGTGGCGCTGGCCGATTGCTGGTTGGCGACTAGCACGGTCCCCGACGCCGCCGCCGACGCTTGCGCGGAGGCCGCGTCGCGATGCGCGACGATGAAGGCGGCCGCGAGGACCAACGCGGCGACAGTTTGAGTTCGCATCAGGCCAATCTGTCGCCGCTCCGACAGGCCTCCTAGACGGCCTGCAAAATGCTTACGACTCCCCGGCGCGAATTCGTGGGGCAATGCGCATGGCCGTGCCGTAGCACAGAACTTCGGAAACGCCGGGAAGGATCTCTGTCGCGTCGTAGCGGATCGCGACCAGCGCGTTGGCCCCGACCGCGCGGGCATGCTCCACGGCACGCGAAAAGGCGTCCTCCCGCGTGCGCTCGCACAGTTCCGTAAGTAGGGTGATGTTCCCACCGAGGATCGTTTGAAGCCGAACACCGATCTGACCGAAGACTGACCGAGACCGTACGACGATGCCACGCACGACACCAAACGTTTGGACGACATCGTAGCCGTCGATTCCGTTGGCAGTGGTAGTCATGAATTCGACGCCGGGAAGCCGGGGCATGATGCTCGCTCGCGATGTGAGGTCTTGTCGAATCAGCGAGCGCAGCCGCTCCGGCGCAAGCGTCACGCTGACCAAAGTCACCTGAGCCCGGCATGACTTCTGCGCACAGAGTGGCTGGTTACTTCTCGTTGGCGCCGCGACGTTGCGACGGCGTGACGCCGCATTCGTCGGGCGCAGTCACGCGGGGTGGACGCCGCTCGTGTCGGCGTGTATCACTATGAACTGGCTCGCACTATTGGCGGTCCGAGCCTTCATGCATCCCCGTCGCCGAACCAGGTCGACGGAACGCGCATCCAGGTCTTCACAGGGGTCATGACGCTCGTTGTTGTCGCGGTCTTGATCGTCGCCGTCGCGGCGGGTGCAGCCGTGCCGCTCGCGGTGTGGTGGGCGGACCGGCGGCGTGGACCGGCGCGGCCGGTGCCGCCGCTGATCTATCCGCTCGTGCAGCCGGGCCACCGCGACATCGACATCACGCCGATGCTCAAGCGCGACACGCCCGCGGCGACGAACGGCCACGCAAAGGCTCCGCCGACGCCGACGCCGCACGACGCGTACACGCCGGCCCCCGCCTCGCCGCCGCGAGCGATTACTACGCCAAGCACGGCCGTGGATCGTGAGATCGAATCGGTGGTCCACGTCGACAAGTCCGCGTTCGACTATGGTAACGGCGGCAACGGCAGCGAGCTCGTCTCCTCTGAGACGATTCGCTTCCGTCGTCCCTCCGACGAGCCCGTGCAGATACTCCCTGGGCGGCTCGAGGTCGTGTCGGGCGAACCGCGCCACCGCGAGATTCGATTTGTCCGAGTGCCGGGCGAGCCCGCGCAGCTCATCGTCGGCCGCGAGCCTGGGCGGTCGCCGCAGCACGTGACACTGGAGTCGAACACGGTGAGTCGCCGTCACGCACGCTTCGCGTTCAGCAACGGTCGCTGGGCGGTCGCGAATCTCTCGCAGACCAACCCCGTCGTGGTGAACGACGAGGATCTGCCGGATTCCGCCGGCGAGCGGCCGCTCGTGGACGGCGACAAGATCGAACTGGGCGAAGTCGTCCTTCGATATCGGTCCCAATGACGGCGAACGAGTGCGGCAACCCGCTCGCTCGCGAGTGTCGCTGAGCGTCCGTTGTGAGCTCCGAGAAGGAACCGGCGGCGCTCGCCGCCCTCGACAGCGAGTACGAGATCATCCGCGAGCTGGGCCGCGGTGGGACGGCGATCGTCTACCTCGCGCGTGAGCGGGCGACTCGCGAAGAAGTCGCGATCAAACTGATCCGCGCGAAGTACATCGAGGATGAGGAAGCCGTGACGCGCTTCGCTCGCGAGGCGCGTTTCGTCGCTCAGCTGGACCACCCGAACATCGTCGCTGTTCACCGCGTTCTCGACCTCGGCACATCGGGCACCGCGCTCGTCATGGCGCACGTGCCCGGCCGCACGTTGAAGCAGGTCATCAAGGAGCACGGCCGACTTTCGGTGAGGCGCACGGAGGAGATCCTTCGCGGGGTCGCCAAGGCCCTCGGCGCCGCGCACGCGATGGGTATCGTGCACCGCGATGTAAAACCCGAGAACATCTTCGTCGACGCCAAGGGACACGCGCTGCTCGCCGATTTCGGTCTCGCGCGGTCGATGAGCAACGACACGCATCTCACGATGGCCGGCGTCGCGATCGGAACGCCCGCCTACATGGCCCCCGAGCAAATCGACGGCAGCGATCTCGACGCGCGCGGAGACATCTACAGCCTCGGCCTCGTAGCGTGGGAGATGCTGACCGGACATCGGCCGTGGGAAGGCGAGAGCCTCTACGCGGTGCTCTATCATCAAAAGCACGAGCATTTGCCCGACGTCCGGGACATTCGAGACGACGTTCCGAACTACCTGGCGTCGATCGTCTCAAAAGCCATTGCGAAGAACCGCGATGATCGCTGGCAGAGCACCCAGGAGCTGTTGCTGGCGTTGCGAAAAAAGGGCAATGGTCCGGAGACCGCACCGCACGTTCGCGTCAGCGCCGAAACGGTGCGTTTCATGAGACCAGCAACGCCGCCGTCTGTTGCGTCGTTGAGCAAAACGCCGCCAGTGCCCGCGGGGCCGGCAGCTCCGGAGACCTTCACCGAAGAGGATCGAGCGGCAACCTTCGCGCTCGTGGCGTCGGAACTGGCGTGGCAGGATGCGGGACATCTCCCGGCTCGCGCACCGAGCCGACGCCGCTACGCGCTGGCGGGAGGCGCACTCGTCGGCATCGCCGCGTTGGCGCTCGCCGCGGCCACGCTCCAGCGCGGGCCGGAAGCGCATGCGCGTTCGGGCCGGGTGGTATCGCCTCCGCGGCCGGCGCTCGCGGATACCGCCGTGTCACTGCTCCCGCCGATCGTTTCCCCGACGACGAGCACGGCGGATTCCACGGCCGACAGTATCGCGCACGCCGAGATCGACTCGATAATGCGCGCCGACACCCAGCCGAGCGCGCCGAAGTTCGCCATCACACCGCAGGCCAACGCCGATCGCAAGAAAACGTCGGTCGCGCCGTCGAAACCACAAGTCGATACAAAGAAATCGACGTCACCCGCGCCGACATTGGTGAAAACCGTCGCGCCGCCGGCGACGAGTATCAAGGTCGCGAAAGGGCAGCCAGCCGCACCCGCGACGACGTCGGCTCCGCCTCCGTCGCCAGTCGTCGCGCCAGCAACGACGTCGCGCGTAACGGTGGTCGCCGGCGGCGTGCACACCTGCCTCGTCGGCGCCGACGGCCGCGCGTTCTGCTGGGGCGGCAACGATCGCGGACAGGTCGGCAACGGCGGCACAATGAGAACCGCGCTGCCGTCGATCGTGTCGCCGGACATACGATTCGGAACGATCGCGGCGGGGCTGTCGCACAGCTGCGCGCTTGCCCGCGGGACCGGGGCCGTGTGGTGCTGGGGCGACAACGATCAAGGCCAACTCGGCGACCGATCGATCGTGCCGCATGCGACGCCGGTTCGTGCCGCGGATGGCCGCACATTCGTCGCGATCGCGGTTGGCGCCGCGCATTCCTGCGGTCTCGAGTCCGACGGCGATCTGTGGTGTTGGGGCTCGAACGTCCACGGTCAGGTCGGCGGGGGCGATCTCGCCTCTCCCGGAATCTCGGCGCCGGCGCTCGTTGCCGGCGGGCATCAATGGTCGACAATCACCGTCGGATGGAACTTCTCCTGCGCCTTGGATCGCAACGGACGGGCGTACTGCTGGGGCGACAACGCATCCGGCCAGCTCGGGAACGGAGCGACGACCGAGTCTCGAAGCCCCGCCGCGGTGGCTGGCGATCTGACGTTCGTGGCGATCGCCGCGGGAAATGCGCACGCGTGCGGCGTAACCCCCCAGGGTGAAGCGTACTGCTGGGGAGAAAACAACGGCGGACAGCTTGGCGATGGAACGCGCACGGATCGCCACACACCGGTGAAGGTCAGGTCATCGGTCCGTTTTGTCTCTCTCGCGGCGGGCGCCGTGCATACGTGCGGACTGGCCGGCGACGGCGAGGCATACTGCTGGGGGCGTAACACGTACGGCCAGCTCGGTGACGGCACGACGACCGACGAGGTTCAGCCCGTGCGGGTCGCGGGTGGTCACGCGTACGCGTCGTTGCGTAGCTTCGGTTCTCACACCTGTGGATCGACGCTGTCCGGCGAAGCGTTCTGCTGGGGTTATAATCTTGACGGCCAGCTCGGCGACGGAACGCGGGCGCATCGCACCCGACCGGTGTACGTCGAGCCACCGGCGGGCGGTGGATGACGATGCGGATTTCTTCCTTGCGAACCGCGCTCCGGCGCGGGAGTCTATCGGCCGCGGCGTTCATCGTCGGCTCGTGCAGCAGTGCGACTGACTCGTTCCAGGGCGACGTCGCTTCAGTCGTGGTCAACCCGTCGTCGACGAGTGTTGCCATTGGCGCGCAAGTCCCGCTGCAGGTGACGGCCGAGGGTGCCGACGGCAAACCGCTGAGCGGCGTCGCCGTGGTGTGGACCGTAAAGGACGAGGGGATTGTCAGCGTATCGGCCGCCGGTGTGGTGACCGGTCTCGCGCTTGGCACGACGCAGGTGGCGGCGAACGTCGGTGGCAAGTCGGGCATCGCGGCGATCACGGTGCAAAAAACGCCGGTAGCGAACGTCATCGTGCGGCCGAGCCACATCGACGCGAGCCCCGGCGCGACGACGCAGCTGACGGCCGTCGCCTACGACGCCGGTCAGAACGCGCTGACCGATCGCGCCATCATCTGGTCGAGCAGCAACACCGGCGTGGCGACCGTGGATCTGAACGGCATGGTCACGGCGACCGGTCCCGGGACCGCGTCGATCACGGCGACGGCCGAAGGCAAGAATGACGTCGCGACGATCACCGTGACGCAGGCGCCGGTGGCATCGGTGAGCATCACGCCGAGTCCCTTGTCCATGTCGGTCGGCCAAACGACGACGCTGACGGCGGTACTCAAGGATGCCGCGGACAACCTGCTGTCAGGTCGTCCGGTGGAGTGGAGCTCGAGCAACACGGGAGTCGCCACCATCTCCGCGTCCGGCGTCGTTACCGCCGTCGCGGCCGGAACGACGACGATCACGGCGACGAGTGAAGGCAAGAGCGGATCATCGACGGTCACGGTCTCGAACTTCGCCGTGGCGACGGTAAATGTTCAGCCGCAGAACAACACGATCGTCGCCGGCTCCAGCATCCAGCTCTCGGCCACGCTGACCGACGTCAACGGAGCACCGGCGACCAATCGAGCGGTGTCGTGGACGTCGAGCAACACGAGTGTCGCAACCGTGAGCTCCAACGGCCTCGTAAGCGGTGTTGCCGCAGGCACCGTGACGATCACGGCGACGAGCGAGGGCAAATCGGGCAGTACTACCGTCACGGTCCAGCCGAAGCCCGTGGCGACGGTGACGGTGACGCCGGCGACCGCTTCCTTGACGGTCGGTCAGACCACTCCGCTCGCGGTTGTGCTGAAGGACCAGAGCGGAGCCGTGCTCACCGGCCGGACGGTCGTCTGGACGACGAGCAACGGCGCCGTCGCGACCGTGTCATCGAGCGGGACGGTGACGGCCGTCGGCGGCGGGACCGCGACGATCACGGCGACGAGCGAGGGCAAATCGGGGACGTCGACAATCACGGTGACGCTGATCCCGGTAGGCAGCGTCGCAGTTTCACCGCCGACGGCCAGCGTCCCGGCAACGACGACGAGCGGCCTCAATGCGGTGGTGAAGGACGTGAACGGAACAGTCGTCACTGATCGGCCGGTGACGTGGAGCTCGAGTAACACGACCGTCGCGACGGTGTCGTCGACCGGCCTAGTCACTGGAGTGACGATAGGGACCGCGACGATCACGGCAACGAGTGAAACCAAGAGTGGCACGGCGACGGTGACCGTGACACCGGCGCCGGTGAGCACGGTAACCGTGTCCCCCCCGACGCCGACCGTCGTGATTGGCACGACGACCACCCTTGCCGCAACGACAAAGGATGCGCTCGGAGCCGTGCTTACGGGTCGCAGTGTGACTTGGAGCTCCGCCAACAACGCCATCGCGACCGTCAATTCCAACGGCGTCGTTACCGGAGTAGCACTGGGCACGGTGACGATCACGGCGACGAGCGAAGGCAAAACGGGCACCGCTCTGCTAACGGTGATCCCGGTGCCTGTGGCGAGTGTGACCGTGACCCCGCTGTCCGCCAATATCTTCGTCGGCGCCCAGCAAACCTTCGCGGCGATTACGAGGGACGCCAGCGGTCAGGTGCTGACCGGTCGTGCCGTGAGCTGGAGCTCGAGCGCAAACTCGGTTGCCACCGTGTCGGCGAACGGCGTCGCGACCGGGGCGGGTGCCGGCAACGCGGTGATCACGGCGACGAGCGAAGGAAAAAGTGGAACGGCGGCGATCGCCGTAGCCCAAGTTCCCGTCGGCACGGTAACCGTTTTACCGTCGCCTGCGACGGTCGTCGCGACCCAGACCACCCAGTTGACCGCTACGGTGAAGGACCAAAACGGCACCGTGGTCACTGACCGCACAGTCACCTGGGCCACCAACAATCCGACGATCGCGACGGTTTCGACGAGCGGCCTCGTTCTCGGAGTCACTCCGGGGAGCGCCACGATCACCGCGACGAGTGGAGGGAAAAGCGGCTCGACGACGGTTACCGTCACGCCGGTCCCCGTCGCGACGGTGACGGTGACGCCGTCCCCGGCGACGGTCAGGAAAGGATCGAACGTGACGCTGACGGCAATCTTGCAAGACGCGAGTGGCAACACGCTGGGCCTCACCGGTCGCGTCGTCACATGGTCGTCGAGCGACACCTCCAAGGCGACGGTCTCGTCGACGGGTGTCGTGCACGGCGTTGCCGAAGGGACGGCGGTGATCACGGCGACGTCCGAAGGCAAGTCGGGAACTTCCACGGTGACCGTGACGAAATGATGCGGCGACTCGCATTCAGCTGTATCCTCGCCGGCTTTGCAGCAGCCGGCGCGCAGTCGGCGCGACGCGAGCCGATCAGACAGAGCACGCTCACGATGCGAACGCAGAGCTCGTGCGCGCCTATCGTCATGGGAGGGAAACCGCCGAGCGACGCCGACCGCCGTCAGGCGCGCGATCTGGCCGCGCGGGGGCAGCAGGCGGCGATCCTCGGCGACAGCGCGACCGCCCTCAACTCCTTACGCCAAGCCGCGACGCTCGATCCGACCAACGCTGATTTCGCCTATCAGCTCGGGCGGGTGTACGAACAGTCGAAGGCCGGGGCGAGCGCCGCCGCCGAATATTGCCGCTTTCTCGTGCTCGCGCCGAAAGCGCTCGAGGCGTCAGAGGTTCGCGAACGAATCATGACGATCATTCCGCCGCGGGCCGACCCGAACATCGTCGCGGCGCAGCGCGAATTCCAGCAGGGAATTACATCGTACGACGCCGGCCGGTTCCTCGAGTCGGAATTGCACTTCTCGGGCGCGCTCAAGGGCGATTCGACCTGGGCGGACGCGTACTACGACCGCGCGTTGGTTCGTCTGGCGCTCGCGCAGCGCGCCAACGCCATGACGGACTTCGAGAACTATCTGCGATTCAAACCGGAGGCGAGCGATCGTCTGCAGGTCGTCGCGCGGATCGAGACTCTCCGTCGCGCGCAACTGTCGCAGTCGCAGGCTCTGGTGTTCGGGCTGGTCGTCCCGGGCGGAGGCCAGATGTACACCCGACGTCCGGTGAAAGGGGTGGTGCTTTTCGGCCTGGCGGCGGTGGCTCTCGGCGTCGGCGCTCACGGCAAGACGACGACGTCGACGATCGAACAGACGGGGACCGACCCGTTCGGTCATCGCTACACGTTCACGACGAGCAAGTCGAGCACGGAGCACCCCTACCTCGCCCCCGGCATCGCCACGGCGGGAATGATCGCGATCGTCAGCGCCGTCGAGGCGTTCCGGTTCGCCGGCCGCGTGAACACCGGCGCCGAGCGACTGTCCTTCTACCTCGCCCCCGACCGTTTCGTCGCGCGGGTCGCGCTTCCCTAGCCGCGATTAGCGTTTACTAATCGCCGCTCAGAACGGAAGCTGGTGCGTTGCCGGCGCGGTCTGCGTCGGAGCGGGGAGCGCGGCGGGCGTCGTGGTGGGCTGTGGCGCCGCGGGCTGCCGGGTGGCGGCGACGAACTTGATCGGATCGACCGCGGTCCCCTTCACGAGCACCTCAAAGTGCAGATGAGGCGCCGTCGCCAGGCCGCTCGAGCCGACCGTGCCGATCTCCGCGCCCGCGTCCACCTGTTGGCCCGGCTTCACCTTCGCCGAGCGGCAATGGGCGTAGCGCGTCACGACGCCGCCGGTGTGCGCCAGCTCGATCGTGAGGCCGTATCCGAAGCGGCGTCCCACCGACCGCACCGTTCCCGCCGCGGGCGCGACGATCGGCGTCCCTGCCGGCGCGGAGAGATCGACGCCCTCGTGCGCGCGGAAGATCTGAAGAATGGGATGGAAACGCGAATGTGAGAATCGACTCGACACCGGAGCGCCGCTCACGGGCATGATCATGTCGACCGGCGGGCTGTTACGAATCCGCTCCGCCATCGACGCCGTGCGCAGAGTCTGCATCGTATCGCGCAGCGCGAAAATCTCGATGCGCGCTTCCGCCAAGCGCTCGGCGGCGAGCGCGGCGGCTTCGGACCGGCCCGTTTCCCAAATCACGAGACAGGCCGCGGCCGTGGCGAGGTACATCACCATCATGCGAATGGTTCGCATCTTCACGCCGAGCCGGCGTGGTGCCGCGCTCGGCGTCGGCGGGACGACGATGACCGTCCACGCCGGAGTTCCGCCTCCGATCACCATCGATTACGCGCTCTCGGCTGCCGGCAGGCGCGGTGCGCCGCCAATCTCCAGTCTCTGCTCGTCTTCGAGCGCGTTCGCCGCACCCGCGGGGTGAATGGCGACGTGACCGTGCACCAACCCGCCCTCGTGCAACAGCACGGCCTCAGCGCGAATGTCGCCCTGCACTGTCGCCGACGCCTGGACCTCGACACGACCGCCGACCGTCAGCGTTCCAACCAGCGTTCCACCGACGATGACTTCGCGCGCCTCGACGTCTCCGATGACCGTGCCGTTCACGCCGACGATCAATGTGTCGGCTCGGTGAAGGGTGCCCTCGACGCGGCCGTCGACTCGAACCGTGCCCTCGGTATTGAGGTCACCGGCGATTGCCAGCTGATCGTCGATGACGGAGTAGCCGGTGGCAGTCGAGGGGCGGGAAGACTTTCGGGGAACGAGACGCATCGGCACTTCCTCCATGGGGGGTGCAACACACTACTGGAGGAAGGACGCGCCAATGGGGGCCAGGGTATCGCGCCAGTTGGTGCCGTGGCGCACAGCGCGCTGATGGTCCGTTAGGGCGTCAACATCATGTCTTTCCACGCTTTGGCGACACGTTCCGTGACGAGCCACACCGTGGGGTAGTTGGGAGTTCCCTTGGCTGGTGGCTGTCCGAATTCGTGTGTTTTCAAGTCGCCGACAAGTCCGTTGCCTTCGCCCAGCGCCTTGAGCGTGCCGTCCTGATTCAGACGAGCGGCGAGAACGTCCTCGAAGAAAAGCATCGACACGTCGCGCGACTTCCCAACCACGTGCGCGACACCCGGTTCCTCGGCGAGCGCCCACAGCGCCCCGCCGCGCCGGTTGAGGGCGAACAAGCCGGTGATCGTGTGGACGCGTTGCTCGAGATCCTTGCCTCCGATGAACAGCATCGCCGGAATCGCGCGCGTCTCGCGCGGCGTCAGGGCCGTGTAGTAGATGCCGCCCTTGTTTACGATGAACGCCGCGACTTTCTCGGGCTTCCACGCTGCCATTTCATAGTCGAACTGCCCTCCGGCCGACATGCCCCAGAGCAACAGAGGAGCTGACGACAGCTCGGCATGGCCGGAGCGCGACGCGAAATGATCGATCGCGTCGAGCAGTGCCTGGCCACTGCCGTGCGACACGTTCACGTAATCCTCGATGTATCCCTGGTCGTGCGGCTTGTCGGTGAAGCGGCAGGCGACGACGGCGAGATTGTTCTTCGCGGCGAACGCCTGCCAGACCGTGTCCTGAGCCATCGCGCGACCGTCCCCATTCGATCCGGGAACGAGCACGAGCAGACCGCGCAGCTTCGCTTTCGTCGGCGGCGTCCATAGCCGGAACTGCGCTTTGTCGAAATTCGCTCCGGACGGGATGGAATCGTCGAGCGTCTGTGCGCCGGCTTGGCGAGCGGCGATCAGGGCGAACGCCGCGAAGAGAAATCGTCGAGAAGAGAGCATGGCTAAAACATGATAGGCGCGTCTCGTGACCGAAAGCCGCCGGCTATGCCGCCGCCGTCCGACGGTCGACGTCCGGAACGATCTCGCGGGCCGTACGCTCGAGGTAGCCGACGATCTCGGGGTTTCGGCGCGGATCCCACTCGGCGGCGAGTCCCTCGAGATGTTGTCGTCGCGCGACGACGAGACGTGTGAGCACCTCGCAGCCCGCGTCGGTGAGGACCAACGTTGGCGCGCTACCGGAGATCAGTGCGCGCCCTCGAAGCTCTTCGACCGCGCTTCGCACGCGATCCTCGGCGATGTCGTGCTTGCGGGCAAGCGCCAGCGGATCGCATGTCGGGTCCCGCTCGAGGCGCACGAGCAACCACGCGGCGAGCGGTGAAAGCGTCTCACCGGCCCGTTCGACGATCTGTCGTATGTGCGCGCGCTGGACGTCGCGATCGGCCAGTCGCGTCAGAGCGGCGTACAGTTGCGCCGCGACGGCGTCGCCGTCCGATGGTCGCGCGAACGCCTCACCCGCCTCTTCGCCGGGATTCGCCGCGGACGAGGCGATCGTCGCGCGCAGTGGACGCTCGGGCATCAGCCACGTGATGAGAAATCCCACGGCGCAGACTGCAGCCGCCACCGTGAAGACGCGGTCGGAAGCTCCGGTGATCGCGGCCGCGTAGCGCGCGCGGACGTCGGGAGGCAGTTGCGCCAGCGTCTCGAGGTTCAACCCCTGACCGGCCGCGCGAGTCGATCCGCCGCTACTCGCGAGCAGAGTCCCTAAGCGACTCGCGAACACTGCGCCAAGCACCGCGGTTCCGAGAGAGCCGCCAATGAAACGGAAGAGGGTAGCTCCGGATGTCGCGACACCCAGATCGTGATAGTCCGCGTCGTTCTGCACGGCGATGACGAGCACCTGCATCACCATGCCCAGACCGGCGCCGAGCACCAATACGCGCAACGCCGCCGCGGCCACACTGCTCTCCGTCGTCAGCCTCGCGAGCATGACCAGCCCCAGCGTCATCACGGCGGTGCCGACAATCGGAAAGACGCGAAAGCGTCCGATGCGACTGATCAATTGCCCGGAGAGAATCGACGTCGTCAACATGCCGCCCATCATCGGCAGCATTTGCAGTCCGGACGCGGTGGGGCTCACTCCCTTCACCGCCTGAAGGAAGAGCGGGAAGTAGGTGACGGAACCAAACAGCGCGAAGCCGACGACCAGACCGACGAGCGTCGACACGACGAAGGTTCTTCGCTGAAAGAGCCGCAGCGGAAGCACCGGTTCCGCCGCGCGACGCTCGACAAACACGAAGGCAATCGTGGCGACTATTGCGACGACGATCAAACCGATCACCAAGCTGGAGCCCCAGGGATAAGTCGTTCCGCCGAGATCCGCGAGCAATGTGACGCCGCTCAGCGCCACCGCGAGCAGCGCCGCGCCCGCGTAGTCGATCGCGTGTTTGGTTCGGAGCGTTTGCGACGGCAGAGTCACCGCGAGCACGACGACGGCGATGATCCCGAGCGGAAGGTTGATGAAGAAAATCCACCGCCAGCTGAGATGCGTCGTGAAGTAGCCGCCGAGCAGAGGACCCGCGACGCTCGCCAGGCCGAACACCGCGCCAAAGATTCCCTGGTACCGCCCGCGGTCTCGCGGAGCGACGATGTCCCCGACGACTGCCTGCGTCGTGACGTTCAAGCCTCCGCCGCCCAATCCTTGAATCGCGCGGAAGAGGATGAGCTGGAACATGCTCTGACTCACGCCGCACAACGCCGAGCCGACGAGGAAGATCGCGATCGCGGACTG
>DATLPC010000170.1:0-30529 GCA_035535975.1 Gemmatimonadaceae bacterium | reverse complement strand
CAGATGACGTCGATGACGATCTCGTTCAATCTCGCCGAGGGCGTGTCGCTCGGCGCGGCGACGGCGGAAGTGCAGCGCATCGCGCGCGAGATGCTGCCGGCGTCGATCACCGGCGGTTTCTCGGGGACGGCCCAAGCGTTTCAGGAATCGCAGAAAGGGATGGGAATTCTCATCCTGATCACGATCTTCATCATCTACATTATTCTCGGGATTCTCTACGAGAGCTTCATCCACCCGGTGACCATTCTTACCGGGCTGCCGTTTGCCGCCTTCGGGGCGTTGTTCGCGCTCTACATCACGCACGTGGAGCTCGGCGTATACGGCTACGTCGGCATCATCATGCTGATCGGCATCGTGGAGAAGAACGCGATCATGATGATCGACTTCGCGCTCGAGCGTCAACGAAGCGAACGGATTCCGCCGGCGAAAGCGATCGTCGAAGCGGCGAGTGTGCGGTTCCGTCCGATCATGATGACGACGGTGTCGGCCATTGTAGGAACGCTGCCGATCGCGATCGGGGTTGGCACAAGCGCGGCGTCCCGTCGCCCGCTCGGCGTGGCGGTGGTGGGCGGGTTGGCGTTCTCGCAGATCGTGACGTTGTACGTGACGCCGGTGTTCTATTCGTACTTCGATGAGTTGCAGAGCTGGATTGGAAGAAAGGCGCCGATGCGGGTCGCTACAGAGGCGCATCCGGTGCCGGTGGCGGGCGATTAGGAATTCCTGCGGCCGGCGAGCGCGGACGGCACTCTGAGCAGGACTTGCGTCGGCCTCCTGGGCGCCGGCAACATCAGCGAGACCCACGCGCGCGCCCTCGCCGAGATTCCCGAGGTGGAGCTCGTCGCCTGTTGGGGGCGTGATGCCGCGAAGGCCGCGCGCATCACGAGTGCGTACGGCGGTCGAGCATACGACGACCTCGACGCCTTCGTCGCCCATGCGGGCATGCAGGTCGTGTTGATCGGAACGCCATCGGGCCTGCATGTCGAGCACGCAACTCGGACGGTGCGCCGTGGCCTGCATGTGCTGGTCGAGAAGCCGCTCGACGTCGACGTCGAGCGGATCGATCGCTTGTTGGCCGACGCCGAGCGAGAGGGCGTCACGGTCGGCGTGATCTTCCAGGATCGTACGGCGCCCGACGTCGTTTGGCTGCGCGAGCTGATTTCGTCGGGTGGTCTCGGACGGCCGTTGATCGCCTCGGCCCAGGTGAAGTGGTATCGGCCACCGGAGTACTACGCCGGCTCACGCTGGCGCGGAACGTGGGCACTCGACGGCGGTGGTGCGCTAATGAACCAGGGTATACACA
The DNA here is from genome assembly GCA_035535975.1 of Gemmatimonadaceae bacterium. Taxonomy (GTDB): domain Bacteria; phylum Gemmatimonadota; class Gemmatimonadetes; order Gemmatimonadales; family Gemmatimonadaceae; genus JAQBQB01. The sequence goes on along the minus strand of DATLPC010000170.1, from coordinate 29,229 downwards.
CGGTCGACCTGCTCCTCTGGCTGTTCGGCGATGTCGCGCGCGTGACGGGGATGGCGCGTACGATGCTTCACCGCATCGAGGTCGAGGACACGGCGTTCGCCTCCGTCGAATTCGCGTCAGGTGCGATCGGCACCATTGAAGTCACCACGGCGGCGTACCCAGGCTTTCCGCGTCGCCTCGAGCTCACCGGTTCCGAAGGCACGATTGTCGTCGAAAGCGATCGCATCGCGTCGCTGGATCTTCGCACCAAGCCGGAGACGATGCCGCCGCGGACGCCAGGGAACGTGAGCGCGAGCGCGAGCTCCCCCGTTGTCTCCGATGTGAGCGGCCACCGGCGGGTGATCGCCGATTTCGTCGATGCCGTTCGACGGGGGCGTCGTCCGCTGTGCGACGGCCGAGATGGCCGGCGCAGTGTCGCGCTCGTCCAGGCCATTTATCGCGCAGCGCGCGAGGGCCGTCCGACCGACTTGCCCTAACAGGCGAGCTGCCCGGGCGAACTGGTTCGGCAGTCGGCGTGACTTTACACGTCGTCCCGGAAGTTGTATATCCGGTGCGATCGAACTGAAACGTTAAAGTAGCTGATACGTTAAAGTCGACTCGGCGCCGGCGGCCGAGTCGCCATCCGGTACGCCATGTTCTCGTCCTGCAGAACTCGTATCGCAGCTCTTGCCGTCGCTTCCTCCACGTTTTTTGCGACGCCTCCGACCCCGGCGCCGCCGCGTACGACCGTCGACTGGCCGGCCTTCCTCGGACGCCACGACATGGTCTGGAACCGACTGCCTTCCGGTTGGGGCGAGGCCGCGTTCGTCGGCAACGGACGACTGGGCGCGACGATCGATCGCGCGGATGGCGTGCTCGGATGGACGATCAATCGCACGGATGTCGTCCACGACGCGTCGCGATATCCGATCGGCCGCGTCCTCCTGAAGACCGCCGGCACGGTGACCGGTGGGACGATGCGGCTCAGTCTCTGGAATGCGGAGGTGACCGGCACCGTGGTCACAGCGCGCGGCGAGATCCGGTGGAGAAGCTTCGTCGCCCGCGACCCCGAGGTCATCGTGATCGCGCTCGACGGCCGCGGTGGTGAGAGCGCGCCGGACCTCGACTGGTCTCCAGCACTCGCTCGCCCCCCGCGAAAAGTGCACAACAACGTGCCGTTCGACTCGATCGACATTCATCCGCCGGCCGTCGTGGCCCGCGACTCGAATGGAATCACCAGCGTTCAAACGTTCGTCGGCGGCGATGCGCATGCCGAAGCGATTCGGCGCGTTGCGAGCACCGGCCGCGAGCGGATTTTTTTCGTGAGCATCGGGTATGCGCCGACGGAAGCGCCCGCCGTTGCCGAAGCGCATGCGGCGAACCGTGCCGCCCTCGCGCAGGGTTTGTCGCGACTCGCGACAAATCATCGCCGGTGGTGGCACGCCTACTATCCGGAAAGCTTCGTCTCGTTTCCCGACGAGCGGCTCGAGGGATACTACTGGATTCAGATCTACAAACTCGGCGCCGCCATGCGGCCCGACGGGCCGATTCTCGATCTCAACGGCCCCTGGTTCAACGACACGCCCTGGCCAGCGATCTGGTTCAATCTCAACATCCAGCTGACGTACTCGCCGCTCTTCCGCGCGAATCGTCTCGAGCTTGCTGAATCTCTCTTTCGGAATCTCGACCGCGGCACCCAGGCGTTGATCGACAACGTGCCGGCGCGTTTGCGACCTGGCGCGGCGGCGATCGGCCGCAGCGCCGGCCCGGACTTGCATCGCCCGGTCGATCTCGCGACGGCGAACAGCGACGCGGCGCACGAGATGGGCGACTTGCCGTGGACGATGTTTTACTACTGGGAGCACTATCGCTACCAGATGGACGATACGCTGCTGCGTCGCCGGTTGTACCCGTTGTTGCGCCTCGCGATCGGCAATTATCTGCCATACCTCGAGAAGGATTCCGGCGGCGCGTATCATCTCCCACCCACCGAATCACCGGAGCTCGCGGTCGTCGCCGACGCGAATTACGACCTGGCGCTGCTCCGTTGGGGTCTACGGTCGTTAATCGCCAGCGCGGAGCGTCTCCGCGTCGATGAACCGCTTCTGCCGCGCTGGCGCGATGTGCTCGCGCATCTCACACCGTTCCCCGCCGACTCCACCGGGCTGTGGGTCGGTCGCGATCGTCCCTGGCAGCAATCACACCGGCACTACTCGCATCTCCTCGCGATCTATCCGCTCGGGCTGATCACCCCGGACTCACCGGCAAATCGCGAGTTGATCGAAGCATCGCTGCGCGCGTGGGAGCGCGAGCCGTCGCTCTTTCGTGGATACTCGTTTACCGGCGGTGGTTCGATGCACGCCATGCTCGGCCAAGGCGACACGGTGCTCGCTCGGCTCACGGCGTATCTCGATTTCCCGAAGTACATGCAGCCGAACACCATGTATGCCGAGGCCGGGCCAGTGATCGAGACGCCGCTGTCGGCGGCGACCACGATCCAGGAGATGTTTCTCCAGGATTGGGGTGGTGCGATTCGCGTGTTTCCGGGGATGCCATCGGCGTGGCGCGACGCGTCGTTCGCCGATCTACGCGCGGACGGGGCGTTTCTCGTCAGTGGCGTGCGTCGCGACGCACGCACGACGTGGGTTCGCGTGAGCAGTCTCGCCGGCCAACCATTGCGGGTTGTCGTGGCGGATTGGGATGAGGCTGTTGTAGTCACCCACGAGGGACCGGCGCCGCGCGTGAAGCGGGCCGGCACCGGCCAGTTCGAGGTGACGCTGGCGAAGGGCGCCACGGCTACGCTGGCCTCGCATGCCGGGGCTGTGTTGTCCGACGTCGCCCCCGTGGCGCTACCAAACGCGCGGCGCTCATGGCCGTCATTCCCGGACGCGTCGGCGGACGGCCCGCGGCGACCGTCGGTGCGTTCCACTCGTTCGCTGGGCAAATCCTGACGTGCGTTTCACCGAAGTCCCGATCGACCACCTTCAATCCTTCGGAGTACTCGGCATGAGAAAGTCCGTCCACCTCCTCCTCATCGGCGCCGCGATGGCACCTCTTGGCGCGGTGCCCGGCGGGGCCCAGGTCGGCACCGGCACGATTCAAGGGATCGTCCGAACTACGGAGGCGGGCGCTCCGCTTCCCGATGTGAACATCGTCGTCGTCGGCACGCGAACGGGCGCGCAGTCGCGACCGGACGGGCGCTACACGATCGCGAGCGTCGTCGCCGGCACGTACACGCTGCGCGCCACGCGTATCGGCTACACGTTCAAGGAACAGCCGGTGACGGTAGGCGCCGGGCAAGTGGTGACCGCGAACATCGATCTGGCGGCGGCGGCCGTATCGCTCGAGCGAGTGGTGACCGTGGGCTACGGCACGCAGAGCAGCCGCGAGGTGACCGGCTCGGTGTCGTCGGTCACGACGAACGAGATCTCGACGATGCCCGTGCCGCGTGTCGACGAGGCGCTCTCCGGCCTCGTGTCCGGCGTCCAGGTCCAGACGACGAACGCGCAGCCCGGTTCCGAGCTCCGCATTCGCGTCCGCGGAGGTAATTCGATGCAAGGGAACAACGAGCCGCTCATCGTCGTCGACGGCGTGATCGGCGCGGACCTGAACCAGGTCAATCCTAACGACATCGAGACGATCGACGTGTTGAAGGATGCGTCGTCCGCCGCGATCTACGGCGCTCGCGCGGCCAACGGTGTCATCCTCGTGACGACCAAGCGTGGGCTTCCCGGCAACATGCGCTTCGAGTACAACGCGTATAGCGGCATGCAGCAGGTGTCGAAGCACATCGATTTGCTTTCGGGCAACGAATTCGCGCTGATGTTCATGCGCAACCCGAACCACGACAAGTCGGTCACGTTCGACACGACGGGGACGCTGCCGACGACCGATTGGCAGAACGTCGTCTACCGCACCGCGCCGATGCAGAGCCACGAGGTTCGCGTGAGCGGCTCGAGCGGCGGCACGAGCATCATGTCGAGCGCGTCGATGCTTCAGCAGAAAGGCATCGTGTTGAACTCGACGTTCAATCGAGGCTCGCTGCGATTCAATCTCGATCAGACCCTCGGCGACCGCGTCAAGGCCGGCACCCGCGTGACGTACAGCCATTCGACCAACAGCCAGGTCCGCGTCAACGACGGCTACGGCTCCGGCGGCGGTCCCGTGACGATGATGGCGCTGCGCTTCGCGCCGACGATCCCGGTGTACACCGCCGACGGTGGGTACAGCGGCCCGCTGCTCCCATCGCAGACGATGGACAATCCGCTCGCCATCGTGAACTTGCTCCAGAACAAGGCCACGACCGACTACCTGCTCGGCAACTTGTTCGCCGACGTCGAGCTGGCCAAGCAACTCACCTTCCGCTCGGCGGTGTCGTACACGCAGAACGACGGACTCGGCCAGCGCTATACGTCGCGCCTGCTGCGCGCCGCACTCGGTTCGGGACAGGCCAACGTCGACAACAGCGCGCGGTCCACGTTTCTCGGCGAGAACACGCTCACGTTCCAGCACGCGTTTGGCCAGCACGCCTTCACGTTGCTCGGCGGCATGACCGCCCAGGAATTCAAGAGCAGCGCGAGCGGTTCGCAAGGCGTCGGGTTCACGAGCGATTTGCTCGGCTACAGCCGCATCAACCTCGCGGAGACGATCACGGCCACGTCGAGCTCCTCGCGCGAACGGCTGCTCTCGTACCTCGGGCGGATGAACTACGCCTATTCGGGAAAGTACCTGCTCACTGCCACCTATCGTGCGGACGGCGCATCGAAGTTCGCCGTCAACAACAAGTGGGCGAGGTTCCCGTCGGTCGGCGGCGCCTGGCGCGTGAGCGACGAGCGCTTCTTCGCGAATCACGTGCCGTTCGTCACGGAGCTCAAGCTGCGCGCGAGCACGGGGCGCACCGGCAGCGAGGCGATCAGCGCGTATCAGTCGCTCGCGGCGTGGAGCGTCGGATCGCCGTACGACCTGGGCACGACGCGATTCAACAACGGCGCCAATCCGAGCCGCAACTCCAATCCCAACCTGCGGTGGGAGACGACGCGCCAGACAGACATCGGGTTCGACATGGGTCTGTTCAGCAACCGCGTCGGCCTCACATTCGACAACTATAAAAAGCGAACGTACGACCTGCTGTATTCAAAGCAGGTGCCGTACTACACCGGATACACGGACTACGTCACGAACATCGGGTCGGTACAGAACCAAGGCACCGAGATCGGCATCGACACGCGCCAGCGCGTACGCGCGGTCGACGTGCGGCTCGGCGGCAACGTCTCCTGGAATCGCAGTAAGGTGCTCGATCTCGGCGGCGATACACAATTCTTCCTCGATGGCGTCAACGGTTCGCTGCCGACGTTCCGTCCAGCCGCGATCGTGCGCGTCGGCGAGCCGCTCGGCAACTACTTCGGCTACCTCTGGGACGGAATCTTCCAAACGGCCGCCGAGGCGGCGGCGAGCGGGCAGTCGGGCGCCGTCGCCGGTGGAATGAAGCTCCGCGACGTGAACGGCGACGGAAAGATCACGACGGACGATCGCGTCATCCTCGGCAACGCGCAGCCGAAATACATCGTCGGCCAGAACGGCTTCTTCGGGTGGCGCGTGTTCTCGCTGTCGTACGTGTTGCGCGCCGTCGAGGGCTTCAAGGTCGTCAACCTGAACCGGCAGGGAATGGAGACGCCCGGCGACAACGTCAACACGCTGCGCAGCACGCTCCACTACTGGACGCCGGGGAGCGGCATCAACGACATGACCGGTATCGGCATCGGTCCGTTCAATCAGATGACGTCTCGCTGGATCGAGGACGGCTCGTTCGTACGCCTCCAGAACGTGACGCTTGGCTGGGATGTTCCAGCGCGCCTCGCGAGCCATCTGAACGCCGAAAACCTACGCGTCTACGGCAGCGCCCAGAATCTCAAGACGTGGACGAAGTACTCGTGGTACGACCCCGAAGCGAGCTCCCGGGGCACCAGTGACCTGCAGCTCGGCTGGGACGACTCCAGCTACCCGGGTGTCCGCACGTTCACCGTCGGTCTCAACGTGAGATTCTAGGAGATGACCATGAAAATCAGACATCTCGCCGTCGCGGCCATGGTGTTGCTCGTTCCGTCGGCCTGCAAGGACTGGTTGGTCGAGCAGCCGCAGGACTTCTTCACGCCGTCGAACTTTCCGTCCACCGAGGCCGATCTGAAGATCGCGCTCGGCGGCATCGACAACTGGTACACGGGCGGATCGAATCAGGCGTATTACATCCGCGGCTGGCCGATGATCTCCGAGGTTCCATCGGAGCAGACGATTCTCATCAACAACACGACGGACTCGAAGTACGAGCAGGACACGTACACCTACAACTCGAACAACGAGTGGTTGTGGCGCACATGGAATCAGATGTACGGAGCGATCGGTCAGGCGAACCTGCTGATCAAAGCCATCCCGGGGATGACCGGGGTCGCGCAGGACGTAAAGGATCGCTACCTCGGCGCCGCCAAGTTCCACCGCGCCCTCAACCACTTCAACGCCGTGCGCGTGTGGGGTGACGTCCCGCTGATGACCGAGCCGATCACCGATTTCGCGGTCGCCAACAACGTGACTCGCGCGCCGATGAAGGACGTCTACACACAGATCGTGGCCGATCTCGTGGACGCGGTCAGACTGCTGCCCGTGAAGTGGCCGGATTCGGCCACGCCAGACGACGGTCGTCCGACGCGCGGCGCGGCCGGCACGATGCTCGCCGACGTGTACGTCAACATGTCGGGCGTGCTCGTGGGCCAGAACAAGTGGGCCGATGCCGCGGCCGCCGCGAAGACGGTGATCGACAGCAAGGCGTACTCGCTCGTCCCGAACTTCACCGATCTCTGGCTGGTCAAAAACAAGAATGGACCGGAGCACGTTTACTCGATTCAGTTCGAGGGGCTGATCCGCAACCTGTTCACCAGCCAGTCGCGCCCGAGCGGCATCGGCGCAGAGTCCGGCATCAACTACTGGTGCACGACGCCGGAGTTCATGGACACGTTCTCCGACGCCGATCTTCGCAAAAAGCCGACGTTCCTCACCCAGGTGACCGTGGGTACGACGACGTTCTTCTACGACACGCGGGGCAGCGTCAAGGGCTTCGGCGATAAGAGTCCGCGGTTCCCTCGGCCGCTGCCATACTACGGCAAGTTCTACGACAACGGCGGCCAATCGATCGCGCTGAACAGTGGACGGTCGAACCTCAACTGGCCGGTGTACCGCTACGCCGAGACGTTGCTGCTGCACGCCGAGGCGGAGAACGAGGCGAACGGCCCCGCGAACGCCTATGCGTCGATCAACGCGGTGCGGGCGCGTGCGGGTCTGCCGCCACTCGCCGGTTTGACGCAGGCCCAATTCCGCGATGCGGTTCGGCAGGAACGGAGTTGGGAGCTGGCCTTCGAGTCGAAGCGTCTATTCGATCTGAAGCGGTGGGGGCTCTACTCCCAGGTGATCGGCGCCGATCTGGTATCGAAGACCGGCTGGAAGCCGACGAACATCTGGGCGGCGATCCCGCAGCACGAGATCGACGTCAATCCGGGCATCAAGCAGAACCCGGGATACTGAGCGGCGAGTGAAAGATCCGCTCGCCGGAGTTCGGCCGGTGTCGCTCCTCGTCGCGATCGCATTGTCGATCGCGATCAGAGGGGCCGCGCCGGGGCAGGCCTCGGCCGTCGCGCCCGTCGATCTGTCGAAGCATTCGCCGTCGGAGTTCCGCGACGACGAGCTCGACCTGCCGTACTACGTCGCGAATTTTCATCGGCTCGCGAACAGCATCGCACTCAGCGGGCCACGCCGGGGCTTCATCGATATCGCAGTCTGGCGTACCCCGAAAGACAATGAGCCGTACAACGCCAGGATCATGGAGAACATTCTCTCACTGGCGTTCTTTTACGCGACGAATCGGCCGTGGAATCCATATCGCGGCGATCCTGCGGTCCGCGCGCGCTTGGAAGCGGCCCTGGAGTTCTGGACGACCAGTCAGAGCAACGACGGGCGGTTCAGCGAGTACGCTCCGCGACAGTGGAGCCTCGCGCCGACGGCGTTCGCCACGAAGTTCATGGGAGAGGCGCTTCGGATGATCGCCGACGGGCCGGCGATCGATTCATCGATCCATCGACGCGCGATCGAAGCCGACCGCCGCGCGATCGTCGCCGTACTCACGCGCCAAGATCTGTACGAACACGGGCGCAAGTTCTCGAATCAGTTCGACAACGTGTGGGGCGGCGCGCTCGCGTACCTGTCGCTCTACCCAGATGCCGCGATCGCGCGGCTCGTCCGAGAGCGATTGAAACAGACCGCTGCCGACCACCAAAGTCCCGTCGGGTATTTCTACGAGGCCGACGGCGCCGATTGGGGATACGACCTCAACACCCACCACAGCGACCTTCACGCGGCCTGGCAGTACGCGCGCGCGACCGACCTGGCTTCGGTGTTCCTCGATGCGACGCGCCGTTGGTACGAGTGGCTGGGGTACAACGCGGTCCCCGAGCCGTCAGGTAACGCCCTGACGTTGGCGCACGGGTTCGAGACACGGCAAAAGCGCGCGGTCGTCGCGGACGCCGGCGCCGAGGAATCGGAAGCCGGATTCCCGATCGCTGAGCACGTGCCCGCGGCGTGGATTCTCGGTCCGACGCGCGAAGACGTCGCGACGTTGGCCATGGCCCGCCGCGCAGCCCTCGCGCGGCAATGGCCACACGTCGACTCGTTGGCGATTGGCTCGTTTCGCGCGTTCTCACCATACGCCTTCCTGCATCGGAGTCAGGTGCACTGGAATCCAACGGACGCTCAACGCGCATCGGCCATCGCATCGATGAGACATCAGCGCGAGCAGCGCTTCACGCATCAACGAGTCGATTCACGTCAGCCGCTGACCTTCACGTACGTGCGCCGGCCGGCCTACTATGCGGCGTTCGCGTCGGGTCCGCGTCTCACGGCGCAGCAACGTTACGGTCTCGAGTTGCTGTGGATTCCCGGCGTGGGGTCGGTGCTACAGTCGCAGAGCGACGGCGCGACGACGGCCTGGGGAACGCGCGGAGACAGCCTCGTCGCTGAAGCGAGCGGTATCGCACCAACGATGCGCGTCGGCGGATTCCCAGTGTCGCTCCGTCCGGGAAGCCGCGACCTGCCGAGCGGAGACGTGACCGTCGAGTACGCGGTTGGTGTCGACAGCCGAAAGACGGTCACGTTCAGTGATCGCGGATTGCGCGTCGTCGTGCGACGTCGCGGCGCGTTCGTCGAACAACTACCGCTGCTGGCGCTGCCAACCGATTCCGTGGCGAGCGGTCCTGGCTCCATCACGCTTGCCCGGGGCAATGCACGGGTCACGATTCGCTGGTCGCCATCGAGCGTGGCGCGCGTCGAGCGTACGAATGCACGGTCGGGCGAGCACGCGGTGGTCGCGGTCGGCATTCCGGGGTCCGATTCGCTGCGTTATGACATCACGACCTCGCGGCCGAATGGTCAATGAGCGACCGTCGGTGATTCCGAGGCGAGGCTCGAGGCGGGTGGTTGGCGGGGCGCTCGCGGCGAAGGTACATTGGCCTCGCTTTCAGCGTTTAAGCACAGTGTCGTGACTAGTCTTCCCCTCGCCCCTCAGCCGCGGTCGTTTCCGAGCGACAGCCTTCGAGGCTGGCTTGCCCGCCTGGGGCCGTGGCTCGCGCTCGCCCTCGTGGTCGCGGTGTTCGCGCTCCTGACCGAGGCGCCGGGACGCTATCTCTCCGCCGTCAACCTCCGCGTCGTCCTTTCGCAAACCGTCATCGTCGCCATCAGCGCCGTCGGCATGACGATGATCATCATCAGCGGCGGGATCGACCTCTCGGTCGGGGCCGTCATCGCGCTGACCGGCGTCGCCGCCGCACTCGCGCTGCGTGGTGGATGGACTCCGCTGTTCGCCGTCGTCACTGCGGTCGCAGTGGGCGGCGCGGTCGGCGTCAGCAACGGCCTGCTCATCACCGGCCTGCGCGTCGTTCCGTTCATCGCCACCCTCGGGACGCTCGGCATTGCGCGCGGCATGGCGAAGTGGCTTGCCGGCGAACAGACCGTCAACGTACCGCCGACGTGGGTCAACGATCTGCTCGTCACCTTTCCGCGTCAGGCGTGGTTGGTGTTGCCGCCCGGCGTGTGGATCGCGATGCTGTTGGCAGCTCTCGCCGCTGCGGTATTGCGCGCGACCGTCTTCGGCCGGCGGTTGTTCGCGCTCGGATCGAACGAGGCCGCCGCGCGCGCGTGTGGGATCGCGACGGACCACATCAAGGTCATCACGTACGGGACGGCGGGTTTGCTCTTCGGCCTCGCCGGCGTGATGCAGATGTCGCGGCTGCGTCAGGGCGACCCCACCGTCGCCAATGGCACGGAGCTAGACACCATCGCGGCCGTCGTAATCGGCGGGGGCAGCCTGGCCGGCGGCGAGGGCAGCGTAACCGGCTCGATGATCGGCGCGTTGATCATGGCGTTTCTCCGCAACGGCTGTCAGCAGATGGGGTGGCCGAACTACATCCAGGAAATCATCATCGGCGCCATCATCGTCGTCGCGGTTGCACTCGATCGGTGGCGCGCAGCGTGGTCCGCGGCATGATCGTCGACGCGCACGTGCATTTCTGGGATCCCGGCGAGCTGGAATATCCCTGGCTCGAGCCGATGCCGGAGCTGCGCCGCGCGTTTCTGCCGGCTGATTTCACGCGGGCGGCCGACGGCGCGAGCGTTTCACGACTCATGGCGGTCGAGGCGAACTGCGCGCCGTCGCAGGGCGCTCGGGAAGTCGAGTTCTTCGAGCGGCTGTCGAAAACCGACCCTCGCGTCGCCGGGATTGTGGCCTACGTCGACCTCAATGACACCGCGGCGCGTGATCGCGCGCTCGACGGTCTGGCCTCGCACTCGCTGGTCAAAGGCGTGCGCCACAACATCCAGGGGCAGCCGCCGGGCTTCTGCGTGCAGCGGCCATTCGTCGATGGCGTCCGCGAAGTCGGCCGGCGCGGATATACCTTCGATCTCTGCATTACCGCGGATCAGTTCGCGGATGCGATCGCGCTTGTCGAACGGTGTCCGGAGACGCGCTTCGCGCTCGATCACTGCGGTAAACCGCAGATTCGCGACGGGGACGTCGCGTGGCCTGACCTGATCGAGCGCCTGTCCCGGTTCGCTCACGTGTCGTGCAAGATCTCGGGCCTCCTCACGGAGGCGTCCCCCGATTCTGCGCTCGACGACTCGCTCCGATACGCGATGCACGCGGCAGAGTGCTTCGGCGCGAAGCGGGTGATGTTCGGCAGCGACTGGCCAGTGCTCACGGTGGCGGGAGCCTACGCGGAGTGGCTGTCCCTCGCGCGCGCGTTGACGGCGAGCTGGCCGGCCAGCGACGCGCGGCGATTCTTTGGTGACAACGCGTCGGAGTTCTACCGCTTATGACTACGTCTCGCGAGCTCGCAGGGAAGAGCGCGATCGTCACCGGAGCCGCGTCGGGGATCGGGCGCGCTATCGCCGTGCGCTTCGCGGAAGCGGGCGCGCGCGTCGCTCTCGTCGACATCTCGGCGACGGCGCTCGACGACCTCGAGCGAGACATCTGCGGACGCGGCGGGGAGGCGGTCGCCGTCTCCTGCGACGTGACACGCCAGCGAGACGTCGCGGACAGGTTCGGCGAGATCATTGATCGGTTCGGCGCGCTGGACATGCTCGTGAACAGCGCCGGCGTCGCCCATGTCGGCACCGTGGAGCAGACGAGCGAGGAAGACTTCGATCGGCTGTACGCCGTCAACGTCAAGGGCGTCTACAACTGCCTCAAGGCGGCCATTCCAACGATGAAGGACCGTGGCGGCGCCATCCTCAACATCGCGTCGATCGCTTCGACGGTCGGGATCGCGGACCGCTTCGCCTACTCGATGACCAAGGGCGCCGTCCTCACCATGACCTATTCGATCGCACGCGACTACGTGGCGCACAAGATCCGGTGCAACTGCGTCGCGCCCGCGCGCGTGCATACGCCCTTCGTCGACGGCTATCTGGCGAAGAACTTCCCGGGACGGGAGCAGGAGATGTTCGAGCAACTGTCACGCACGCAGCCGCTCGGCCGCATGGGCTCGCCCGACGAGGTTGCCGATCTCGCGCTCTTCCTTTGCTCGGATCGCGCCGCGTTCATCACGGGAAGCAACTACGCGATCGATGGCGGCTTTGTGACCCTCAAGATGTGACGACATGGTGACTGACGGCCGTCTCGCGGGAAAAGCGGTGGTCCTCACCGGCGCCAGCACCGGCATCGGCCGCGCGTGCGCGCTGCGTTTCGCGGCCGCAGGCGGGCGTCTCTTGCTCGCCGACGTAAATGATCGCGACGGCCAGAGTCTGACGCGCGAGCTCACGGCCGGCGGGGCCGATGCGGTGTTCGTCCACGCCGACGTGAGTCAGCGGGAGGACAACGAGCGCGCGATCGACCTGTGTATACAGCGGTTCGGCGCTGTCGACGTCTTGTATTGCAACGCCGGGGTGAATCTGCCGAAGCGATTGCCCGACAGCTCCGACGAAGAGATCATGCGTGTGATCACGATCAATCTCATCGGCCCCATGTACGCCGCACGCTACGCCATCCCACGCATGCTCGGGCAGACGTCGGGCGGCGCCATTCTGTTCACGGCAAGCAAGACCGGCCTCGTGGCGCAGACCGACTCCCCGGTGTACTGCGCGAGCAAGGGTGCGGTGGTCATGCTCGCGAAGGCACTAGCGCTCGACTACGCGACGCGAGGCATTCGCGTGAACGCGCTCTGCCCCGGCATCATTGATACGCCGATGCTCCGGGATTTCGCCGAGGCCATGCCGGATCGCGAGGCCGCGTGGCGAACCTATGGCGCAGCGCAGCCCATGGGGCGTCTCGGCACGGCTGACGAGTGTGCCGACGCTGCGCTTTGGCTGGTGTCGTCGGAATCCTCTTTCGTCACCGGGGTGGCCTTGCCGGTCGACGGCGGGTTCACGGCGATGTGATGCGGGCGCCGAGACCATCATGACGACCATCACTCGCCTCGAAGCGCTGGATATCCGGTTCCCGACGTCCCGTGCGCTGGACGGCTCGGATGCCATGAACCGCGACCCGGATTACTCCGCGGCGTACGTCATCGCGCACACCGACGATCCGCGCGGGCTCTCGGGGCACGGTCTCACCTTCACCATCGGCAGGGGCAATGAGCTGTGCGTCGCCGCCATCCGTGCGATCGAGCCGCTACTCGTTGGGCTGACTCTCGACGCAATCGCCAGGGACATGGCCGGCTTCTGGCGCCGCGTCGTTGGCGATTCGCAGCTACGCTGGGTCGGCCCGGAGAAAGGCGTCGTACATCTGGCAGCTGCCGCGGTTGTGAACGCAGTGTGGGATCTCTACGCCAAGGCCGAGCGGAAGCCGGTGTGGAAGCTGCTCTCCGACATGAGTCCCGAGGAGCTCGTCGCGTGTGTGGACTTTCGCTACATCACGGACGCGCTTACGCCCGACGAGGCATTGACGATGCTGCACGCGAAGCGTGAAACGCGCGCCGCGCGGGAGGCGGAGATGCTGCGCTGCGGTTATCCGGCGTACACGACGTCGGCCGGCTGGCTCGGTTACTCCGACGAGAAGATTCGCGCGTTGTGCCGAGACGGGCTCGCGCGCGGCTGGTCGCACTTCAAGATCAAGGTTGGTCGGGATCTGCGCGACGATCTGCGGCGCGCCGCCATCATTCGCGAGGAGATCGGGCCACATCGCAAGTTGATGATGGATGCGAATCAGGTGTGGGACGTCCGCGAAGCGATCGCCAACATGCGTGAGCTCAAGCGCTTCGACCCATGGTGGATCGAGGAGCCAACGAGCCCCGACGACGTGCTCGGACACGCGGCGATCGCGCGCGCGATCGCGCCGATCGGTGTGGCCAGCGGCGAGCAGTGTCAGAATCGCATCGTGTTCAAGCAGTTGATGCAGAGCAACGCCATCCGGTTTTGTCAGATCGATAGCTGTCGCCTCGGCGGAGTGAACGAGGTGATCGCGGTCCTGCTCCTAGCGGCAAAGTTCGGCGTGCCGGTCTGTCCACACGGGGGGGGCGTCGGGCTGTGCGAGTACGTCCAGCATCTCGCGATCTTCGATTACATCTGTGTCAGTGGATCGTTGGAGAATCGACTCGTCGAATACGTCGACCACCTTCACGAACATTTTGTCGATCCCGTCACCATCGAGGGGGGCCGGTACATGCCGCCTCTCACGCCGGGATACAGTATTACGATGAAGCCGGCTAGTCTGGCCGACTACGCGTACCCCGACGGGTCGGCCTGGAGGGCGCTCTGATGCGCGCCGCCGTCCTCACCAAGGTCGGACGTGTCGACGTGCAGGACGTCCCCTGTCCGGCATTGCGCCCCGACGAGGTGCGGATTCGCGTCGAAGCTGTTGGGCTCTGCGGAACCGACCTCCACATCTTTCGAGGCCACGCAAATTACAACCGCGACGCTCACGGGCGTGCGCTTTCGCTCGAGGAGCATCCGCAGATCCTGGGACACGAGATCGCGGGCCGCATCGACGCCGTCGGCGTCGACGTGCGTGATCTCACCCCCGGTGATCGCGTCATCGTCGACCAGGGGCGGAGCTGCGTCAGCGAGGCGCGACGGCTCTGCGAATACTGCGACAGCGGTGACTCGCACCAATGCGAGTTCTACAGCGAGCACGGAATTACCGGACTGCCGGGCGGGCTTGCCGAGTACGTCTCCATTCCCGCCCTCAACGCGGTGCGCGTCGCATCGACGCTCGACCCCGCGCTCGCCGCACTGACCGAACCGCTGGGCTGTGTCGTCCACGCAACCGACGCGCTTCGCGCCGCGCCGGCTCGATACACTCTCGCCGACGGGCGGCAGGCCGCGCGAACCATCGTCATTTGCGGGGGCGGACCGGCGGGACTTCTGTTCGTGCAGTATTTGCGCTGCGTCATCGGATTCGACGGGCGTCTCATCGTGAGCGAGACGAATCCAAGGAAACGAGACCTCGCTGAGCGTTTCGGCGCCGTCGCGGTCGATCCGGTTGACGGGCTGGCCGCTCAGGTTCGCCGCCAGAGCGCGGGTCGGGGCGCCGATATCGTGATCGAGGCGACGGGGGCGGGGGAGGCTCTGGCGTCGATTCCGTCGTTCGCCCGGAAGCAGGCGACGATCGTGTTGTACGGGCACGGGCACGGCGGCACCGATCTGAGCGTTCTGAACGCGGTGCAGTTTCTCGAGCCGACCCTGTTGTCGCCGGTCGGCGCGTCGGGTGGTCACGAGAGCGACGGTCGCCCGACCACATATGTTCGCGCGCTGCGTCACATCGAGGCCGGAGCGATCGACGTCGCATCACTGATCTCGCATCGATATCACTCGCTCGACTGCGTCGCGAGCGCGTTTGCGTGTGACTTTGGCGCGCCGGACTACATCAAGGGAGTCGTGGTGACATGAGGAGAATCACGGCGATCGTGGCGGCGCTCCTGACCGCCTGCGGCAACGGGCACGAGAGGGCAGACAGCGGGCGCGCGGATGGCGGAAAGGGCCTTTCGATCGCCGTCATCCCGAAAGGCACGTCACACGAGTTCTGGAAGAGCATTCACGCCGGCGCGATTCAAGCGGCGCAGGAGCTGGCGGCGCAGGGCGTGCGCGTCAATCTCATCTGGAAGGGACCGCTGCGCGAAGACGACCGCGAACAGCAGATCGACGTCGTCGAGGGTTTTCTCAGCCAGGGTGTGCAGGGCATCGTCCTCGCGCCGCTCGATAGGCAGGCGCTGGTGCGGCCGGTCGAGGAAGCGAAGCGCGCGGGTGTGCCAACCGTGATCATCGATTCCGGGTTGGAATCGGATTCGATCGTGAGCTTCGTTGCGACGGACAACCACAAGGGCGGCGTGCTCGCCGCCGACCGGCTCGGCTCATTGCTCGCTGGGAAGGGGAAGGTGATGGTACTCCGCTACGCCGAGGGCAGCGCGAGCACGACCGAGCGCGAGGCGGGCTTTCTCGAAGAGATCAAGGCAAAGTATCCCGGCATCGTCATCGTGTCCTCCGACCAGTACGCCGGCGCGACACGAGAAACCGCAAAGCGCGCCTCGGAAAACTTGCTGAACCGTTTCGGCGGTGATCTGCAGGGCGTGTTCACGCCGAATGAATCATCGACCATCGGCATGCTGCTCGCGCTCCAAGATATTGGTAAGGCTGGCACGGTCCGATTCGTCGGCTTCGACGCGAGCCAGAGTCTGATCGACGCGATGCGCGCCGGCCACATCGACGGACTCGCCGTGCAGAACCCGATGCGCATGGGCTATCTCGGTGTGAAAACGATCGTCGACCGATTGCAGGGCAAGCCTGTGGAACGGCGCATCGACACCGGCGTCACGCTCGTCACGCCCACGAACCTCGACTCGGCGGCTGTGAAAGACCTCGTGAGTCCGCCACTCGATCGATATCTGGGCCGCCCATGACGCGGGAACCGACGGCGCCCGCGCTGCGCGTTGAAGGGCTCGTCAAGCGATTTGGCGCGACGGTCGCCCTCGACGGTGTCGACCTGACGCTGCAGCCGGGCGAGGTGCACGCGCTGATCGGCGAGAATGGAGCGGGGAAGAGCACACTCTTGAACGTCGTGGCCGGAGCGATTCGGCCCGATCGCGGGCGAATGTTCGTGGCCGGCGAGCCGTACACGCCCGGATCGCCGCTCGACGCCAAGCGCCGGGGGATCGCGCTCATCCATCAAGAGCTCATGCTCTGTCCGCACCTGACAGTCGCCGAGAACGTGGTGCTCGGGGCGGAGCCTCGCACGAGGGCTGGACGGTTCGATGCCGGCGCGGCGCGCGCGCGCGCCAGCGCGCTGCTGCGGAACTTCGATCATCCCGAGATCGACCCCGATGCGCGCGTTGGCCGTCTTCCGCTGGCGGCTCGGCAGGTCGTCGAGATTTGTCGTGCGCTCGCCGCGGATGCTCGCGTCCTCTTGATGGACGAACCCACGAGCAGCTTCCAGCGTCCGGACATCGAGCGCCTTTTTGCGCTCATTCGCCGCCTGGCGTCGCGGGGAATCGGCGTCGTCTACATCAGCCACTTCCTGGAAGAGGTGCGCGAGATCGCCGACCGCTACACGGTGGTTCGCGACGGCCGTTCCCTCGTTGAGGGCCGGATCGACGAGACGACGAACGACGCGTTGATCGAGCAGATGGTTGGGCGGTCGATGGTCGGCCACTTTCCGCGACGCGCGGCGAGTGCCGCGCAGGACGTGCTGCTCGAGGTGGATCATCTCGCGGCACCGCCGGCTGTACGCGATGCCAGCTTCACGCTCCGGCGCGGCGAGATCCTCGGGATCGCGGGCCTGATCGGCTCCGGGCGCACGGAACTCGTGCGCGCGTTGTTCGGCCTCGACCGACCGGTGTCGGGTCGAATTACATTGGCCGGACGACCACTCCCACTTGCTGGCGCGGGAACGCCGCAACGATTGTCGCAAGGCTTCGGGTTCCTGAGTGAGGATCGCAAGGGAGAAGGCCTCGCGCTGCCGATGTCGGTCACGGACAACCTGACCGCGACGCGCCTGTCGGCGAGCGTCCGGCGCTTGGGGATTCTCGACGTCGCCAGACAGCGCAAACACGCCGGCCACTGGATCGCGCACCTCGGCATTCGCGCTCGCTCTCCGGCGCAGCCGGTGCGGACGCTCTCCGGCGGCAACCAGCAGAAGGTCGTGCTCGGCCGCCTCCTATATCAGAATGCTGATGTCCTCCTCCTCGATGAGCCGACGCGCGGCATCGACGTCGGCAGCCGCTCGCAGATGTACGAGGCGATCGCCGGCGTGGCAGCGGAGGGCAAGGCCGTCCTGATGGTGAGCTCATACCTTCCCGAGCTCTTTGGCATGTGCGATCGCCTCGCTGTGATGAGTCGCGGCCGACTCTCCGAAGCCCGTCCGATCGCGGAATGGACTCCCGGAGCCGTCCTCGCTGCATCGATCGGCGGCGCCGACATACCGGTCGCGCACGAATCGTCTTCTCTCACCCCGAGCACCCCATGACTGCTCGTCGCCTCTCGGCTGCCGCCGTCCTGCTCATCGCTGTCAGTGGCGCGCAACGCGCAACGGCTCAACGACAGGCTGCCTCGCCGGTCCTACGCTCCACGGTGTTTCCGGCGGACAGCGCGCGCTCACGACGCACACAATCGCCCGTGCAGCGGTCGCTCGTCGATACGGCGACAGCGATCCTCGAGAAGCTGGAGATGCACGAGACGACGCTTCTGCCCGGCGAATCACCGCATCCCCCCCACCGGCACGCGCACGAAGAGCTGATGATCGTGCGCAGCGGTACGGTGCAGGCGTATCAGAACGGCGTGACGCGCACGGCGGGCCCAGGCAGCGTGATCTTCATGGCGTCGAACGAGCTGCACGGATTGCGCAACGTGGGACGTGAACCGGCTAACTACGTCGTGATTAGAATCGATCCGCGTGACGTTCCGAGCGACCGTCCGATGTCCGACGCGGACAAGGCGACGAAAGCATGGACCGATTCGGCGCGGCTTCTCATCCGTGAGACGGCACCTGCCCGGTCCACCACCGGCGATTCCGCCCGGGAGGCGCGTCTCGCTTGGTTCAGGGACGCCAAGTATGGCTTGTTCATCCATTGGGGGTTGTACTCGATCCCCGCCGGGGAATGGAAGGGCAAGACGATACCAGGGATCGGCGAATGGATCATGAATCGCGGACGCATTCCGGCCGCGGAATACGGCCGCCTCGCCACGCAGTTCAATCCGGTGAAGTTCGACGCCGACGCGTGGGCGCGCTTGGCGCGAGACGCGGGCATGAAGTACATCGTGATCACCTCGAAGCATCATGACGGATTCGCACTCTTCAAGTCGAAGGCGAGCTCGTTCAATGTCGTCGACGCGACGCCGTTTCGCCGCGACGTGCTCAAGGAGCTCGCCGCCGCCTGCGCGAAGTACGGAATCCGGCTCGGATTCTACTACTCGCAGTCGCAGGACTGGCACGAGCCGAACGGCGCCGGCAACGATTGGGACTTCGGGCCCGATTCGCTCAAGGACTACGACAAATACCTGCGTGCGAAGGCCGAGCCGCAGGTCAAGGAGCTGCTCACGAACTACGGCCCGGTCGCGCTGATCTGGTTCGACACGCCGCGCATGATGCAGGGTGACCGCGCGCACCGCTTCACCGAGATCGTTCGCGCGTTGCAACCCAGCACGCTGATCGACGGCCGCCTCGGCGAGAGCGGTGACTACATCAGCACCGGCGATAACGTGATTCCCGGCGCAGTGAACGCACAGGCGTGGGAAGTCCCCGCGACGATCAATCACACGTGGGGATTCAGGAAGGACGACAAGGATTGGAAATCGCCGGGTGAGGTCATCTTCAAGTTGGTGGACGTCGTGAGCAAGGGCGGGAACTACCTGCTCAACGTTGGTCCGATGGCCAACGGCGAGATGCCGCAGGCAGCACAAGACGTCCTTCGCGCCGCCGGCACGTGGCTCAAGGCGAACGGCGAAGCGGTTTACGGCGCGCGTCCGACGCCGTTTGGGGAAGAGCTGGGCGAAGCGAGCGGACGGGGCACGAAGAACATGCGCGGCCAGCCGTTGTTTCTGGCGCGCAGCGAGTATCGCGTGACGACGAAACCCGGGAAACTCTACTTCACCTTCTTCGCCGATCCCGGCGGCACTTTCGACCTTCCGCCCTTCGGCAACCCGGTGAAGCGCGCCTATCGGCTGAGTGACGGCGCGCCGATGGAGGTTCGTAGCACGAATGGCACGCGCCAGCTGGTGCTCCCGCGCTTTCCGCGCGACAGACCCGGTTTTCTCGCTGTCAACGATCCGCTGGCGACGGTGATCGTCGTGGAGTTCGAGGGCGACACAGTGCGGACGCCGGGTGCAGCGGAGGCGGGCGCCATCGGCATCACGGGCAACTGGGCGGTCGATAACACCGGCGCCGACGGCGTCCCGCGCAGACAGTACTTCGATCTCGTCGAGCGGAATGGCCAGATTCGCGGCACCATTCGCGCGACGCAGTTCTACTATCAGGTCAAGGAAGGGTCCGGGACGCCCGATCGCTTTTCGTTCGTCGGATCCATGATGGACGGCAAGAGCGAACGGCGCGTGAGCTATGACGCGAAGTTGGTCGGCGCAGAGCTGCACCTGTTCACGAAGCGTCGGCCGACGGATACGGCCTTCGTCGAGAGCGTCGCGCGGCGGGTGCCGGACAGCGAGGGAGCCTACCCCTCGCGCACCCCATTGCCGGCGCTCCACAAGGTCGCCGACAATGGCCTTGCGCGCACACCGCCGATGGGCTGGAACAGCTGGAACAAGTTCGCCGGCCGCGTCGACGACGCGGCGGTTCGCGCGATGGCGGACGCGATGGCGTCGAGCGGCATGCGTGACGCCGGCTATCAGTACATCAACATCGATGACACCTGGGAGGGCGGGCGGGACGCCCAAGGAAACATCACGACGAACAAGAAATTTCCCGACATGAAGGCGCTCGCAGACTATGTCCACAGCAAGGGACTCAAGCTCGGGATCTACTCGTCGCCCGGACCGAACACCTGCGCCGGCTACGAAGGGAGCTACGGTCACGAGGCGCAGGATGCCCGTACCTATGCGGCGTGGGGGATCGATTACCTGAAGTACGATTGGTGCGGCGCGCGCAATCTGTACGCCGACGAGGAGATGCCGCAGGTCTACCAGATCATGGGCGATGCACTACTCGCCACGGGCCGGCCGATCATCTACAGCCTCTGTCAGTACGGACGGCTCGACGTCTGGAAATGGGGACCGGATGTCGGCGGCAATCTGTGGCGGACGACCGGCGACATTCGCGACGCGTGGGAGTCGATGTCGCGCATCGGATTCAATCAGGATTCGCTGGCGTCGTACGCCAAGCCGGGCCATTGGAACGACCCGGATATGCTCGAGATCGGAAATGGCGGCATGACGGACGACGAATATCGGACGCATATGAGCTTGTGGTCGATGCTCGCCGCGCCACTCCTCGCGGGGAACGATCTCCGCACGATGACGCCGACCGTTCACGACATCCTCACGAATCGCGAGGTCATCGCGATCGATCAGGATGTCGGGGGGACTCAGGGCCACCGTGTATCGACGGTCGGCGACATCGAGATCTGGACCCGGCCGCTCGCCGACGGGTCGCACGCCGTGGCGGTGTTCAACCGCGGCGCGGCGGCGGCAACCGTTCCTGTTCGATGGGCCGAGGTTGGCGTGACGTCGCACGCTGCGGTGCGCGATCTCTGGGCGCATGCGAACGTGGACGGTCGCGCGGCGGAGCTCACCGCAGCGGTGCCGTCGCACGGCGTGGTGATGTGGCGGGTGCGGTGACGTCTATTCTCGGGGTCGCGGAACCGTGAAGCCCGGCCCTTCGCCTCGTATTCGCGAAAGCTCGGCTTCCGTCCACGGCTTGCTGCGTCCGGCGGTCGCGCCGCGCGCTTCCTTTACTTCCGCAGGACTGACCGGGCTCGCCGCGTTCCCCCAAGAGCGTCTGACGAAAGTGAGCGTGGCGGCGATCTGCTCGTCACTCAACGTGCTGCCGGCGGGCGGCATGAGCATCTGCCCCTCCTTGCCCTGGAGCACGATGCGAACCGCGCGAGCTGTTGGTCCTGTCGCCCACAGTGATCCGACGAGGGGCTTCGCGACGCCGGCGCGGCCCATGCCGTTCGGTTGATGACACGGTGCGCAGGTGACGAGAAACTGCTTCTGCCCCGCCGCGTATCGCGCGCGCTCGGCGGGCGTGAGGGGGCGCGGCGGCTCCGTGGTGTTCGGCTTGCCCGGCCAGGAGACGAGCGAGGTCACACGACGCGCCTCGCCGCGCAGCCTGGGGTCCGCGCCCGTCGCAGCACGAATGAGCGCCGTCGGTTTTGATCTCAACTCGATGACGGTTGCGGTGCGAGGCAGCTGAATGCCGGCGAGCAGCGCGAGGCGCGTAGCGCGCGGCCGCGAGGCCGAACCGGCCAACTCCAGCACTCGCTCGATCGCGCTCGCGTTGTGCGAGGCGGTAATCGCCGCGGCGAGGGCGCGCACGATCGTATCGCGCGCCGAACCCTTGGTTGCCAGAGCGCGCTCGAGGAAGGGCAGCTCGCGGTCGAAGAGCGCGCTGACGACGAGGTCGGCGACGACAGGATCGTCCCCGTAGCGGACGACCACATCGAGCAGCGCCGAATCACGAACCGCCAACGGCAACTCACCGAGCGAGGCCGCGAGTTGACGGCGCACTGTCGGCGAGCGATCGGACAGTAGGGCGAGGACAATCGGCTGGAGGGCGTCACCCGCGCGCGCGAGATGCGGCTCAGCGACGCGAATCGCCGCGGCGCGGACGTGGGGCGAACTGTCGGCGAGCGCGACGCGAACGCTCGACGTGTCGGCTTCACCGAGGCCGTCGAGCGTCCACAACGCGTGAAGACGAGCCCGCGCATCGGCATTGTCACGCAGCATGGCGCGCAACGCCGGTGCGACGGACTGCGCGCCGCGCTCGACGAGGAGTCGCTGCGCCGTGACGCGCCACCAGCCGTTGGGGTGCGCGAGAAGCGGCACCAGCTCGGCGGGGCTCTTCGTCGACAGGTGCGGCGATTCGCCTCGCGGCATCGATGTGTGAACGATGCGCCAGATGCGGCCGAACCCGACCGGGCCCTCGAGCCCACGCTCGACGATTTTCTGTTCGAGGTATCCGGTGATATACGCTCGGTGCTCGATGATTCCGCGGTACATGTCGACCACATAGAGCGCGCCGTCGGGTCCAGTCGCGAGGTTGACCGGCCGAAAGCGCTCGTCGCTGCCCGTCATGAACTCGGCGCGATCGTAAGCCGGTTTCGCGGTCACGGCGCCGTCGGGCGAGTCCTCGACGATGAATCGGCCGATGAGATTGCCGGCGGATTCGGTGACGAGCACGCTGTGATGCAGCTCGTCCGGCAATCGATCGCCGACGAATGCCGTAGGACTGCCTGCCGACGTATAGTGGGCAAGCGTACTATCTGGCCGAAGCGTTTCGCCGATGCGGTACCCGCGATTGACGGCCGGCGTCTTGTGCCCCGGCCATACCGCGACGTTGGGCGTCAACCGCTCGTACACGCCTCGCATGTTCGCGAGATGCGGATTGCGCATGGCGTAATGCGCCGGCACGAGGTCGGCGTGGAGTGGATCCTCGTTGCTGTTGCGGAACAGTCGTCCAAAGTCGTCCATCGACACGCCCCACTGTCCCTCGTCGGGCGTCTGTCGATACGCGATCTTGCCATCGGCATCGATGCGGAACTCGCCCGGGTAGTTGGCGTTGTGGATCCAGTTGTCGATGCCCCACAGCAATCCGTTCGCGTTGTGCTCGGGATTTCCGTTCGCCGGCCCGTAATCGTCGCGCACGCGCACGCGCGTGTCGGCCCGGAGATCACCCGTCGTATCGCGCGCGAGCCACAGGTCAGGCGGTGCGCCGACGAGAACGCCATGTTCGAGCACCTTTACGGCGCGGGGGAGCACCAGGCTGTCGAGGAAGACGGTCTGCTTGTCCATCCGGCCATCCCCGTCGGTGTCCTCGAGGACGACGACGCGACCGACCGGCAGCTTTTCCCCGGTAGCGCTGAGGTTCCGCATGAACCCGCGCATCTCGACGACGTACATGCGGCCGTCAGGATCAAAGTCGATCGCGACCGGATCAGTGACGAGCGGTTCGGCGGCGACGAGCTCCGCCCGGTAGCCCGGCGGCAAATGAAACCGCGTCAGTTCCTCCTGCGGGGTGAGCACCGGAGCAACGGGCGACTGTGCCGGGGGTGAATCGGGCCGCACGAAGGGTGGCGTCGCCGGAAGCGATCCGGTGGGCGCCGTGGCGGGCCGGTCGGCGAGCATGAGGATGCCCCACGCGGCAGCGGCGAGCGAAACGAGGGTTGGGAACCGAGGCGGCATCTGGCAGGGGCTGAGAATCTGTTGCATCGTTTAAGTGAGAGCGAATACAGCATGGCGGCCGATGCCGCAAGCTCTATCGATCGCGACGGCTGCGGCGCCACCGCAATAACGAATCAACTCATGGTTAAGGCGGTTGCGTCGGCCCTGTCCGCGGTCGTTCTGGCTTCGCCGCTCAGCGCGCAGCTCACGCGGGACCAGCTCGCCGTGATTGAACGGCCCCGGGTCATCGCGGCCGCCAATCGCTATCTCCGCGAGCCGCCGGTCACGATCACGTCGACCCGCGCCGGGCGGAGCGCGGGCGGCCTGCATGATTTCTACTCGGAAGGCGACTACTGGTGGCCGGATCCGACGGACTCCACGAAGCCGTACATCCGCCGAGACGGTGAAACGAATCCGGACAACTTCGTGGCGCACCGTGACGCGATGCGCCGGCTGAGCCAGATCGTGCCGGCGCTCGTCGCCGCGTACGAGATCACGCGCGACGAACGCTATGCACGTCGGGCCATCGAGCATCTGCGCGCCTGGTTCGTCGCGGAGAGCACGCGAATGAATCCGAATCTCCAGTATGCCCAAGCGATCAAGGGGGTGACCACGGGGCGCGGCACCGGCATCATCGACACGATTCATCTGGTCGAGGTCGCGCAGGCGGCGCTCGAGCTCGAACGACTGGGCATTCTCCGCGAGCCTGAGCTGGCGGTGATCAAACAGTGGTTTCGCGACTACGTCGCCTGGATGACGACGAGCAAGAACGGCCTCGATGAACGGAAGGCGGACAACAACCACAGCGCGGCGTGGGCGCTCCAGGTCGCAACGTTCGCACGATTCACGGGCGATGCCGCGCAGCTGGGCTCCATGCGCGCGTTTTACAAGGACACGCTGCTTCAGCAAATGGCCGCCGACGGGAGCTTCCCGAGAGAGCTTGGGAGAACCAAACCATACGGGTACTCGCTGTTCCAACTCGACGTCATGGGCATGCTCGCCGAAGCGCTCTCTACGCCGAGCGACAACCTGTGGGCGTACGAGACGGCGAATGGTCGCGGTATGCGAACCGCGCTCGCCTATATGTACCCGTACATCGAGAACAAAAAGCAGTGGTCGAAGCCGGCGGACGTCATGTATTTCGACGCGTGGCCGGTGCGCCATCCGTCGCTGCTTTTTGGCGGCTTGGCATTGCGCGAGGCGAAGTACGTTGCGCTCTGGAGGCGGCTCGATCCGGATCCGACAATCGACGAAGTCGTCCGCAACTATCCGGTGCGCCAACCGTTGCTCTGGCTGCGCTGACAGCGGCGCGTTCAGGATGACATGAGCGGTCGGATTCCGGCATCGCGCATGTAGCCCGCCACGACGGTCGCAAACTGCGCAAACGCGACCTCGGGCTCCTCGATCTCCGGATGCCAGCGCTTTTCCCACTCGAAGCAGTAGTAGCCGCGGTAGCCCATGCGCGCGAGCGCGTCGACTTGGCGCCGCACGGGAATCTGGCCGGTTCCGGTCAGAACGTATCTGCGATCGCCTCCTGCCGGCACCGAATCCTTGAGATGCGTGTGCCGAATGTACCGGCCAATCTCGCGCACCGTCGCCTCCGGCTGCTCCCCGCCAAAAGCGTACGTATGATGGGCATCCCAAAGCAGCGCCACGCCCGGCGAGTCGGCCCGGCGCATGATCTCGAGCAACGTCGGCGAGTCCGTGAAGTCGCCATGCGTCTCGAGAAGCACAACCACGTTTCGCGGACGCGCGTACTCGCCGAGCCCGTGGAGTGATCGGCTGATCTGCTCGATCGTGCGCTCGCGCGGCACACCGGCGACGTACTTGTTCCCGAAAACCCGCACGTACGGTACGCGCATCGCGGATGCGAGATCGATGAACCGTCTCGCTTCGTCCATCTGCGGGTCGTGCTTCGCGGAATCGAGATCGTGCAGGTTGGCCGATGCGCCGAGGTCGGTGATGACCAGGTGCCGATCGAGAAGCTGACGCTGCGTCTCCGCGAATCGCGGTGCCTGAAGTTCGGTCACCTTCGTGAGATCCATTTGATCGCGTATGCCGCGCAACTCGAGCGCCGCGTAGCCGTGCGCCGCTGCGAAGTCGAGTGTCGGGAGCCAGTCCCAATTGGGGCTGCCGAGCGTCGAGAATCCAATCGGCAGTCGCGCGGCCGACTGGCTCGCGCCGCTCGACGCTCGCGCGCGGACGCAGCCGGCGACGAGCACGGCGGCCGATGTTCCGAGGAAATTGCGGCGATCGATCATGGCGAGTCTCCGTTCCGAAAGCGCGCGCGGTTCATGAGCACTCACTGAACCGGAGCTTGGTCAATGCAAGCACATCATCAAGCGGCATGGCCCAGATCGCGTGATTGAAGATTTCCACTTCGACGACGCCATGGTATCCGGCGCGTTCCACCTCGGCACGAATCGTCGGCAGGTCGATCCTGCCGTCGCCCATCATGCCGCGGTTCATCAACACGTCGGTCATCGGAACGAGCCAATCATTGACGTGATAGCCGACGATGCGGTTCGAGAGGCGCGCGATCTCGATCGTCCGCTCGGGATCCCACCAGACGTGGTAGACGTCAACGATGACACCGACGGTCGCGTCGAACCGCTCGGCGAGCTGACGCGCCTCGCGAAGCGTGGTGATACAGGAACGCTCGGCGGCGAAGGCGGGGTGCAGCGGCTCGATGCCGAGGCGGACGCCGCGCTCGGCGGCGTACGGCGCGATTGCCGCGATACCGTCAGTAACCATGCGACGGCCCGCGGTGATGTCGCGATCGGGCGCCGCTCCGCAGACGAGGACAAGCACTTCGGCGCCGAGGGTCGCGGCTTCGTCGATCGCGCGCTTGTTGTCGTCGATTCGTCGCGCGCGTTCGGCGGGCGACGGGGCGGGGAACATTCCACCACGGCACACGCTCGATACGCGCACGCCCGCGTCCCGCACGAGCTTCGCCGCAGCCGTGAGTCCAATCTCGGCGAGCTTGTGCCGCCACACCCCCACGAACGGAATGTGGTGGCGCGCGCACGCCTCGACGACTTCGCCCAGCGAGGCGCGCTCGGCCGTGGCCTGGTTGAAGCTGAGCCGGGAGACATCCAGGCTAACGAAGGGCGCCGGAGTGCTCGTCACGTGATCCCCGCGACGGCGAACACGGCACGCGCACGCGCGGCGGCGAGCGCCGGATCGGCGAGCAGGCCCGCGGCGTCGGCGAGTCGAATGATGTCGGCCAGATGCACCGCGGATCGCGCGCTTTCCGCGCCGCCGAGCATCCGGAAATGCGACTGATGTCCGTTGAGATACGCGAGGAAGACGATGCCGGTCTTGTACGCGTAGGTCGGCGCGCGAAAGATATGGCGCGACAACGGAACCGTCGGTGCGAGCGTTCGGTGGTAGCAGTCGACGTCGCCCGCGTCGAGGGCCTGCAGCGCCACCGATGCCGCGGGCGCGATGGCATCGAGGATGCCAAGCAGCGCGTCACTGTGGTGTGTGGCGTCGCCCTCGATGAGCTCAGCGAAGTTGAAGTCGTCGCCCGTGTACATGCGAACACCCTGCGGAAGCCGGCGTCGCATTTCGATCTCTCGCTGTGCATCGAGTAGCGAGATTTTGACGCCGTCGACCTTCGACCGATGCTCGCCGATGATCGCGAGACAGGTGTCCATCGCGGCATCGAGGTCGCGACTCCCCCAATAGCCGGCGAGTGCCGGGTCGAACATGTCGCCGAGCCAGTGGATGATCACCGGTTCGCGCGCCTGGCGAAGGATATCACCGTAGATGCGCGCGTAGTCGTCCGCCGAACGCGCGAGTCCGGCGAGCGCGCGGCTGGCCATGAGGATGACTCGGCCGCCGTGCCGTTCGACGAACGACACTTGTTCGGCGTAGGCGCGCTCGACGTCGGCCAGCGTCCGCGCGTGCTGCGGCGAGAGGTGGTCGGTGCCCGCGCCGCACGCGATCATGCCGCCCTCGCTACGAGCCTCGGCCAGCGACCGCGCGATCAGGTCCTGTGCCGCGGACCAATCCAGCCCACCGCCTCGTTGGGCGGTATCCATCGCTTCGGCGACGGCGAACCCATAGCGCCACAGGTGGCGACGGTAGGCGAGCGTCGCATCCCAATCGATCGCGGGCTGCGTCAGCACGTCCACGTCACGGAGCGGATCGCACACCACGTGTGCGGCGGCGAAGGCGATGCGAGCGCGAAACGGCGCCGGTGCGTGCGGCCACGACTTGGGATCGTGCAGCGCGAACGCTTCCAGCGTGCCGTCGGCTCGCGGGAGCACGAGGTGCCTCATCATCGTCCAGTGGGGCGAGCGAGGGGCGGAACGTCTATCCAACGTCTCTCGTTCCACGACTTGAGGGCGAGCTCGGAGAGCTGTACCCCTTTCGCGCCCTCGTAGAAATCGTGGATGTACGGCTCGTCGGAGACGACGTGCCTGAGGAACATCTCCCACTGCACTTTGAACGCGTTGTCGTACTCCCTGTCGTCGGGCACGTCGCGCCAGTCGGCGTAGAAATCGAGCGGATTTGGGACGTCGGGATTCCACACGGCGCGCGGCGTGCTGGTTCGCGGCTGCGTCCTACACTCGCGCAAGCCCGCGACTCCACTGCCGTGCGTTCCGTCGACCTGGATCGAGAGCAGCTCGTCCCGGTATACGCGCACCGCCCACGACGAATTGAACTGCGCGATGATCTCGCCGTGTGGTCCCGCCAGCCGAAAGGTGCCGTACGCCGCGTCCTCGGCCGTTGCGTCGTAGGAGTGCCCACCTTCGTCGACGCGCCGCGGAATGTGCGTCGCGCCGATGCACTGAACCGCGGTAACTTCGCCGAAGAGATGGTCGAGCACGTACCGCCAGTGCGCGAACATGTCGCTGATGATTCCGCCGCCCGCTTCCTTGCGGTAATTCCACGACGGCCGCTGCGCCGGCTGTCCCCAATCGCCTTCGAACACCCAGTACCCAAATTCGCCGCGCACGCTGAGGATGCGGCCGAAGAATCCGTCATCGATGAGGCGTCGAAGCTTTCGAATGCCCGGAAGGAAGAGCTTGTCCTGGACGACGCCGTGCTTCACGCCCGCGTTCGCGGCACGGCACGCCAGATCGAGCGCCTCGCGCGAGTCGGCGGCCAACGGCTTCTCACAGTAGACGTGTTTGCCGTGCGCGATCGCACGGCGAACATTCGCCGCGCGGAGGCTCGTGAGGGTGGCGTCGAAATAGATCGCGTCGGCCGGGTCAGCAAACGCCGCCTCGAGATCGGTCGTGAGGCGAGACAGCCCATGCGCCTCGGCGATCGCCCGAAGGCGGCTCTCGTCGCGGCCAACCAGAATTGGATCGGGCATGACGCGGTCGCCGTTCACTAGCGCGACGCCGCCCTGCTTACGAACGGCGACGATCGAGCGCACGAGGTGCT
>DATLPC010000169.1:0-15986 GCA_035535975.1 Gemmatimonadaceae bacterium | reverse complement strand
GACGCGGCGAAGGACTCGCTTCGCGGGACGTTCACACAGGGTGCGTCGCTGCCGCTCGACATGGGTCGCGCGTCGGCACCGACCGCGCCCGTCCGTCCGCAGGAGCCCAAGCCGCCCTTTCCCTATTCATCGCGAGAGGTGACCGTCGAGTCGGTGCCCGGCGTTCGACTCGCCGGGACGATTCTCATGCCGGCGGGAGCCGGACCGTTTCCCGCCGTCGTCATGGTCACGGGCTCGGGTCCGCAGAACCGCAATGAAGAGCTGCTCGGCCACAAGCCGTTCCTCGTCATCACCGACTACCTGGCGCGGCATGGCATTGCCAGTCTTCGATATGACGATCGAGGAATCGCCGGGTCGACCGGCAACTTCGCGGCGTCGACGAGCGCTGATTTCGCCAACGACGCGCAGGCCGCCGTCGCCTTTCTGCGGAAGCAGCCCGGCATCGCGTCCGGGCACGTCGGCATCATCGGACACAGCGAAGGTGGACTCATTGCTCCGATCGTCGCGGCACGCGACACGAATGTCGCATTCATCGTACTGCTCGCCGGTCCTGGGCTTCCCGGCGATTCGATCCTGCTCCTTCAGGCCGAATTGATCGCCAAGGCGAACGGGGCGCCGCAGGCGATGATCGACACGAGCCTCGCGGTCAACAGCCGCCTGTTCGCGGCCGTCAAAGGAGCGAGCGACTCGGCGGACGCCGTCACCCGCGTCAACGCGGTCGCGGACCGCATGGCTGCGTCGCTTCCCGTCGCACAGCAATCACAAGCGCGGACCCAACTCCAGACCGTGAAGGCGCAGGTGCTCGCGCCGTGGATGCAGTACTTCCTCAAGTACGATCCGCGAACGGCTCTGCGACAGGTGCGCGTGCCCGTCCTCGCGCTCGGCGGTTCGCTCGACCTGCAAGTGCCGCCCAAGCAGGACCTCGCGGCGATCGATACCGCGCTCGCGCGTGCCGGGAATCGAGACCATGAGGTCAAGGAGCTCCCTGGTCTCAACCATCTCTTCCAGCCGGCGAAAACCGGAAGCCCGAACGAGTATGCAACGATCGACGAGACATTTTCGCCGACGGCATTACAGATCGTCGCCGACTGGATCAACGCGCGGAGTCGCGTGAAGCGTTAGAGAACATGAACGGTAAATAGAATACTCTCACGCGCACGGCCTGTCGTGGCGACGTTTCGCGCCATGGTCAGTGGCGCGAAACGCTTGCCCGTCTTTCCTGAGCTCTACTCGAGCGGCTACTGAAAGCGCGTTCCAGTGGCGCGCCCGCAGTGCGCGGGGCCCGCAGGATTTCCCTGCGGATCGAAGAATTGGATGACCGATTCGTAGGTGAACGTATCGTTGTCCGTCATCTGCAGCTTGGCGGTGACCTCCGTAGAGCCCTGGAACGCACCGGTCGCCGGGTCCCACGCGTAGCCGAGAAGCCGGAGCGAGTAATTCTGATCTCCCGGCTCGCGTCGCCACAGTCCATGTTCGGACGTGCCTTGCGCCGGCGTTCCGCCGGGGGCGACGGCGTCGCCTGTAATGGTGCCGCCCCTCGCGAAGGTCATGATCGCCGGGAACGTGACCACCTGCTGGCCGGTTTGGCAAATGACTCCGTGCCGTGTTACTCGCCAAACGCCTTCGATGGTGGGTTGCGCCTGAGCGTTCGCCGGCGACGGAGCGGCTAGTGCCGCGCCCGCGGCGGCCGCGAGAACAAGTGTCGCCGCCCGAACCTTCTTTGTGAGTCTTTGCATGGTTCTCCTCGGAGTTGAGCTGCGTGGATGCTTCAGCCGCTCCTTATCCGGAAAATCGAGGGAAACCGGCTCATGCACTCGCCACCAGGAACGCGGATTCATACATTTGCATCCCTCTTCCGCTCACGCCCGCTCGACGATGTCCCACCCCGCCGGTCCGGACGGCCCGTCCACACCAGACCAAGCGCCACCCGAGGCGTCCCTCGATTCACTGATCGAGCCGCTCTATGAGCGGTTGCGCGCGTTGGCGCGGCAACGGCTTCGCGCCGCGCCCTGGGAGAACTCGCTGAACACGACCGGTTTGGTCCACGAGGCGTACTTGCGTCTCGCTGATTCACCCCGTCGCAACAGCATCGATCGCGCGCGCTTTCTCGGGCTCGCATCGCGCGTGATGCGCGACGTTCTGGTGGATCACGCGCGCGCGAAAGGTGCAATCAAGCGTGGCGGCTTGACGCACACGCTCGCCCTCGACGCGGAAGCGGCGCGCAGCGACGTCGATCTGGATCGCGTGCTCGCCGTCGACGAGGCTCTCACGCGTTTGGAGGCGATCGATCCACGCCAGTGCCGGCTCGTCGAGTGCCGCTACTTCGGAGGGCTGTCGCTCGAAGAAACCGCGGCGGCCGTCGAGGTATCGCTCGCCACGGCGAAACGCGATCTGCGCCTGGCACGCGCCTGGCTCGCGGCACAGATCGAGTCGGCCTGACGATGCTTCGCGAGCTCGATGCTGCTCGATGGCGCGAAGCCGGGACGCTCTTTCACGAGCTCGTCGCGCTGGACGAGCCGTCGCGTTCGCGGCGGCTCACACAGCTCGGCCACTCCGACCCCGAGCTGCGCGCCGCCGTCGAAACATTGCTTGCCGGCGATGCGATCGCGGACAAAGCGCTGCCATCGCTCCCGATTGGGATCGGCAACTTGGACGGCGACGACGCGGCGGCTGCGCTTGGCCTCGAGGGCGAACGACTCGGCCGATTCCGCGTGATCGAGCGGATCGCGTGGGGCGGCATGGGTGTCGTCTATGGCGCCGAGGACACGGAGCTCCACCGGACGGTCGCACTCAAGTTTCCATTGCTCCACGTCACGGATTCCGCGCGCGCGATCACGCTTCGCGAGGCGCGCTCCGCGGGCGCGCTGGACCATCCGAACCTCTGCCCGATCTACGACGTCGTCGAGAGTGAGCGAGGTCCGTTCTTCGTCATGCCGCTCTATCGTGGCGAGACGTTGAAGGAGCGCATCGCGCGTGCGGCACCGCTCGACGCCTCCGATGTGCTGGCGATTCTGGAGCAGCTCGCGTCCGGCCTCGCCTGCGCGCATGGCGCGGGTATCGTCCATTGCGACATCAAGCCGGGCAACGTGATGCTCCTCGCCGACGGCACCGCAAAGCTGTTGGATTTCGGCCTGGCGCGGGCGGCCGCCGCCGATATTTCGGTGGCGTCGGGTGTCGTCGGCACGATCGGGTACATGGCGCCCGAGCAAATTCGGAACGATCCGGTCGATGCGCGGGCCGACCTCTGGGCGCTCGGCGTGATTCTGTACGAGATGCTCAGTGGGTTGCGTCCGTTCGCCGGCGATGGCTCGTCACAAATCGCTCGCGCGGTGCTCGACGCGGAGCCGCGGGCGCTGGCCGCGACCGGGATTGCGGTGGCGCCGGTCGTTCAAGCACTGGTGAGTGGTCTTCTCGCGAAAGAGCCGCGAGCACGCATTCAAACGGCGGCTGAGTTGGTGCGCCTCATCGCCTCGGCACGGGCCGACTTGAGACAACTCTCATCACGGCGCCGGGCGAGGCGTCGCGTCGCCGCGATCGGTGGAATTTTGGGCGCTACTGGTGTGTTGGCGACCGCGCTGTGGCTTCGTCCCCCGCCCTCCTTGATCAGCAGCGGCAAGCTCGCGCCGCGCGATACGATCGTCTTCGCCGATTTCGATGTTGCGGGCCTCGATTCCAACGACGGACGGGTGCTGGATACGCTTGTTCGCGGTGGTTTCGCCGACTCGAAGGGCGTGACGCTCATGGGCAAGAAGGCAGCCGAAGCGGCCCTCGCGCGAATGCGCCGGCCACCCGGAACATCCCTCACACCGCAGCTCGCCCGTGAGCTCGCCCTTCGTGAGGACAAGCGTGCCGTGCTCAGCGCCGCTGTCGCGCCGATCGGGGATGGCTATGTCCTGACACTCCGCCTGATCGAGTCGGAGTCGGGGAAGCAATTGGCTTTCTTCGAGAATACGGTCGCCGATCCGGAGCGCGAGCTGCTTCCAGCACTGGCGCTGCAGACTCAAGCCTTGCGGGAAAGAATCGGTGAGCCGGAGCGCGACGCGAGATCACCCTCTCCACGCCGGCGCAAGCCTCTGACGACGTCGTCGCTCGAGGCAGCCCGCCTTCTCTGGCGCAAACCTGGACGTCCGCGCCGCGACGACGAAAAGATTGCCGCGGCGCGGGCCGCCATCAAGATCGACAGCTCGTTCGCGTACGCGTGGATGGATGTCGGCAACATGCTGTCGTGGACACACCATAGAAGCGCCCTGCTCGACTCCGCCCTCGGTCAAGCTTATCGGCTCCGAGGTGACCTGTCGCTCTTTGAACAAGCGCAAGTCGGGAGCCTGTATTGGTGGGCCGTTCAGCGCGATCGCCGTGCCGCGTTGGCCGCGTTGGAATCCGCACTTGCCCGCGACTCTACGATCGAAGGGGTCGTGCCGCTCAACATCACTGAAGAGCTGAACGACATTCGCGACTTCAAGCGCACCGAGGCCTTCGCGCGACAGATCGAGCGATGGAAGAACGTAGGTCCGGCCGTCAGTGGAGCGTTGGTCTGGGCGCAAGTCGCGCAGGGCGAATACGCCGCCGCCGATTCGACGATCGCCCGCTTCCGAGCACTCCGCCCCAACGTCCGGGCAGCCAGCGCGCTCGAGCGCATCGGCGCAATCAGTCGCCTTCATCTCGACTCGGCCGAGGCCATCCTCAACGGGATGGCCAATGTCGCCGTGCTAATGAGCGAGCGTGCCGCGCTCCACCGACTCCGCGGCCGACTCGCCGAGGCCCATAAGGCGGAGCAGTGGCTCGACTCGAACAGCGCGGCCTCCGCCGCCGCCGCCGGCGCCAGATTCGACTCGACATCTGGTCGGACACTGTCACTCGCGCGTGAGGCCTTGTGGATCCGTCACGACTCGAGCGAAGCGATTCGACAACTCGACGGTCACTGGGGAAAGGCTTCGCCGGCACAGGACAGCCAAGATCGCGTCGACGGCATTCAGGCGGCCGGCCTGTACGCCGCCGTTGGGCGGGTGATGAAAGCAGACTCGTTGGTGTCCCTGTTCGAGAATGGCGCGGATACGATCGCGAAGCGCTCGATCTACGAGCATCGGCAGGCAGCACTGGCTGAGATCGCGCTCGCGAGACGAAACTTCGTCGAGGCTCTCCATCTCTTCCGGGCGAGCGATTTGGCGGCGGATGGACTCCCCGCCACGCGGTGCAGCGTGTGCGTTCTGCCTCACCTCGCGCGCGTAGCCGAACGCGCGGGCTGGTCGGACTCGGCTCGCGTGTTCTGGGAGGGATATGTGACTCAGCCAGCAATCGAACGACTGAACAGCGATCAATGGTTCCTACCGACCGCGTACAGCCGGCTTGCCACGCTCGCTTCGCAGCGTGGTGATTTGGCCACGGCCGCCACTTATCGTCGTTCGCTCGCGAGCCTGCGCAACCAGCCGCGTTGAGATCGGACCGACCTGCATGTCTCGGTAAACGAGAGTGTGGTTAGAACTGCCGACCTATTTCCTGACGTGTTGGAGTTGCGCCGGAAACTGACTGCGCAGTATCGGATTTATTCGTCGAACTTGAAGCTTCGACATCCTCAACCGCGAGCCAACATGCGATTCCGGGCGACCCTCCTGTCGTGCGCAGCGCTCAGTGGCTCGTTCGCATGCGGCTCGGCGAACACACTCGACCGCGTCGACGACGCGCGTCTCGTCGCCGCGGACGCCGACTCGGCCAACTGGCTGACTTACGGACGTACGTACAGCGAGCAGCGTTTCAGTCCGCTCAAACAGATCAACGATTCGACCGTCGGCCGCCTCGGTCTCGTCTGGAGCCACGAGCTGCCGACGACCCGCGGCGTCGAGGCGACGCCGATCGTCGTCGATGGCGTGATCTACACCACGAGCACGTGGAGCGTGGCGTACGCGTACGACGCGGCCA
The DNA here is from genome assembly GCA_035535975.1 of Gemmatimonadaceae bacterium. GTDB lineage: Bacteria > Gemmatimonadota > Gemmatimonadetes > Gemmatimonadales > Gemmatimonadaceae > JAQBQB01. The sequence continues at coordinate 10,070 of DATLPC010000169.1, read as the reverse complement.
CCGGTCGCGAGCTCTGGTCCTACGATCCGCGTGTCGATCGGTCGCGCGCGCGCACGATCTGCTGCGACGCTGTAAACCGCGGGCTCGCGCTCTACCGCGGCAAGCTGTATCTCGCGACGCTCGACGGCCGTCTCATCGCCATCGACGCGCGCACCGGCCGCGCCGTGTGGGACGTGAAGACGATCGACCAATCGCAGCCCTACGCCATCACCGGCGCGCCGCGCATCGCGCGAGGACGCGTCATCATCGGCAACGCCGGCGCTGAATTCGGCGTGCGCGGATACGTATCCGCCTTCGACGCCGAGACGGGGAAGTTGGCGTGGCGAGTGTACAACGTCCCCGGCGATCCGTCCAAGCGATTCGAGACGCCGGCGCTCGAAGCCGCGGCCAAGACCTGGCATGGAGAGTTCTGGAAAGCGGGCGGGGGCGGCACGGCGTGGGATCCGATCGTCTACGATCCCGAGCTCGATCTCGTGTACTTCGGTACGGGCAACGGGACCGCGTGGTACCGCGACCTGCGCAGCCCCGGCGGCGGCGACAATCTGTATCTGGCGTCGATCCTCGCCGTGCGCGCGAGCGACGGACAGTACGCGTGGCACTATCAGGTGACGCCCGGCGACAACTGGGACTTCGACCGGTCGAATCAGCATCCGCCTACAATGGAATGAACGCCGTCCTCGTGTCGCCCGACGCGGAAGGTGCGCACAACTGGCAACCGATGGCCTTCGACGCGAAGAAGGGAGTCGTCTATCTCAACGCGCGCAACAATTCCCTACAGGTGCACGCTCCGAATGAGAAATGGGTGAATGATGTCACCAATCGGAACATGGGCGGCGATCCGCGCTACGAGGGCGAGCTGAAAGCGCGAGCTGCCGCTGCCGCCGGTCCGCGTGGTGAGCTCGTCGCGTGGAACGTCGTCGATAGAAAAGCCGAGTGGCGCGTTCCATTTCCGGTGGCGCAGAGCGGAGGAGTGCTCGCGACGGCGGGCAATCTCGTTTTCCAGGGGCGGAGCGACGGCACGTTCGCCGCGTATCGCGCGGGAGATGGCGCGCCGCTCTGGCGCTTCGACGCGGGGACAGGCGTGATGGCGGCTCCCGTCACCTACCTCGTCAACGGAGTTCAGTACGTGACCGTGATGGTCGGATGGGGCGGCACGCAGGGGCTGATCAATTTTCGCAATCACGGGCCGATGAAGCCCGGCTTCGGCCGGATATTGACGTTCGCGCTCGGTGGGAAGGCGACGCTCTCGCCGACGCCGTACGGACACGCCACACCGCCGACGCCCGCGATCGCGCTCGACACCACGCCCGCGGCGCTTCTCGAGGGCCAGATGCTCTACCGCACGTACTGCCGCTTCTGCCACGGACTCGATGCGATCGCCGGCCCCGTGGTCGATCTCCGATACGCAACGGCCGACGTTCACCGTCAATTCGACTCGATCGTTCGTGGCGGGTCGCGCAAAGCGTTGGGCATGCCGTCTTTCAATGACGTATTGAGCGCGTCACAAGTGCGCGCCATTCAGGCGTACGTCCTCTCGCGAGCGGCTGCGGCGGCCGACGTCCGCCGCTGACGCAGCCGCCCTATCCGCGCGAGGGATGACGTCATCATTGATCCCTGATCTTTCTCGCCGTGAACCGAAACGGCACGCTCACCCACGCGGCAACCGGGCTGGCTTCCAGGCCGAGAGTGCGGGCGGGCTCGAAGCGAAAAAGGGGCAGGACATCGCGCACGGCCTCCGTGAACAGATCGTCATCCGATTGTTCGACGATCATGCTCGCGACGTCGACTCTCCCGAGCTCGTTCACCATGAACCGCACGACGACCTGACCTTCGCGGCGTCCATGGCGGAGCAGCGCGTCGGGGAAGCCTGGGTCCGGCACGCGCCCGATGATCTTGGGAGAAGTGTGCGCGGTAACGATGTCCAGCGACCTAGGACGTGAAGGCTCATTCGACGTTTCAGCCCGATTCGTGTCGGATGTGCGCTGCCGTTCCGTCGCCGAACGCAAGATCGCGTCCGCGCTCGGCGGCGCGGGCACGCTTGGGATATTTACCGAATTCAGTCGAATGTCGACGCGGGGCGAGCGAAACTCCGGCGGAGCGCTCGCCGGCATACGCTGCTCGCGCTCGATCTGTTTGACCGGAGTGGTGGGCGCGGGCGCCGTGCTCGGTGGCGCCGTCACGACAAGGGCGCCGGCGGTGCTGTGCGGCGCCGCGCTCTTCTCTGTGGAAACCGGTTCCTTGCCGCTGCCGGCACGCGGGCGCACGATCAGCAGCTCGATCGCAATGATGACCGCGGCCACTCCAGCGGATGAATAGAGCGTCGTTCGTTTCTTGCGCGTCAGCTCAGGCAAACTGGCCCGGACCCGTGCGATTGCGGATCTCCAGGCGCCAAGTGCAACACCGCCGCTCGCAACACCGCCGCTCGCAACATCGCCACTCGCAACATCGCCACTCGCAACAACGCTACTCGCACCGTCCGCGGGAACGACCGCGAGACACATTGCGCCAGACTCACGACCGGTGATGCTCCCGGACGGACCAGCGCTTTTTGGTGGGGGTGCGGAGATGACGATCTGGGAAGCAGACCCAGACCACGTCTGTATTGAAGGTGGCGTCCACGAGGCGCCCGCTACCGCAGCGGTGACCGTCGGCGTCTTGGCGCGTTCGCTTAACCGGGCGGCGAGAGGAAGTACCCGCGGCCCAGACTCACCGAGCCCCTGAGCGGCCTTCGCCGCCGCAGCCGCCGCCGTGCCGTCCGCGACGGCGACCTGCAGTTCGAGCTCGGCCACGCGCGACCGCGCGGCCTGCACGGTTGCATGGCGAGGACCCAACGCCGCTTCGCGCGTCGCCAGGGCGAGCCGCAGCAGCGCCAACGCTTCCCTGAGGTTGCCGCGCGACGCGCACGTCTCGGAGAGGCATTCCCGCGTGACGACGGTGGCCATGTGACTCGGCTCGAGCACCTTCTCTCGAATGCGCAGTGCATCTCGGTACAGTGCTTCCGCCGCGGCGTCATCGCCGAGTTTGCGTTTCACCACGGCGAGGCCGGCGAGCACGGTTGCGACATCGGCATTCTCATCGCTCTTGCCCCGTGCGATCGCGAGCAAACGTTCGAGGACGTCCGCGGCGCGCGCGTATTGCGACCGATGGAAGTGTAGCCGGCCCAACTCGTTCAGCACCGGCGTGAGTGCGGCGCTTTCCCTGCCGAAGAGCCCTTCGCTGATGGCGAGCGCCTCGGTGAGGAGCGGCTCCGCTTCGGCTTCCTCTGCCCGGCCGAGCTTCTGCGAGAGTTTCCCGAGGTGGAACAGGGCGGAGGCGAGCTCGCGCCGGAGACTGGGCTCGCTGCGCGCCGTGATTATGGCCGACCGAAGAAATTCGGCGGCGGCGGGCTCGTCCTTCTTGGTCCATGCGGTGCGCGCTGCATCGAATTGCGCCGTGAACAAGGCTTTCGTTTCGGGCATGTCTCTACCCTGTCGTCTTGCTTTTGTCACGTGCATGAGGTGCTGCGACGACATCGTCCGCACCATCGAATAGTCAGAGCAACGGTCCGGGTGCTATGCAACGCGTTCCCAAGTCCGGCGATGTTGCGGGATGGACACTGTTCCGCAACGATCTCGTGGGTGTGACGACCGAGCGCCAGCCGCGATACGAGCGAGCTCCACCGTTCGGGTGACCAACCGGTGCGATGGGGTTCCATCGTGCTTGGCAATCGAGAACATCGGTAACGCCGTAAACCGGGTTCTGCGGGTCGCTTCTTGCGTGCCCCACGAGAAGAACCGACGACGTCCGGGCCCGCCGAGCGGACGCTGGGAACGACGGCTAGAGTCCGCACACATCTGGCGATGTCTCAGTCATACGATGCCGTCATCATCGGCAGCGGTCACAATGCACTCATCACTGCCGCGTATCTCTCGCGCGCAGGCTGGAGCGTGATCGTTCTCGAGCAAAATGATCGACCCGGTGGACTCCTCCGCACGGAGGAATTGATCCCCGGGTTCATCCACGACGTCTATGCGACCGCGCACCCATTGTTCGTCACAAGCCCGGCGTTCGCGGATCTCGGCGCCGAGCTGGCGGCGAATGGACTGGAGTACATCAACACGGATCTGCCGACCGGCATCTCGTTGCTCGACGGCCGCACCGCGGTGTTCTCGCGGACTGCTGAGGCCAATATCACCGAGCTGGATCGGTTGGCGACTGGCGACGGCGCGGCGTTCGCCGCCATGTTGGCGGAGCTCGATCCGTTTGTGGGCGATGTGTTCGGTCTGTTCAACCGCGAGCTCGCATCGCCGGAAGCACAACAGACCGTAGCCAATTTGATGCGCGACGGACGGTTCGCCGCATTGCTCTTTCAGAGTCCTCGCGTGCAGGTCGAGCGCTTCAGGTCGCCCGAAGCTCGCGCGATGCTGGGGCCGTGGGCGATACACCTGGGACGCACGATCGACGAACCGGGCGGCGGCATCTGGGTTCCGCTGGTGCTCCTCGCACTGATGGCGGGCGGGATGGCGATTCCGGCCGGCGGATGCGAGAAGCTCGCGAGCGCTTTGGTGGCGATCGTCGAAGGCAATGGCGGGACGATCCACGCCGGCAGCAAAGCGACGCGGATCGTCGTGAAGAATGGACGCGCGGTATCCGTTCATACAGCCGAGGACGAGATCCCGGTCAAGAGGGCGGTCGTCGCGTCGGCGAATCCCGATCAGCTCTATCTGAATCTTTTGTCGGAGGCGGAGATCGACCCGTCGCTCCGCGAGCAGGCCAGCCGTTTCCGCTACGGACGCGGCTGTGTGCAAATCAGCCTGGCGCTCAGTGAGCCGCCGCGCTGGCCGGACGAGCGATTCCGCCGCGTTGGACAGCCGCACCTGAGCAGTGGCCTCGACAACTGCGCCATCGCATGCGCACAGGGAGCGGCCGGCCTCCTGCCGCTCGACCCGTCATTCACCGTCGACTGCCCCACAGACCGCGATCCGTCGCGCGCGCCGCCGGGAAAGGCCGTGATGCGACTGCAGGTGCTCGAGGTTCCGACGAGTCCGCGCGGCGACGCGGGCGGCACGATCTCGGTTTCCGGCGAATGGACGGAGTCGGTCAAGCAACGGTTCGCCGATCGAATTCTCGCCATCGTGAGCCAGCACGTTCCCAACATCCCCGATGCGGTCATTGGCATGCACATCGTCAGCCCGCGCGAGCTGGCGGCGTTCAATCCCAACCTGGGACCGGGGGACCCGTACGGCGGCGCGCACGACCTCGCGCAGAGTTACGTGCTGAGCCCATTGCCCGGTCATCCGTCGCATCAGTCGGTGGTCCCCAATGTGTATACGGTAGGTGCGAGCACCTGGCCCGGACACGGTGTGAATGGCGGGTCGGGCTACATCGTGGCGCAGGCGTTGCTCGACAAGACTCGTCGGCTGACGCCTCGTTCATCAGCCGTTCGCGTTCGGAGGACTCCACGACGCACCGTGGGGCAGCAAGACACGAAACGACCATGAAGCAGACGCGAGGGTGGCCTCGGCCCCTCCGTCTGCTTGGATGCTATTCATAGAACTAACTCCGCTCGACGAGAGCTGAAGGCGCGGCGCAATGTCCGAGCAGTCCGCGGGTCCGACGACGGGCCACGGTGCGCAGCCGATGGCACGACAGGTTTTGCTCGCCCTCGAGTCGGAGAGCGCCAATGCAAAGCCTTGAGCACGCGAACGCGGAGCTCAAGAAGGCGCTCGACGTGGCCAATCGCGCCCGGCGCGATGCGACGCAGCAAGCCGAGCGGCTCCGACTGCTGGATCACGCGAGCAGCGTCCTTGCGTCGTCGCTCGACTATGGGACCACTGTGGCCGCGGCGGCCCGCCTGGCAGTGCCGGACTTCGCCGATTGGTGCAGCGTCGATGTCCTCGTTGGGGGCGAGATCAAACAGCTCGCGTCCTCGTACATCGAGACGCCGGGACTTCGGCGCATCAACGAAATGCGATTGCGCTATCCCCTCGCCCCCAACGCCGAGACTGGCCTGGCGAAGGTCATTCGCACGGGCGAAACCGTTTTCATGCCCGACGTGACCGAGGCGTTCGTTGCCGCGCAAGCGCGCAGCCCGGAGCATCTTGCGGCCATTCTCGAGTCGAACATACGCTCGTTGATGATCGTGCCGATGGTTGCGCGCGGACACATCATCGGGGCGATGACCGTGGCCAGCGCGACCGCCGCGCGTCCCCTCGACCAGGGGTCGCTGGCGTTGGCGCGCGATCTTGCACGCCGTGCGGCGGTCGCGATCGACAACGCGCAACTGTACCAGGCCGCGGTGGTCGCGAATGAAACGAAAGCGAACTTTCTCGCCACGATGAGCCACGAGCTCAGGACCCCGCTGACGGCGATCATCGGGTATGACGAGTTGCTCGCCGAAGGAATCACTGGCCAGGTGAACGACGCGCAGCGGGAACAGCTCGACCGAATCAAGGTGAACGCGCGACAATTGCTCGCGCTCATCGAGGAGATCCTGCTCTACACGCGCGTCGAGGCGGGTCGCGAGTCGGTCCACCTCGAGGAGGTGCAGCCGAAGGAACGGGTCGATGACGCCATCACGACGGTGGCGCCGATGGCGCAAAAGAAGCACCTCTCGCTCACCGCGGAGACGATCGCGCCGACGCTCACGCTCACGACGGACAGTCAGAAGCTTCGGCAGATGTTGATCAACTTGATCGAGAACGCCGTGAAGTTCACGGAACGAGGCAGGGTCACCGTCCGGGCCTTCGCCCGCGGAACCGAGGTCGTATTCGAAGTGCAGGATACGGGGATTGGCATCGCGCCGGAACATCTCGAGCACGTGTTCGAGGAGTTCTGGCAAGTCGAGCAAACAAAGACGCGAACGGTCGGCGGAAGCGGACTTGGGCTGAGCACAACGCGGCGCCTCGCGAAGCTGCTCGGCGGCGAGGTCACGGTGGAGAGTCAACTACAAGTCGGCAGCACCTTTCGCCTCGTACTGCCGACGAAACCCAAGGCATCTTGAGGACGGTTCGCTCATGCGGGAGCCGCGATCCGTGCGAGCTCGGCGTCGCATTCGGCCACACCAGCACGGTCACCGATGGCCTGCCGGATGCCACGACTCTGCTGAAGCAATGTGAACGACGTCGCCTCATCGCCCTTGGCGCTGGCCGCCGCCGCGAGTAGCGCCAGCGACTCGGCCTCGCCATACCGGTCCTCCTCGGCGCGGCGCAGCGCAAGACTTTCTTCGCCGAACGCCACGGCTTGGTCGTTGTGTCCGAGCAGTCGCGACGCCCAACTCGCGAGCGCAAGACCGTGTGCCACGCCCCAGCGATCGCCGAATCGACGAAAGCCATTGATCTCGAGAATCTCTGCGGCACGCGCGGCATCACCCAGCCGCAGGAATGCGTGCGCTTTGATCTCGCGCGCGAAATAGATCAGCCGGCGATCTCCGACGTCGTCGAGCGTTTGTTCGGCACGATCGAGCAGCGCGATCGCGTCCGACACTTCGCCCATCCGGCACCGCGTCCACGCGAGAAACGTGTCGGAGAACGCCGCACCCCGTCGGTCGGCCACCTGTCGGCGCATCGCCGAGCTGCGTTCCAAGGCCTCGCACGCCTCGTCGAGGTTTCCTTCAAAGAGGGCCGTCGCACCGAGGTTGGTGAGCGCGAGGGCGGCCACTCGCGTCGCTCCGATTTCCTCGGCCAGCGTCATGCATTCGTTTGACAGCTGCCGCGCCTTCCCGAAATCACACTGTCGCCAGGCAATCCAGCCCAAGTCGGCGAGGGCGCGCGCGACACCCGCCGCATCGTCGTGCGTGCGACGAATCGCCAGCACCGCCTCGAAGTACGCTTTCGCCGCGGCGACGGCGCCGGAGTTCTGAGCCAGCGTGCCGGCCCCCGTCATCGCGTCAGCGCGTAAGCGATCGAGATCAGGCGCCTGCGACGTCGGCATCTCGAGGACGCGCGCCAGCCAAACACGACCTTCCTCCAAGTACCCGCGCACGAGCCAGTACCGCCAGAGCGCAGCCCCGAGCGCAAGCGCACCTTCGGCGTGATCGTTGCGGATCATCCAGTCGAGCGCGGAGCCGAAGTTGGCGTGGTCGCGCGCCAGCGTCGACAACGCGTCCTGTTGCGTCTGACCAGTGAGCCTTGGCTCGAGCTCCATCGCCAGCCGCTGGTACCACTCAGCATGCCGGCTCAGGACAGCGTCCTTGTCAGGAGAGCGCAGCAGAGCCTCCATCGCGAATTCGCGCACCGTTTCGAGCATGCGAAGGCGCGGATCGTCGCGTTGCGCCGGTTCGCGCACGAGCAGATTCGCGTCGACCAAAGCACTCAGCGCGTCGAGCGCCGAACTTGTATAGTCATTGCCGTCGGCGCAGATCCATTCGGCCGCGCCAACGGACGCGCCCCCGGCAAAAGCGCCGAAGCGCGCGAACACCCGTCGTTCGGCATCGGATAACAATGCAACGCTCCAAGCGACGGTCTCGCGAATCGTCTGTTGGCGCGCCGGCATGTCTCGTCCACCGCCGGACACCAGCTCCAACCCGGATTCCAGCCGAGTGGCGATGGTTCGCGGAGACATGAGCCGGCATCGCGCCGCCGCGAGCTCGATCGCTAGCGGCAAGCCGTCCACGCGCGCACAGATCCGCGCAGCCGCGACAAGGGTATCGTCGTCGACCGCGAGCGACGGACTCGCCGCGGCCGCACGACGGAGAAATAAGCGGACCGCGGAATTTTCTCGCAGCGCGGCGATATTGGTTGGATCCTCGGGTAGCGCGAGCGGAGCGACGACGAATTCATGCTCGGCGCGAATCCCCAGTCGCATTCGGCTCGTGACGAGCAGTTTTGCTTCCGGCGCTGCGTTCACCAAACGTGCAATAGCTCCCGCCGCGTCCACCACCTGCTCGAAGTTGTCGACGACGATCAGCACTTTTCGCCCGCCAAGCGACGATGCGACGGCGTCGACCGCATCGGATCCCGGTTCGAGGTGGACTCCACATGCGGAAGCAACGGCGGGAATTACCGCCGCCGGATCGCGCAATGCCGAAAGATCCACGAACCAGACGCGATCGACTCGCGGCTCGACCGCCCGCGCGACCTGAATCGCGAGCCGCGTTTTTCCCGTTCCACCAGCACCAGTCAGCGTGAGCAGCGAAACGTCCGATCGCTCGATGAGCGACGTGACGACACTTAGTTCATCGTCGCGTCCGATCATTTCATCGGCGATCACCGGAAGGCGTGACGGCGTCCCTCGCAGTGACGATGCGTACGCCATGATTTTGGCATTCGGCTCGCCGTCCAGATCCTCGCGCACGTGCTGTGCATACCGTTCGGCAACTCTCAACGCTTCGGCACGCTCGCCTCGCGCGACCAACGCCTCCATGAGACCAAGCACCGGCCGCGTCTTCAGCGCGTCGATGTCGACGAGTCGCCGCCACCAGCCCGCGGCCGCCGCGAAGTCCCGCCGACTTGCGGCGTCGATCGCCAGATCCTCGAGCGCTTGTTCGGCGGCTTGACTGAGCCGCAAGCGAACGCCATCGAGCCAGTGCTCGAAGTCGACAGCTTCGGAGATGAACACGCCCGACAGGAATTGCCCGCGGTACAGATTCGCCGCTGTTGCGGAGTCTCCTCGAGCGATGGCCGCATCGAACTCCGTGACGTCGCTCCAGACGATGCCGCTGTTGAGCGTGAGCACATCGTGCCCGAGCACGAGCTCGTCCACGTCTGTGTCGCGCTTGAGCGCATACAACGCCTGCGAGAGTGCGGCGCGCGCGCGGGCCTCGTCCACCTCGGGCCAGAGCAGTCCGACGAGTGCGTCGCGGCTCATTCCTTTCTGGCCGGCGACGGCGAGCGCCGCGAGCACGACCAGTCGCCGCCGCTGGGCGGCAGCCCCGGTCAGCGGACCCTCGTCACCCTCCAGCCACAGGCCCCCGAACGTCCTGAGACGCAACACCTTGCGTAGTTCTCCGTCGCCCGAGTGATCGAGGTGAGACCGAGGTGAGACCGGCGCCTCATACTAGGCTCCGTTCGTTGGACCAGCAAGCGACGACGGGATCACTGAACCACCATGAATGGAGGCATCATGCAGGCGCAATTGATCACCTACCAACT
>DATLPC010000168.1:0-13960 GCA_035535975.1 Gemmatimonadaceae bacterium | reverse complement strand
CTTGAACATCAGGCCGAGGTTCAACGTCGCGCCACCGGCGCCGACGTCACCATACGCAGCCATCGAAGGACTGAAGAAATACCGGGCGCCGGCACGACCGATAAAGTAGATGCCGCTGCTGTATCCGCAGTCACCCGATCCCGTGAACGTGCCCGAGTAGCTGCAGCTCACGACGTTGTAGCCAAGTCCGAGGCCGACGAACGGATCGATTTTTGGCTCTTCCAGCTTGAAGTGGTAGTTCGCGGTCACTCCGATCGGGATGTATTTGATGCTCGACGAGAACACCGCGGTCCCGCTTCTGAAATTCGACGACCACGAGTAGTACTCGGCCGCGACCTGGATTCCAAGGACACCGTTCCCCATATCGGGGAGCGTCTTGATCGCATGCTCAAAGCGGCCACCGAACGAGGCGCTCGCGCCCGCGAGATTACCCACCCCGACCGTCGGTCCGATATCAGTGTAGCCAACGTTGAACATTGGCGAGCCGCCCTTCTGGGCTGTGGCGCTCTGTGCTGCCATCGCGAGGCAGGCGATCGCCACCACCATCTTCGAGAGATGCCGATCTAGCTGACGACGCATTTCATACTCTCCTGGGAGGTGAGAAGTGGGAGTCCCGTTCTACGGCGAATCAAAACCCGGGCTGGGAAAGTTTGGGGTTTCCCGGGAGCAGGCCCGCCTCTGGCGGCGAAGATAAACAAACCTTCCGCGCAGCACCAGACGCAATCACGTTACATGACGCTATTTGCAAACCAGGAAATGCACTGGTAGCCTATAGCGGGCCGTGACTACTGCCACCCGGCATTACGCAGCGTTGTGCCAAAAACCGTCACGGTGACTTCGGGGGAGATCAGTGCCGCACGAGCTGGACGGAGAGGACCTCGCGGGAATCGTCGCCGATTCCCGGACACTCGACGAACTGTTTAGCGCGACATACGAGGAGCTACGCCGTCTCGCTGCAGCGGTGCGACGAGACGATCCGAGCGCTACCCTGAGCCCCACGGCGCTCGTCAACGAAGCGTGGCTCAAGCTGCGGTCGTCGCCGGGCATCGTCCTGAGCTCTCGCCTCCATTTCAAGCGGATTGCCGCCCGCGCCATGCGACAGGTCCTCATCGAGGCGGCACGCCGGCGTCGCGCGGAAAAACGTGGCGGCGACGCCGCATTGGTCACCTTCGATGAGTCCCTCGAGGCGGCGGCGTCGACCCCAGACGATCTGCTCGCGCTCGACGAAGCCCTAAAAGCCCTCGCCCGCATAGAGCCGAGACAGGCCACCCTCGTAGAAAGCCGATTCTTCGGCGGACTCGACGTCGCCGAGACCGCCGCGCTACTCGAGATCTCCGAATCCACCGTTCTCCGTGACTGGCGGGCCGCCAAGGCTTGGCTCGCGCGCGAGCTGCGCGGCGCCCCCGCCCCGCCACGACCTCAGGCCTAACTCACCGCCGCCCGCCACCTTCACGACGACGTGATGGACGCGACCCGCTGGACCCGAGTGCAGACGCTCTTCCATGCCACGGTGGACATGCCACCGGCGGAGCAGCAGCGCTATCTCGAGACGCAGTGTGCCGACGACCCTTCGCTCGTCGGCGAAACCCTGTCTCTCCTCGCCGAGGACGCGCGCGGTACGCCCCTGCTCGACCAAGGAGTCGCGGCGATCGCACAGGACATGTTCGGTCCAACAGCGAGCACCGCACCGAACCAGGCGTTCGGGCCGTATCGCCTCACGCGCATGCTTGGCGAGGGCGGAATGGGTGTGGTCTACCTCGGCCAGCGCGACGACCTCGGCTCGGTTGCCGCGATCAAGATTCTTCGCGACGCCTGGCTTTCCCCCGCGCGACGCGACCGCTTCGCCGCCGAGCAGCGCACCCTGGCGCAGCTGAACCACCCGCTGATCGCGCGCCTCTACGATGCCGGCGCCCTGCCCGACGGCACGCCGTGGTTCGTCATGGAGTACGTCGAGGGCGCGCCGCTCACGACGTATTGTCGATCGCACGCGCTCGCGCTTCGCGATCGCCTTCGACTCTTCCGGTCGGTGTGCGAGGCGGTGCAGCACGCGCATCAGCATCTCGTCGTCCACCGGGACCTGAAGCCGTCGAACATCCTCGTCACTGAGGATGGGCGCGTCAAACTCCTCGACTTCGGCATCGCCAAGCAGCTCGAGGGCGCGGGCCGTCCCGCCGAGCAGACGCGTACGGCGCTCCGCCTGCTCACGCCGGCCTATGCCGCGCCCGAGCAAATCACCGGCGGCCAGGTCGGGATCCATACCGACGTCTACGCGCTCGGCGTGATCCTCTACGAGCTGTTGACCGGCGCACTCCCGTTCGACCGCAACGACATCGATTCGCCCGAAGCCGTTTCCGGCGGCGCGCGCGTCGCCGAGCGACCATCATCGGCCGCCAAACGCCGGACCACGCCTTCGGCGACGGCGGACAACGCGCGGCGATTGTCCGCCGTCGAATGGGCGGACCTCGACGTCCTCGCTTTGCGGGCGATGCACGATGATCCGACCCGCCGTTACGCGACCGTCGACGCCCTCATTCGCGACGTCGATCACTTCCTGGCCGGTGAGCCGCTCGAAGCCCGGCCGGACAGCGTGCGATATCGCGTCGGAAAGTTCGTGCGACGTAATCGCCAAGCCGTCGCGGCGACCGCCACCTTGGCCGTGCTGATCGTCGGCCTGGTCGTGTACTACACGGTGACGCTCACGCGCGCTCGCAACGAGGCGCTCGCCGAGTCGGAGCGGGCGCAGCGAATACAGCGCTTCACACTCAATCTGTTCGAAGGCGGCGACAACGCGGCGGGGCCCGCCGAGAGTTTGCGCGTCGTCACCTTGCTCGATCGTGGCCTCCAGGAAGCGCGAGCCCTTGGAGCCGAGCCGTCGGTCGAGGCGGAGCTATACGTCACGCTCGGCGGCATCTATCAGCAGCTGGGCAATTTCGCGCGCGCCGACTCGCTGTTGACCGCTTCGCTCGAGATACGGCGACACCTTTTCGGCCCCAGCCATCCCGATGTCGCGGCGAGTCTCGTCGCGCTCAGTGCGCTGCGCGGCGAACAGGCGAAATTCGAGGAGGCCGAGCGCCTGGCGCGCGAAGGTCTCGAGATGGCCAAGCGCACCTTACCGGCGAATCGTCCCGAAATCGCCAAGGCCACCGTAGCGTTGGGCAACGTGTTGCAGGCTCGCGGCCAGTACGACAAGGCCATCCCGGTGCTCGACGACGCCGTGCGAATGTACTCGAAGACCGGCGTCTCGGCGGACCTCGCGAGTAGTTTGAGCGCGTTGGCCGACGCACAGTTCTACGCCGGTCACTACGAGGTTTCAGATTCGCTAAACCGACGCGTGCTGCCCGTCTATCGCCAGTTGTACGGCGACCGACATCCGCGTGTGGCGGATGCGTTGCTCAACCTTGCCGCGACCGCGTTCGATCGCGGCGAGTACGCGAACGCGGAGCGCCTCGACCGACAAGCATTGGATATCACGACATCCTTCTACGGACCAGACTCGCACCAGGCAGCGGATGTCATGACGATTCTGGGCCGGGTCTTCGTGCGAGCGAAGCGACCCGACGAGGCCGCGACGCTGCTGCGACAGGCACTGGCGATTCGCGAACGAGTCTACGGCAAGATGCATCCGTCGGTCGCTTCCACGCTCAACGAGCTTGGCAACGTCGCCGTTCGTCGAAACGAATTCGACGAAGCCGAAAAGAACTTTCGCCGGATGCTCGACATCTACCACGCGACGTACGGCGACAAGCACTTTCTCATCGGGACGGCGACGTCCAACCTCGGCGGCGTGTATCACGCGCGCGGTCAATACCAGACCGCCGACTCCCTCTTCCGCGCGGCGGTACGAATGTTCGTCGCCACGCAGGGCGAGAATCACGTCAACACCGGCATCGCGCGCGTGAAACTCGGCCGCACGTTGCTCGCCGAGCATCGGTTTCGAGACGCGGTTGCCGAGTCAGGGGCCGGCCACGATCTGCTGGCGAAGCAGGCGCCCTCGAGCACCTTCCTCGAGATGGCCCGCCAAGACTTGATCGCCGAGTACGACTCGCTGAGCGACGCGGCCAACGCCGCGCGAATTCGGGCCGAGGTGGCGAGCGCGGGGCGACGTTAGCGCCGCTCTATCGCCGGAGCCAACGGTCACTTCGCCAACGCCCGATTCGTGTAACTCGGATCGTCGGTTACTTCACGCTCGACGAATGCCGCCAACCACTCCGGGATCTCGACCACCTGATCGGCATCCACAAGCTCCAACTCGGCAAGCCAAAGAGATGGCCTGTCGAGGAACTCATCGACCTCCCAGAGAACCCCGCCGTCGTCGACGAGATATCGACGCTTCCGCACTCGCCGACCGGCCGTGAGCGGCCAGACGGCGTCGAAGAAATCCTCTGTCGCCTCCTCCTCGATCTCGATCCGCTGGATGCCTGAGCCCATCTTGATCGTTCGGTAGTAGCGCGTGTCCGCCGAGGCCCGAGTGCGCCGGACACGCTCGCGGATGCGCTCGCCGGGGATGTAGCCTTGATCGATCTCGAGCGACGGGGCGCCGATGGTGCGCGGAGGTTGTCCGCGAAGCAGATACTTGCGTTCGATCTCGTAGGAAAGCTCGGACATGCCTGGAGTGTAGCAACATCCGGAAGCGGGCTCGGCGAATCGGCCGAGCTCATCGCAGGCTCGGCACTGTGCTTGCGCAGATCATTCAACCGACCAAATGCCCACTCACGTCCAGACCCTCCCAAGCGCGGCGCCGCCTTCGGATGCCGCGCTCGACAGCCTGCACGCCTACATCGACGCGCTCGAGCGAAAGCCTGGGGTGCGTACCATCGCCGTCGCCGTTCACGATACCGAGACCGGCGCGAGCTTTCGCCGGCACGCGGACCGCTGGCTGCACGCCGCGAGTACCATCAAGGTCGCGATTCTCCTTGGCGTGTACGCTTCGATCCACCGCGGATGGCTGCTGCCACACTCGCGCCTTCACGTCCGAAACCGCTTCGCGAGTGCGGTCGACGGCCACCCGTTTCGTGTGTCCGCCGATCGAGATGCCGACTCCGAGGTCCATCGGTCGATCGGCAAGATGATGCGCGTGTCCGACCTCGCGGTGCACATGATCACGACGAGCAGCAACCTCGCGACGAACCTGTTGCTCGATCTCGTCGGACTCGAGACGGTGCAGCGCGCGCTCGACGAGTTGTACGTCGACGGCATCGACGTCCGCCGCGGAGTCGAGGACGAACGCGCCTTCGAGGCGGGGATCAACAATCGCGTCACCGCCGACGGGCTCGTTCAGTTGTTGCGACTGATCGCCGAGGAGCGCGCCTTTACACCCGAGCTGTCGCGTGAGATGCTCGGCATCCTGCACGCCCAGGAGTTCCGCAGCGGCATCCCGGCGCTACTGCCCGCGGCGGTCCGCGTCGCCAACAAGACGGGCGATATTTCGACCGTGGCGCACGACGCCGGCGTCGTGTATCCACCGCATCGCAAGCCGTACGTCGTCGCGATTCTCACCGAGTGGGCCCCCGAGGCTTCGGGCCGGTCGGCGACGATCGCCGATGTGTCCCATGCGATCTACGAGCTCCTCACGTCAGGCCCAGTGCGTGGGGCGAGTGGGGGCGGGGGTGGCAACCATGGGTGAGGGCTATCGTTTTCCGCTGCGGATCGTCGACGGGCTGCGCCTGGAGCGATCGCTTCGCGAGGTGCTTCTGCCGGGCCGCGTTCTCCACGACGACGCGGGTCATCCGCACACGCTGCCGCGCTACTTCTACGAGGTGCCGTCGTGGGAGCACGCGATGAACGTGCAGCTGTCGCCGAGCTTCGCGCTGTGGGAGCTCATTCAGACGGACGTGCGTGAAGCGGCGCCCCTTCGCGGTTTCCCACGCTTCGTCCCGTGCGCCATCACGATGCTCGCGCTCTGTCTCGAGCGCTTCCGCGACGCCGCCGGCACCTTCGTTCACATCGCGGCCAACGGCGGGTACCGCTCGCCGCGTCACACGGTGAACACGGGCACTACGACGCATAGTTGGGGCACCGCCGTGAACATCTATCGGATCGGCGACGTGCAGCTCGACGATCGCGAGGCGATCGACCGATACGCCGCGCTGGCGCGGCAGACGCTGCCCGGCGTTTGGACGCGCGGCTTCGGGTCGAATCGCGGTCAAACCGACGACCAGCTTCACCTCGATTTCGGGTATGTCGTGTCGGTGCCGCACGGGGCGCCGGCTGACACGCTTGGCTTCGACGCGGAGCGACGGGCTTCATGACGACCCGCGACGAGCGCAAGGTGAAGGGAGGCGTCGAGCGACGCGCGGCGTCGACCGCCGCGTTGGCGGCGATTGGTCTCGAGGCCGAATTCACCATGCTGCTCGACGGCGAGCAGGTAAAACCCGAAGACGTCTTCGGGAGTCCGCGCAAGCTCGTTCGCGGTCCGCTCATGCACCGGACCGGCCGGTCGTATCACCTGCCCACCGGCGGCGCGATGTACTTCGATACAGGCGTCATCGAGCTCGCGACGCCGGTGATCGAGATCGATCGCGGATGCGCGGCGCGCGCCGGACGGTCGCTGTGGGAGAGCATTCGGTTCGTCCGACGAGAGCTCGACGCGTGGGAGCAACGCGAAGGACACACCGTGCACCTCGCCGGATTCAGCACCCATTACAACGTCTCGCTCGAGACGACGGGCGCGCGCCGGCGGGGGGGCTCGCGGTCGGCGGATAAGCTGGCGATGCTGCTCCTGCACATCATTCCCTTCCCCGTCATGTTGCTCGCCGCCAACCGACGGTCGACGGGGATCGGCGTTCGCCCGCGCCCGAATCGCATCGAGGTGACGGCGGATTTCACGCCCGACGCGTCGCTGATGATCGCGGCGGCAACGTTCATCGTCGCCGTCGTGCGCGAGGTCATGGCTTGGCCGTCGTTCGAGCTCGACGCGCTCGATGCGACCGACATTCCCGTCGTGCGCGACTTTGTTCCAGAGCCGCACAGCTCGCGCCGCGGATGGGTCGCGCGCTTTACGTCGTTCGTCGAGAACCCGTTCGTCTGCGACGTGAACGCCGCCGCCTGGCCGGTTCGGTCGTCCGAACGTCCACTGTCTCTCCGTCAGATCGCGCGGCGGGTCACGGATCGTTTTTGGCCGTCCATCTGCCGGCTCGGCGATCCGCGGTCGGTTCGACTCATTGAGTCGGTGATGCGCGGGACGACGCCGTCCCTTCTCGAGCTCGACGACCGGCCGCCCGCCTACGAGCGCGTTGGCACGCTCTGCACGTGGGCGAATTTGTTTCCGGTGCGGGCGCTTCCACGCTCGCGCTACGAACGCGTCTTCATTCGCGCCATTTCCGGGCACAAGCTCCGGCTCCGCGGCGACAGCTATACGCCCACCGGCATGCGCGGTTGGTCGCACGTCGTTTTCGACCGCGATCGCGACCACACGCGACACGTTTTCTCGCTCGACTACCTGCTCCGCCACCTCGATCGTTGGGAGCTAGGCCCCCGCGCCGAACGTCGCTTGCGTCGCTCGCTGCGCAACCGCCTGTCGCGTCGGTCGACCGACGCCACCGAACAAGCGCAGCGGCACTAACCCGCCGTGACGCCCCCGGGCGCGCGCGGGGTCCTTTCACCGCACGGCGTAGCGAAACAACCCCTTAGGAGTCTGACCCCAAAGTTCTTTGGGGGTCAGACTCCATTCACCGCCTCCGACAGAAAAATGTGGCAGTCCCTCTTCCAGCCCGGCATCGGCTTTGGTGAGAAGATCGTTCGGACGCTGATCGTCTACGGGTTCCTGCTCATCGGCTTGCGGCTCTCCGGCAAACGCGAGCTCTCGCAGCTCAATCCGTTCGATCTCGTCGTCCTACTGCTCCTCTCCAACACGGTGCAGAACGCGATCATCGGCAACGACAATTCGCTCGTCGGCGGCATCGTCGGCGCGGCGGCGCTGCTCGTTGTCAACGCCGTGCTCGTGCGGCTGCTGTACCACTACGGAAAGCTCGAGGCGATCGAGGGGAAGCCCGATACCCTCGTCCGGAACGGACGGCTCCTGCGCCACCACCTCGAGCGCGAGCTGATCACCGTGTCCGAGCTCGAATCAGCCGCGCGACGACAGGGCATCGCCACACTAGCTCACGTGAAGGAATGCCGGCTCGAGACGGGCGGCGCGCTCACGTTCATCCAGAAGGAACCGACGGACGAAGAGATCCGCCATCACGAGATGGTCGGCTTGATCGCCCAGCTCGACGCGCGTCAGCGGTCGATCGCCGAGCAGCTCGCGTCGTTGGAGCGAAAGATCGCCGGCACGAGCGGCACTACGCCCTGAGCACCGAGCGACATCGACAGGTCGTTGACGACCGACATCCGCAGCGATGACTCCAGCGCGTCACCGAGCTCGCGCCCCCACGGCGCCGCGCCGACGACGCTGTTCACCCAATCGTAGCGCATGCTCGACGGATAGAACCGCGCCCGCCGCATCAACGCGCCGCGAGCCCGCGCATCGATGGCGAGCGAGAGAAGGTGTCGTCGCGCTTTGGCCTCGGGCGAGCTTCCCGGCGAGCACACTGCCGGCTGAAGCGACGCAGGCAACGCGGCGCGGTTGGGACGCCCCCCGCCCGCTCCCCAAGCAAAGCGCCAGGTAACCGGCGTCTCGAGAACCCGTCGAACGAGGAGCGTCGGGTCGAGCGTCTGGGGATTGCCCCATGCCGCCTCGAAGGTCGCGCGGGCGGTGTCGGAGACGTACGTCATCTGGTCGAGCGCGTCGAGCAATGATGTCACCCCGACCGTCCCCACCGCGGCGGGCGCCCCCGCCGCGTATCCGGCGAGCAATGGATCTTCGACCGCCGAGAGGAATCCGTTGGACCGGCCGTCGAGCGCAAGCGTGGATGCGACGAACCAGTCCGCGCTGCGCGCGAAGAGCTCGACAGGACGCTCGCTCGGCGGCGACGACGGCAGCCCGGTGAACGACCGAACGACTCGCGCTTCACCGAGACCACGCACCGACGCCGCCAACGGTCCCCGCCGATCGCGTACCGCGCGATCGGTGCTGTACCCGCCACCGTCGGCATACAGACGACGAGCCGTTTGCCAATCGAGATCGTGCGATAGCTCGTGCGCCAGCGTGCCCGACGACGTATACACGGAGAGTTGAAGGGTCCGCGTGTTCGGATCGTGCATCGCCAGCGCCGAATCGGGAAGCGGATCGGTACCGAATCGGATGCGCAGCCCCTGGAACGACACCGCCGGAAGCGCCTGCTGCATGTCGCGCAGTGAATTGCCCAACTCGCGCACATAGTAGCCGCGCCAGGACTCCGGCACCGAACGCGCGAAGGTAATTCCGGCAAGACTGAATTCGGCGGTGATATCCGTGGCGCTCGGCCCTGCGTCGCCGTCGAACCACGGCGTTTCCTGCGCCAACGAACGCATCGACACCGCGGTCGACAGAATACTCAATGCGACAACGCGGTTCACCGAGTCGGACCCCGTGTCGAGGGTCGGATACAGCGCCGCGAGCGTCTCATCGTTTAGCGCCCAACCCGGAATTACCTTCTGGCCGCGGAGCGAGACTGTCACCTGACCGATCGCGGGACGGCGCCTGCCGAGCGTCGCCGCTCGTGCGCCGAATTGGTCGCCCAAGAGCGAGTAGCTCGCCGTGAGGGCGGGACGCACCTCGGGGATTCGATTCAACGTGTCGATCGCGCGCACGAGCGCCGGCACGGCATTCATCGCTTCCACGCGCAGCGGCTCTCCGAGCGGGGCGAGCGACGGCTGCTCGACGCGCAGGTTCCGGGCGGCACGCCGACGGTCGAGAAGCTCGATCACGTTCGTGCGACTCTCCTCCGCGTCGATCAACAGGTCGCGAAGGTCGGCTGTGGCAAGCTCTCGATCGCGGACAAGCGACGCCACCTCCGCCGCGACGGAGACGCTCGACGGCGAGATCGATCCCCCGCCCGCCGCCACCATGTAAGCGAGTCGCACCGCGAGCTCACCGGCTCGCGGATCGGACGCCGACCGCACGGCGCGTTCGATGAGCTCGACGTGCGCCAGTCCGCTGGCTCCGCGCCCATCGCTGGACCAAGGGCCGATGCCATCGAGAACCGCGGGATCGATGACGTACGTATCCCCGCGCCGCAGCCGGCCAAGAAGCGCCCAGCCGACGCGCTGCCGCATTGCAGCGTCGAGGCGCGGATCGTGAATCGCCTGATCCACTAGACGGAACGGACTGCCCAGGCCCAGCCGCGCGCGCTCGAGATATGTGATGCCAACGGCCAGCGCATCGCCTTTGGGACCCTGAGGTGTTGCGTTTCGGGCTAGTACGATCGTCGAATCAAAGTATGCGGTCGCGCGGGCGAGGCGCGCCGCCGCGGCATCGCTCATCGTCGGTCTCGATCGGACCGACCCGAGCAGTGCCGCGATGGCCAGCAGGCTGGCCGTCGCCAGAAGCGAGAACCGACGAACTACATCCATCGAATCATTGTACCCACAGAGGGATACGCGGTGCCGGGCTTACCGGCCTCTGATGTATCTTCGTGCCATGCACCAACGAATGCGAGGGGCAGTCGCTGTCCTTCTTACCATCGCTATTTCGTACGCCGTGCCGGCGCAGCGGCCGCGACTCCAGATCGAGCCGCGCCAACCGGCGACGGGGACACTTACGCGATTGACGATCGATCGCCTCACGAGCCACGCAGCAGACTCGATCGTGCGCGTGACGGGCACGATGGCCGGTGAGCCGCTCCACTTTCGCCCGCTCGACGGCGAACGCCTCCAGGCGCTCGGCGCCATTCCGATCGAGGCGTCGGATTCCGTCGTCGCCCAGGTTCTGATGGAGCATCAATCGGGCGCGGTCGACAGCCTGAGGCTGTCGCTCAAGTATCCGCATCAGGCACCGCCGGCGGGACAGTCGCGTGCGCGCCCCGCCCGAGCGAGCCGGCTTCGCGTCGACCCGAAATTCACGCGCCGGATGGATGCGGAGACTGAAGCGCGCATCGAACGCGAGAACGAGCTCGCCCGCTCGGTCGGCCACAAGGCCCAGGACACCCCTCAGCTGTGGACCGAACCGTTCGCGCGGCCGCGCCAGTCGAAGGTGACGAGCCGCTTCGGCACGGGCCGCGTCTTCAACGGTCGTGTCTCCAGCAGCCACCTTGGCGTGGACTACCGTGGCACCACGGGCGACCCGATCTACGCGGCGAATCGCGGCGTGGTGGCACTGGTCGACAGCTTCTTCCTCGCCGGCAACGTCGTGTACATCGATCATGGCGACGGCATCGTGACCGGCTACTTCCACATGAGCCTCCCCAAGGTCGCCGTCGGTGACACCGTCGAACGCGGCCAGGAGATCGGCCTCGTCGGCTCCACCGGCCGCGTTACCGCGGCGCACCTGCATTGGAGCGCGCGCTTTGGAGCTTTGACAATAGATCCGGGGAATCTGTTGAGTTTGAAGCCCCCGTTCATTTCCGCGGGCGCTTCCGCCGAGATGCGCCGGTCGGGGCGGCAGTGAGTCGGCTCGCTCCAAAACTGTCACCGGACGTCCGGCGCGTGGCGTTCGTGTTCAACGACCAGATTTGATTGCTCCTGACGTCAGCGAGACGGTCGCGGACCCAAACGCTCAGACCGTCGTACGCGCGAGTGTCACGTTGCGGCCGTCCGCGACAACGGCTTATTTGGGGGACCTCCGAAACATGGCCGGGTCGAACCATTTGGGTTTTGGTGAGGTCGATGACTTCGAGAGCTCACGACATCGGGCTTACCACACACGTCTCGCGTGACTGACGCTCTGAGCAGATTTGGACTTCTCGATTTCGGGATGTTGGATAGCGACCGACTTCCGCGCTCGTCTCTCGCCACGTCGCTACGGACCATAGCGCTCGCCGAGCAGCTTGGCTTCGGTCGCTACTGGTTGACCGAGCATCACGTCGGCAACTGCGCATGGGGCAACCCCACATCTGTGGTCGCTCTCCTGGCCGCATCGACGAACCGCATCCGTGTAGGAACCGGAGGAACGCTGATCAGCACGTACCGGCCCGCGGCCGTCGCTAGTGATTTCGCTCTGCTCGGGAATATCTTTCCCGGGCGGATCGACCTTGGCTTTGCTCGGGGCTCGACGACCCTCGGTGTGGAACACGACGGCTTGGCTCCCGCACGCCTTCCGATGGAGGAGTTTGGAAAGTTGGCACGAGAAATCGTGAATCGCCTTCACTTGACCGGTGAATATGAGGAAGGAGCCGAGCCGCCCCGCCGCGCGTCGATTCCTCGCGCGTCGCGCATACCTCCGGAGTGCTGGGTGCTGGGGTCATCGGCGGACAGCGGCCGACTCGCCGCGTCTTTGGGGACACCGTTCGCGGTATCGCTCTTTCACACCAAGGAGCACGATGTGAGCGGGGCGGCCGCGTACCGCGCGGAGTTTCGCGATGCCAATGCATCGAAGTCGCGGCTGGCCGTGGCTGTTGCTGGACTATGCGCGTCGTCGGAAGCGGACGCTCGCCGTCTCTTCGAGACGCGCATGCTTCAAGGATCTGCGTGGCCCACGGTCTACGGCACGGCCGACCGAGTCTCGGACGCGATCCAGCAAATTCAGGCGCGCTATGGTCCGGACGAAATCGTGTATCTCGACCTCACGCGAGATCCTGCGTCTCGCTTACGATCAATCGAGCTCTTTGGTCGAATCGTCAGCGACTTCACACGGCGACACGATCACTGAGCGACGGGCGACAGCGGCGAGGCCCCGGCGTAGCCAAACCGACTGACGAGCATCTGGCGGACAACCTCAATCGTGGCACCCAGGTGCGACTGGAGAAAGTTTGCGATGTGCCCCGTCACGACCGGCGCGGCGAAGCTCGATCCGCTCCAGGTCCTCACCCGGCCAGCCAAGCTGCGCGCGCGTTGCACTCCGTTCGCCACACACTCGACCTCATGGCGATCCCGATACTGCACTTCGAGTCGGTTGTCGAAACGTCCGGCGGTAACTCCGATGACGGGTTCGAAGATTGAAGGAAGCGATCGAGCGTTGATTGGTCCCGCGGCCGCGACGACGATCGTACCGGCTCGCCGCGCGAGCTCACAACTTCGATAGAGCGGCGCCAACGCGTCGCGGCGAATGGTTGTCAGGCTCAGATTGATGAGGCCGAGATGCCGTGCGACTGCCCAATCGATCGCGGCAATCAGCGCGGCCGGCGACGCTTCGAGACGCTCGCTGAAGATCCGAATAGGGACAATGCGAGCCTCGGGAGCGACTTGGAGGATCAGATCAGCGCAGGCCGTCCCATGTCCATGCCGGTCTTGTGCATCGCGCACCATCGAAATGCCGCCCGCCGCGTGCGTCGCGACGAACCCGACGCCGGGTTCGACCCGGCGATCGGGGACGGACGCGTCCCATCCACTATCGATCACGCCGACGCGAACGGGGGTTTCGGACATCGACGGCCGAGCCATCGTCATGGCACGCGCGTCAGAGGAACGGCGTTGGCGACGACCAAACCACCCGAGTGCATGTTCCGGATTTGAGCTTGCACTTGATTGCGAAGTGCGGTGTACGCCGCTTGGGTCTCCACATTCACGTGCTCGGACAGATGGGCCGCTGCCGCGTCGACGGTGAATGGCGTCGCAAGCGCTTCACAGACCATTCTCGCGAACGCACCGATGCGTCTGCATCGGACACGATGATTATCGCAGTAGGTGATATACGATGTCGGGGTCTCGACGCGCGGAGGTTCGGACGCGCCGCTGCTGAGCCACGCGTCCCAGTCGTAACGGCACGTCACCATACGAATGCGGGGGTGCAGCATGAACTCCGAGTCCTCCCAATCCAGCTCGTCCGGGGATTGATATAAGAGCGAGTCACGAAGCTCGGCGGTGAAATCGTCATCGGCCTCCGCCATCTCATAGGCGACACGATCGAGCAGGAAGGCGTCGGTCATCAGCGCACGCCGGTTCACATCGCCTTCGCGCTCGATGCGTGCCTTGGCCACCTCGTACACGCGCGCGATGACCGGAT
>DATLPC010000167.1:0-21645 GCA_035535975.1 Gemmatimonadaceae bacterium | reverse complement strand
CCGACGCCAACGACACGTCGATGACCAAGAAGGACGTGCGGCGCGACGCGATTGCCGAGAACCCGCAGCTCGCCACCTTGCTTCGTCAGAATCAGCAGCTTGTTGGCCAAGTCCAGTCGGCGTCGCTCGCGCGAGCCGTGACCACGGACCGGCAGCTGAACGAAGTGATGGTCGATTTTTGGGAAAACCACTTCAGCGTCTTCTCTGGAAAGGGACAGACGCGGCTCTTTCTCGCGCAGTACGATCGAGACGTGATTCGCCCGAACGCGCTCGGGAAGTTCCGAGATCTGCTCGGTGCGGTGGCGAAGAGTCCCGCGATGCTCTTCTTCCTCGACAACTGGGAGAGCGCCGCCGACAGCACGCAGCCGACGCTTGCCGCCGGGCGTGGCGGTGGACGCGGCGGGCGACCTGGCATCATTGCGCGACGTCCCGGCCGAATTGGATTCCCCGGTCAGATCGGACAATTGCCCCCGGCGGCTCGCGAGCGGCTCCAGAACGCCACGCCCGAGGAGCGCCAGCGACTGATGCAGCAATTGCAACAGCGCGCGCGTCGCGGACTCAACGAGAACTACGCGCGCGAGCTGATGGAGCTCCACACACTCGGCGTCGACGGCGGCTACACCCAGAAGGACGTGCAGGAGGTCGCGCGGGCACTGACCGGATGGACGTTCCAGCGGCAGAACGGCGAATTCTTCTTCAATCCGAACATTCACGACGCCGGCGAAAAGGTGATCCTCGGGCAGAAGTTCCCGGCGGGGCATGGTGAGGACGAAGGCGAGCGCGTGTTGGATATCGTCGCGCGGCACCCGTCTACGGCGCGGTTCATCACGACGAAGCTGGCGCGCCATTTCGTGAGCGACGAGCCGCCCAAGGCGCTCGTCGACCGTTGCGCGCAGACTTTCACCAAGACCGACGGCGACATTCGCGAGACACTCCATTGCGTCATCACCAGCCCGGAGTTCTTCAGTCGCGCGGCGTACCGCGCGAAAGTGAAGACGCCGTTCGAGCTCGTGGCCAGCGCGTTGCGCGCGGTGAATGCCGAGCCCGACACGACGCCGCGCACCGCACAGCTCGTCGCGCGTCTGGGCCAGCCGATCTTCGGCCGGCAGACACCCGACGGCTGGCCGGATCGCGGCGACGCATGGATGAACACCGGCGCGATCCTCAACCGCATCAACTTCGGTTTGGGCCTCGCCGCCAGTCAGATCCCCGGCGCGAGCCCGCGCAACCTTCCGGACTTCGAATCCTTGCGCACCCAGCCGCGCGCCCAGCAGGTCGACGCGATCGTGAAATCGATTCTCGGCGGGCAGGTCTCGCCGGAAACGCGACAGGTGTTGATGACCGGTGACAACCCGATGCTGTCGAAGGCAGCGAACGATGTAAACGGTATGACTGTCTTAGATGACAGTAGTACCATGGGCAATCGTGGCCGGGGTGGACGTCTGCCGCCGGCACAACAGGCCAAGGGACAGCCGCGCGGCCGCGGCGCGCAGATCCCGGGGTACGGTCGCCCGGTGAACTTGCAGGGGTTGCCGCAGGTGATCGGTCTGGCGCTCGGCGCACCCGAGTTCCAGCGTCGGTAGTCGGCCGGCCTTCACGTTTGTTAGTTCTTTAGTTCGGGAGTTCCAATGTCGAAAAGATCGTCACAGCAGGTCGATTTCGGAGTCTCGCGCCGCGTATTCATGAAGTCCGGCGCGCTCGCGTTGGCCACGATTGGCCTCAACCCAAGCTTCCTGAGGCGGACGGTCTTCGCGCAGGATCTGCTGAAGGGCGCGGCGATCAACGGCAACGCGCGCGGAAAAGTGCTGATCGTGCTCTTCCAGCGTGGCGCGGCGGACGCGCTCAACGTCGTCGTGCCGCACGGCGAGCAGGCCTACTACAAGCTGCGCCCGAACATCGCGATCCCCCGACCATCCGCCCTGGGGGCACCCGCCGGCACAGCGCAGAGCGCGATCGATCTCGACGGCTTCTTCGGACTGCACCCGTCACTCTCTCCCTTCAAGCGCTTGTGGGACGACGGCATCCTCGCGTCGGTGCACGCCGTGGGCAGTCCGAGCAACACGCGCTCCCACTTCGACGCGCAGGACTACATGGAAAGCGGTACGCCCGACAACAAGGGCACTCGTGACGGGTGGTTGAACCGCTATCTCGCCGTGAAGGGCACTTGCGACGAGTGCAAACTGGGAGACGCGGGACATGGGAAGAGCTCTCCGTTCCAGGCGGTCGCGATGACGCCACAGACGCCGCGAATTCTCGAGGGCACCGCGGCAACCGTGGCGATGAACAGTCTGGACGAATTCTCGATTCGCACCAACGGCACGCAGGCGGAGCGCATCGAAGCGCTGTATCGCACGGGAAGCGCGGACGTCGTCCACGCCGCCGGCGGCGAGATGTTCGAGGCGATGAAGATTCTCCAAGCGGCGAATCCGCAGCAGTACATCCCGCAGAACAGCGCCGATTATCCGCGCACGCCGTTCGGGCAGCACCTTCGTCAAATCGCGCAGATCATCAAAGCAGACGTTGGACTCGAGGTGGCGTTCGCCGACGTCGGCGGCTGGGACACGCACGTCAATCAGGGCGGCGCTACTGGCCAGCTGGCCAATCGTCTCGACGATTTCGCCAAGTCGATCTCGGCGCTCGTGCAGGACCTCGGCAACCGCATGGCCGACGTCACGATTCTGACGATGTCCGAGTTCGGCCGCACGGCGCGGCAGAATGGCAATGGCGGCACTGATCATGGCCACGCGACGTCGATGTTCGTCATCGGCGGCGACGTGAAGGGCAAGAAGGTCTATGGCAAGTGGCCCGGCCTCGAGCAGGAGCAACTCAACGAGGGCCGCGACCTGGCGCTGACGACCGACTTCCGTTCCGTGTTCTCCGAGGTCGCGTTCAAGCACCTCGGCGCCGCCAAGATGGACGCCGTGTTCCCCGGATTCAAAGGCGACGAGAAGAGCTGGCTCGGCGTGTTGTAACGCTAGGCTCGAGAAAAGCAGTCGAACACGTTCAGCCATGTCGTCACGACACGTGGCAGGAACGATTGCGGCCTGACTCGGTCGATCATCGCCAGCACGGCGAGGCGATCGACGAGCAGGTCGCAGAGCGCCGCTGAGAAGCCGCGTTCCCATCGCGCCCGGTCGATTTCAACCTGACCGGCGGCGTTGAACAGAAGCCTCGATCGTTCGACCCACTGTCGTATCGTTTCGTGCGACGCGTCGGGCCGTAGGACGAAGCACAGAAACTCGGCGACGTCCCGCTGCGGCGCGCCGATCGTCGAAAGCTCCCAATCGAATGCACACAACGCCAGGCAGTCGTCACGCCGGCGGATCGCGATGTTTCGCGGATTGAAGTCGTTGTGAATCAGCGTCTGCGGCGCGTCATCCAACTGGCGCGACCAGCCGGCGACGTCTCGCACGCACGCCGTGTGTACCGCGCGCAGTCTGGGATTACACCACGCCGGGCGCGACAGGGCATGCTCGGCCAGCGCTTGCCAAAGCGGCGTCATTTCAGCCCGCGCGGCGGCGTCGCGAACCGGGCCTAGCCAGTCGGTTTGCCGCAAAGCGGCCTCCGCGCCCAACCACCGCGCGTGGATGCTCGCGACGCCGCGGAGCGCGGCGTCGATGGCGTCGTCGCTCCAGGCGGCCGGTGAGAGTGCATTCATCAAGACCGCGTCATCGATCGACTCGAGCGCGAGCACCCAGCGAGCCTTTTCGTCGTCGCGGTTGATCGCCAGCACCGCGGGTCGGTGCGCGGCAACGCGAGGGTCATCATCGGCATAAATCGCGAGCTCTCGCAGGTGCGAGCGCGTGATGCCAAGGCGATCGCGATATGCGCAGATCTCGCGGCCGAGCGCCGGAGAGATCAGCGCGCCGAGCGCTTCGGCGACCTCGATCGATTGCTCGTCGGCGGCTTTTGCTTTGACGAAAATCTCAGCGGTCGCGGCGATGCCCGCGTCGTCGACGGAGGTCACTTGGCCGCGCATCAAACCGGCGGCCTTTCCGCCCCGCCAGGCCGTCAACTCCGCGATGATGCTTTCGTCGGTCGACACGGGCCTTAACGCGATCGCCGCTATCGTCACCGGTCGCCCGAGGCGGCGTGACAGGCCTTCCGCGATCGAGGAGCGACTCATGAGCGGCGGCGCGGCGCTCGACGACGACCGCACGCGCCGAGGCGCATCGGGAATGGCGCGACGCGCAACGTAGTCGTCGAAGTATCGGCCGAGTACTTCGAGATCAACGTCCGTCAGCGTCGCCCCCGCGTCGCAAAGCGCCCCGCGGGTTCGTTCCGCCAGAACTCGCGGTTGGCGCAATTCCTCGAACAGCTCGGGAAGCGTCAGACCTTCCTCGACGATCGTTGCAAAGAAGGCGCGGAGCGGAGCAAGCGGATGGTCTCGCCCGGTGTTCGAGAGGCAGCCCAGCCATTCGCGATACGGAATCAACCGGATCTCGTAGCCGGCGAGTCTCATCCACAGCACGCATTCCCGCCAATGGCGCGGGCGTCGCGCCGTGAGGTGGGACACAGTGAGTCCGTCGTGGTGTCCCACCGTCAGTCGAACGATCGACCGCGCAGCGTCGTCGACCGGGACGCAATCCAAACGCCAATCGAGATCCGGCGCCGCGCCCATGCGGATGCAGCCCGCCACGAGTCGCGACGTCAAATCATTCGCGTTGGAACGGCCCGAGCGCGCGTCGCCGGTGACGAGCGACGGTCGAATGATCGTCGCCGGGAGTCCGCGTTCCGCGGCCTGACGGACCAGCGCCTCGGCGACGCATTTGCTCTGCGCGTATCCCAGGTGAACGCCATCGAGCGCGGTCAACGCGTCGAACGATTCGCTGGCCAGCGCCGGGGCCGAGGTCGACTGGCAGACGCTGATGCTCGACACGAAGTGAAACGGCTTCCCACCGACGGCGGCGAGGCGCAGGAGCTCGCGCGTGCCCAGCACGTTGGCGTCGCGCAGCTCTTCGTAAGCGTACACCCAGTTCACGGCGGCGCCGCAGTGATAAATCGTGTCGACTCGCTCGGCGAGCTCGGCAAACGCGCGTGACGACATGCCGAGCAGCGGCGCCGCCAGATCTGCTCGAACGATCCGAATGCGCGCGGCGTCGTGGTCCGAGCGAGTCAAATCGTACTCGGCGAGATTGGCCAGCACGCGCGACTTCGCGGTTGCGCTCGATGCGTTTCGCACGACGCAGTGAATGTTCGCGTTTGTCTCGTCGAGCAGCGCGCGCAGGAGGTAGGCGCCAAGGAAGCCCGTCGCGCCGGTGAGCAGGATGTCGCGCGCGTCACTCGCCAGGGCCGCGCGGCCGGCGCGCGGCCAAATGTCAGCCGGGAGCGCGGCGTCGGCGAGCATGAGCCGGCGGCCGCGTGACGACGCATCGTCCGCGGCGCCGCGTTCGATAAAGCGAGCAAGCGCCTCGATCGATGGATAGTCGTGCGCCGCCGTCAGCGGCAGCGTGACCGCCATCTCGTCCTCGATCGTGGCTGTCAGCTCCACGGCGCCGAGCGAGTCCAACCCGAGCGACGCGAACGACGCCGTCGGCGAGACCCATTGCGGCGGGGCCCCCAGAAGGGACGCGACGATCGCGATGAGACGCTCCTGGACCGTTCCGGTCAGCGGTCGCGCGGCGACGGTCACGTGCCGCTCGTCGAAAGTTCCGCCGTAGACCGGCGGCCCATAGCGGCAGTCGCCGTCCATCGCGCGATCTCTCCGAGCGAACCATCCGCGAGCGCGTCGCGGCACGCGCTCCGTCGCAGTTTGCCGCTCGATGTCTTCGGCACGCCACCGACACCAAGGATCGCAACGATCGACAGATTGACGCCGTGCTCAGTGGCTACCGCGACGCGCACGGCATCGACGATTACTTCGAACGTTCGCTCCCTGCCCTCCTGATCGATCGGGAGTTGCCGCGGGTCGAGCTCGATCGCCAGCGCGATTGTCTCGTCGACCCCGCTGTCGAGTGCGAATGCCGCTGAGCACCCGCCGCGGATCGCCGGATGTTGTCGCTCGGCGGTGAGCTCGATGTCCTGCGGATAGTACTTGTAGCCACGAATCACGATGATGTCTTTGGCGCGGCCGGTGACGAACAGTTCGCCGTCGATCATCGTACCGAGATCGCCGGTGCGCAGGAACGGTCCCGTGCCGTCGGCGAGGCGCGCGCGAAAGATCTCGGCGCTGTCGACCTCACGGCGCCAGTAGCCGCGCGCGACGCTCGGCGATGCCACCCAGATCTCGCCGACTTCCCCATCGATGCATGGCGTTGTCGTCTCTGGATCGACGACCAGCACCCGCGTGCCGTAGCTGTGCGGCCCGCTCGAGACGAGAGACTTGCTTGGCGCGTCGGCGCCGGGCGCGACCACACGTCCGCGTCCGAGCTGCTCGGCGTCGACCTCGCGCATGACAGGTTCGTATTCGCGATCGCCCGTCGAGACGAGCAGCGTCGATTCAGCGAGCCCGTAGACCGGAAAGAACGACTTCCACCTGAAGCCGACGCCGCGGAATCGTTCCTGGAAGGAAACGAGCGTCTCGCGCCGGATCGGCTCGGCGCCGTTGTAGGCGATGCGCCATGACGAGAGATTGAGGTCCTGTAGTTGGTCGTCGGTCACTTTGCGAACGCACAGATCGTAGGCGAAGTTCGGCGCGCCGCTGTTTGTGGCCCGATAGCGGGTGATAGCGCGCAGCCATCGCGCCGGGCGCTGGAGGAAGGACGCCGGCGCCATCAGGTGCGCGGGATAGCCGGCGAAGATTGGTTGCAGCACTCCTTCGATCAGCCCCATGTCGTGAATCACCGGAAGCCACGACACCGACACCGTGCCCGGTCCATTGCCACCCTGATGCCGCGCATACGCGAGGTTATGGAGCAGGTTCGCGTGGCTGACCATCACGCCGCGCGGCGACGCGGTCGATCCCGACGTGTATTGGAGGAAGGCGAGGTGATCGGGCGGGAGGCGACTGGCCGTCCAGTCATCAGCGTCCGCAATCCCGAGACGGTCTGTCGACAACCACGGGATGTTGACGAGCGCCGGCGCTTGTGCGCTCATCCCCTTGCCCGCGCGCGATACGCTTGCGTCGCACAGCACGATGGCGACATCGGCGTCTTCGAGAATGCTGAGAAGGCGGGGTAGCGTCCGCGCGACCTGCGACGGTTGGGGAGGATACGCGGGCACGGCGATGATCCCCGCATAGAGACATCCGAAGAAGGCCGAGATGAACTCGAGCCCCGGCGGATAGAGCAGCAGGGCGCGCTCACCCGGGATCAACCCGTGCGCGCTCAACGCCACGGCGATCGAGCGCGCCTTGGCGTCGAGCTCACCGTAGGTGAGCTCGGACCCCTCTATTTCTCCATCGGTCAGAAAGGTGAACGCTCGGTCGCTCGCGCGGTCTCGCGCGCGCTCGCGCAACACGTCGACGAGTGTTTGGTATTTCACGCGAGAGCCTCCTCCATCAGCGGTGCATCCTCGAGCAGCAATGAGGCGGGTAACGCGCCTGTTTCGCGCACGGCGTGGTGCACTCGCACGTAAAGCGCGCGGACGTCGTCTCTGTGCTGCTCGACTTCATCGACGGTCCAATCGCTCGTGTCGATCGGCGGCAGGAAGTAGACGTCGAGCACACCCGGCTTCGCGTCGTACCCCATCCCCGGATCAATCGCGCGCGGAACCGCGAAGTACATCGGCACGATGGGCGCGCCGAGACTGGTCGCGAGATGAAACGAGCCCTTGTTGAATTTCCCGATGTCGCCCGTGGTGACGCGCTTCCCTTCCGGGCTCAGGAACACCGAGTCGCCTGTCTGGCGAAGAATGCGAGCCGCGCGCTTGAAGATCGCCCGACGCTCGTTGGGAAACTCCTGGGGCACCGTCCAGAAGATCCGAATCAGGCTGCCAACGATTCCAATCGGTGGCACCTTCCTCAGAAAACCGCTGAGAAAGAAGCGCGTCCGCGGCAACCCGAGCGCAATCAGCACGAACAGATCGAGTGTCGAGCTGTGGTTCGCGATGTAGACCGTTTGCCGCGATGCCGGCTGCGGCGCGCCGTGTCCGCGGTAGCGAACGCCCCACAAGCGCAGCACCATCGCGCCGAGCGCGCGGGCCATGACCTCGGAGTAGAAGCGCCGCGCGAGAAACAGTGTCGGGATCGCGACGATGAGCATGACGAAGGCGCCGATCGTCATGAGGATGAACGTCGCCGCGACGCGGAACCACAGCAGGACGCGGCTCATGCTCGCCGCCGACAGACGACCGTCTGCATCGCGAAGTTGAGCTGCTTTTCGAAAGCGAGGAGCGGTGAAAGCAGCAACTGCCCGACGAAGTACGGATAGATCGCCTTGCCGAGGTTGAGGCCATTGCCGCGAAGCAGCGTGAACGCGGCGCCGGCGAAGAAGTAGAAGAAGGCCGGGAACGCGCCGTACGGCAGATGCTCGACCACCTCGAGACCAGCGGAATCCATCGCCGCGAGAAGCGAGCGCTTATCGAACAACACCGTGTGCTGCGGCGCCTGGAGACCGGGCCAACGACGCCCGAAGAGTCTGAAGGTCATGCTGTCGAGACGCGGCACCTCGATGATCAGGCGGCCGTCATCGTGCAACAGATCCCGCGCCGTGCGCAGCGTGCGCATCGGGTCGTAGTCGTGCTCGAGAAAGTGCCACATCGTAATCAGGTCGAAGCGCTTCGATCCGAAATCCTGCTCGTAGAACAACCCGCAGCGGAAATCGACGCCGTCGAGCGACGCATTGGCGCGCAGATCCTTGAAGTCCACGCCCGTCGCGGAAATGCCGTAGCGCGCGCGGAGATGCTGGAGAAAAGTCCCGACCGCGCATCCGACGTCGAGGACCTCGCTTCGCGGCGCCAGTTGCACGAATCGTTTGACGATCGCGTCCTTCTGCCGGTCGTGCCGGCTCATCGCCGAGTTGAAGAAACCGGTCAACACTCCCCAGTCGGCCTTCTTGCGATGCGCGATGTATTCGTCGTCGTAAAAGAACTTGATCTCGTTGATCGTGAGCCGCGGATTTTGGTAGTGCAGCCCGCACCGGCGACAGGTGACGAACGTGAAACGTCCAGCTTTCCCCGTGTAGTCGTCCTGGGCGGTGATGAACGGCTCGGCGTCGTCTGCGCCGCAGAGGTAACAGGCCACCGGCTCGAAGCGAGGAGCCGGCGCGATCGGATCGACGATCGGCAGTGAGGGCGGAGTTGCAACGGCGGTCATGTGATGCCTCGGTGTCGATCTTCCAGGTACTCGTAAGCGACGGCGATGATGTACAGCGTCGCCGCCGCGACTCCCGCGCGCACTGGCGTGAGCTCGGCAAGACCGGGAGCCAGAGCAATCGCCAACACCGGGTATTTCGCGAGCAGAATGACGCTCGACAGTCGCGACGGCTCAGCGGGACGCGCCTTATACCAAACGACCAAGCCGACCACGATGACCACGACGATCGCGACTCGCGCGAGGGGAACGGTCGCCGATCGAAGCGAGAGAACGGCGCCGCCGGCCAGAACAACGCCGAGTGCAACGAGCGGCGCGACTCGCCTTGCGCGAACGGTGACGCGGTCAGGGTGGCGAACGGCATCGAGAGCGCGATCCTGCAAGTCGTCCCAGATGCGAAGGGCCAGCACGATGAGCAACGCCTGGATGGCGCACATCCCGAAGCTCGCCGCGGTCCTTTCCGCGCCCGGCGCGGCGAGCCACGCCGTCTCGGCGATCAGCAGCGCGAGCGGCACGAACACCGTTGGCCTGGCTCGCTCGGCGAGATATCCGGCAACGAGCTCAATCGACGACATGTACCACCCCGCTGTCGCCATTCACTTCGACCGTCGTGCCGCCGGCAATCCGGTCCATCGCGTGCTTCACGCCGACGACGCACGGAATCCCGAACTCGCGCGCGATGATCGCGCCGTGCGACAACATTCCCCCGCGTTCAATGACGAGTCCCGAGATGAGGAAAAAGACCGGTCCCCAACCCGGATCCGTCTGTCGCGTCACGAGGACGTCGCCTTGCGACAGCCGGTCCGCTTCGGTGGCGCTGGAGAGGATCGTCGCACGCCCGCGCGCACGCCCGCCGCAGGCCGGTGTTCCGCGCATCGTGCCATCGCGGTCAACACGCTCCGAAGACGCACCATCGCGCGGGGAGAAGTAGTCGCCCTCGTCGAGCGTGAACGAGTCCGGCGGGTGCATCGCCGATACACGCTCATGCTCCGCCCGCCGCGCTCCGACGACCGCCCGCGTCGCGTCGGGCAGCAGCGTGCCGCCGGATGCCATCTCGATCAGCTCGTCGACCGTGAGAAAGAACACGTCATCGACGCGAGTGAGCGTACAACGCCGCGCCAGGGCTTCGCCTAGTGCGAGCGCGATGCGACGGAAGCGCGAGTAGAGCAAGGCCTGCTTGAGACGCACCCGTTCGCGGTAGCGAATCGCGGCATGCGTCCGCGGAAGGAGTGCGCGCACTATCGCGGCATATCCAACAGGGACGCGACGCGACAGGACGCGCCCGCGCAGCTCGTCGAGCACACGCTCCATCTCGATGTCGCGCGCCAGCGCCTGCTGTCGCATCGACTCGGCCGGCGACGGTCCGTCGACGCGAGCGTACGCGCGCAACATGTCGATCACCGGCGCGGGGTCTTCCTGGAAGCTTGGACTGTCGAGCATCAACTCTTCCGAGCAGCGGAATCCCCAGCGGTCGAGATACGCCCTCAACCCGTCGTGGAAGCGAGCGAATCGTCGATCGGCGGCAATTGTGTCGAGCACTCGGCGCGGCGCGTGATGCTCGATCAACACGTGCAACTCACGATCGGCGCGAACGACTCGCGACAGCTCCCATAGCGCGAGCACGGGCTCTCCGCTCACGACGCCGGGGATCGCCTTGAGGAGCGATGTGTGCACTTCGTCGCGATCCGTCCCCGCGTATGCTCGACGCAGCACCCAAGCGAGCGCGCCGTAAGAGAGCATCGACGCCGCGTCGGCGAGCGAAGCGTCTACCCAATGGCGTCGACGAATCGCCATGAACTCGGCGACGAGATCACCGAGCTCGGTGACGGTCTTCCCGGCGAGACCCGCCGGGTCGGACCGGGTCGCGAAGTCATCCGCACGGCGCTCGAATCGGTGGACGCGCTTCTCGAGCGTGGCAAAGTGCCAGCCGGCGGTCGCGACGATTCTCGAGGCTTCGGCGAGCTGCCTGGTTCGTGAAACAGATCGCGGCGCGAGTGTTGGAGTCCCGGCGTTGTCCGCTCCGACGAATTCGTCGAACGACGCGGCTAAATGTCGTCCGAACGGCGCCAGCGACAGCACCGAGTGAATCGCCGACAGGTTGTAGTACATCCGCCCGCCGTGCGCTCCAATGATCTGGCGGAACGCGGGCTCCATCGCTTCGATGCGCCATGGCGCGACCCTGAATGCCAGCGCCAGGTTCCGGAAATAGTTGGCGTACCCCGCCGTCGCGATTGAATAGAGCAGCGGCGTCACGGGGCGCGGATAGTTCTCGTTGATATTCGCGTTCGACCAGACCACTCGTCGCGCTCGATTCGGCGCCGCCTCCGTCAGCAACGACGAAACGCTCACTTGCGCAGTGATCGGGCGCGACTGCACGACGTACACGATGCCGTCGCGACCAAGTGCCCACTCGACGTCCTGCGGGCCATCGAGCTCTCGCTCGAGCGCCGACGCGAGCCGATGCAGCTCGGCAATTGCGCCGTCACTCAATCGTGCCGCGCGGTCGTCGCGATATCGCACGTGCCCGGCGCGGTCGAAGATCACCCGCTCGCCGTCCACTTCTCCGGCCACCAACCGATCGGCGAGTCCGGCCGTCAGCTCTACGAGAACATGCCCTTCAGCCGTCGACGTGAACATCACCCCTGCCGCCCGCGCATCGATCTGCCGCTGGACGATCACTCCCATCCCCGCTTCGGTCACGCCGCGCGCATTTCTGTAGAAGCGAACCCGGTCCGACCAGTAGGAGCTCCACACTTTGAGCACAGCTTGCTCGAGTGAAGCGACGTCTCGTACGTGCAAAACGGATTCGAGCTGTCCGGCGAACGACTGTGACGCGCCGTCCTCACCGACAGCCGAGCTGCGCACCACCAAGGGGCCACCGGCGAGGCTCGGCGCCGCGGCGGCGAGTAGGCTCAGCGTGTAGTCATCGATCGCCCAGCAGGTCGTGGCGCCGAAGGCGTGATGGCGCGCGAACGCGTCCACCGTCAGCACGACCCCCGCCGGCACGTTGTATCCCGCGCCGAGGAGGCGGCCGAGCGTACGCGCCTTCTCTCCGACCGTGGCGACGTCATGGCAGTCGGCGAGATCGATGATCTCGGCGCGGGTCGCGGTCGCGGTCATGCCGCCCTCGTCTTCACGCCGAGCCGGTACAACAGCGCGCTGAACGCGAGATGAATTCCGGGACCGATGAGCAGCACGTACATCCACATCATCGGCGGTGTCGGCACGATCGCCCAAATGGCAACCAGCGCTCCGAGAATCGAATCGACGCGATCGACGACGAAGCAGACGATCGTTGCCAGCTTTCCGCGCGGCGCGCTGCCCGGCGCGATGTCGAACTGTCGCTTCACGAATGAGTTGGGGAGCTCTCCCGCCATGAACCCGAGCCCCGCGAGCGCGCCCAATGCCGCGTAGCCGGCAATCGAAAGCGGCCACGGATCGGCACTCGAGCCGGAGAGCACCGCGGAGAGGGACGAAAACGCGAGCGCGGCGCCTGGCACCATCACGATGAATCCGCGCACGGTCTTGTTGTCGCCGAACACTCGGCGTCCACGAAACCGTAGTCCGGCGTCGAGCGGCATGAGGAGGCGTCGCGAGAACGACGTTCGCAGCCACGCCGAGTGAACAAGCCCAGCGAGCACGAACGCGACGGTCACAAAGAGCGCGGCGGCGAATGGGTCGGGTCTCATGCTCAGATGTCCGCGCCCGTCTCGAGACGGTTGTGGAAGAGCAGCAGATCACCCGGCAGCGCGTGCGCGCCTTTGATCCACGCGAGGAGCCCGACTTCGTTCTCTGTCTCGTACGGCACCTCGCCGAGCCGGTAGCCTGGTACGAACGGATACATGTGATGCAGTTCGTGGGCGTCGATGTGCAGCAGAAGCGCCGAAAGCCAGCGCGGGAAGACGAGCGAGCGCGTGAATACTTCCTGCTCGACGGTCGGGAACGGTCGCACGTCTTCGCCGCCGCTCAACTGCTGCGGGATGTGCGTGTGCTGGCTGAGGATCAGCAGGTCTTCGGCGGCGAGCGCGACGATGAGCGCGACGCCGAACAGCCGCGCGCTCGTCCCGAATCCGATGAAGCCGACGACCGCGGCGTACGCGACCGCGAGACCCGCCATGTTGGCCGCGAGCGCGCGCTGCTCCTCGCGCTTCGCGAACAGCTTCGTCAGCCGCGGCCAGTTCCAAAAGTTGTTGATTCGGTAGACCACCGAAAACAAGGGAATCCAGCAGCGCCACGCCGCGTTGACGAGCGCGCGCTCGGCACGCCCTAGCTCGCGCGGGACGAGCGCCTCGGTCGTCGGATCGATGTCTTGCCATCCCGTCCACTTGTGATGCCGGCGGTGAACGCTCTTCCAGTTGCGGAAAGGGATGAAGGAGAACAGGCCCGCGAGATGGCCGAGCGGCGCGTGGAGCCGCTTCGTCCGAAAGAGCGTCTCGTGGCCGCACTCGTGGAGCAGAGCGAACCACTGGATAAAAGACAGTGCGAGCACCAGTTGTCCGGCTCCCCAGACCCACCAGCGTGACGAAAGGGAGAGCGCGATTCCGCTTGCCGTAATGGCGAGGCAGGAGAACGCGACGGTCGCACCGGCCGCGTCGGTCGGACGCAGCCGTGAGAGTGCCGCCGCGGATGGGCGGCCGCCGAACGAAGTCATGTATCCCTCCGCGAGACGAACTTCGACTACGCGGAGGTTATGATCGAGCGGGAGGGTGCCCTATACGTCAGTTGACGTAGCGGGTCTGAGTCGTTGCTATCGAACGACTTCGAACGCTGAGGACGGCACGCGGGACAGCGTCGCCAAGTCCGAATCATCCCACCGTGAATCGGGCGCCCCGCTCACGTACCAGCCGGATCCGTTGTCGGCGACGAGCATTCCATACTTCATCATCGCGCGAAGGATCGTTCGCACGGTGGGCGAAAAGCCAGTCGTGTCATAGTCGGCGCGCAAACGCACGCGCATTCCCATCGACGGCAGCTTGCTGCTCGTGTCGCTGCTCGCGTAGTGACGCGCCGGCGCGACGTACGCTTTGCGCGTGCGAGGGCAGGTGAATCGCAGCGCGTGCTGGATGCTGTGCCTCTCGACCGCTTCGTCGTAGCGCACAAGGCCGGGGAAGATAGGAAGTCCCGCGGCGTCGGCCGACGTCCAACCCGCCGGCCGCAACACGTTCGATGACAGATCGAAGATCGCGCCCGAGCCGGCGTGCCAACTCGTCCCGCCGTTGATCGGGTGCGCGTCGTACAACTCATACAACTTCCACGCGGCGGCGTCGACGACCAGCACATGGCGATCGCCGCTCGAGCTCGAACCGCCCTCGATCGGCGCGTTCGCCGGGATCGGGTACGGCCCGGGATCGCTTTCATCGGCGTAATCGAACGTTACCGGAACCTTCGCTTGGCTCGCGCTGACGACGACGTACGGAATTCCGTTTGGCGCACCGTCCCACACGGTGCCGAAATCCGGATGAAGATTGCGCAGCCCGCACGAAGCAATCAGCGTGGCCGAATTGGGATCGACCGACGATTTGCTGATGTCGGCGTTCCACGGATTGTCATCCGGGAACGGTCGACGATCGAGCGTTGCGCCGGAGCCCGGCGCGGTGCCGGATTGGTCAGGCGGCGTCGAGCTACCCGGGTCGCTTGCCGAGGAGCAGGCGGCGAGCGCGATGATGAGGGTCAATGTGCAGTGACGCATAATCGGAAAGCTGTTGCCTTCCAGACGATCGGCGGCGTGATAGTCGTCACGCGATCTCCGACCTGCAAAGAATCTTTTCTGGGCGAAGCGCGAGCCGGGAGAATGTTTCGCCCCGCTCGAGCGTTGGTCTCTTGAACGAAGGCGGCATTCCTGAACCCACTCGTCACGTGCATTGTCTCGCTTCGGTCGCACTGGCCGCTGTTCTCGCAGTTGCCGGGTTCCCGCAGGCAGGCCCATCGTTCCCGGGAACGTTCGTCAGACGTATCCTCGTCGTCGCCGGCGCCGACGAACGCGCATGCCTTTCGCTAGGCGATGACATGTTCGACAAGGACGTCGGCGAGATCGGCGTCTGCCGAGGGCTTGGCATTCACACCGCCGGCAACGCCGGCAGCGTGTCGTGGGTTTACGGCGTGTACGAACGACGATGGCGCCTCACGCCCGCGGATACAGTCGTCGAGAGGGAGGTCGTTTTGTTCAGGAAGTCACCTGGTCGAGACGCTTCCAGCCTGAAGCCGGTCTGGCACTATCGGTACGAGACCGAAATGCTTGCCTCGGTGACACCCGAGATCGCGCGAGTGGCCGGCGGCGTGACAATACTGTCCGTCAGGGAGTGCGTGAACGGCACTGGCGGATGCAGTCAGTCGTTCGCCACGCTCGACGAGGGTGCGCCAAAGGCGGCGAAGCTCGCCTTCCTCGACTCGCTCGACCGGCGCTTTCCGGGCGGTATCCGCCACGGTTTCCAGGTCGATGTTCGCACATTGCGTGGATCGCTCGGCCTCTACTCCGGCAACGACGCGAACTGCTGTCCGTCGACGATTGGCGAGTTCTCACTGCGATTGCGTGGTAATTCGCTCGAGATCGCGTCGCTCAAGCTCCGTCCCGCCGATTAGACGTCGCACCAACGTTAGCCGCGATAGGACCACACGCTCCAATTGCTGTAGCTTCGCTTCGCGGAGCCGCGCCTCCATCCCCGCGCCACGAGCCGCGCGTCGAGGATCCGACGAAAGCCACCGTGCGTCACGGCCACGACATTCGACGATCGAGCGGCGTGATCGACGAGCCAATCCACCGCTTCGCGCGCGCGCCGCACATACTCGTGATCCGCGTCGCTGAACAAGCGGTAGCTCCACTGCACGTGACTGAACACGTCCCACACCTGAATCGGCAGGCGGAGCGGAATCCATCGCGGCGGCTCGAGCCGAATCTCGCGCAGCAGCGGCGAGAGCTCGACCTGATGCCGCGGGGCGATTCGCTGCGCTGAGGCGATCGCCCGCGGAAGGTCGCTCGCTACGATTTTTGGGTTGGCGCCGAGGAGAACGTCGAGATCAGCGCTTGGACGGTCGTCGTCGCGAATCCCGTGAGCGTCGTACGCATCCTCGTACGCGTGCACGTCAGCCCATCGGAACCAACTCCCGTCGTGGACGAGCGCCGATCGGCCGTGGCGAACGAGGTGAATCTCCACTACCAGTGGATGATCTTTCGCAGGATGTTGCCGATTCCCCGCGCCGCCGCGGAAATCGGATCTCGATTCGGCACATTCTGCACATTGCCGTTTACGTCGACGACGACCTGGCCTTCCGGCGGTCCGACGTGCAGGTGGCACTGCTCCGTCGGCTCGTGGCCTTGCTTGAACCACTGACGCGTACGCACCGGGCACCATTCCCCGGCCAGCTCGCCCGACTGTGGATCGACGACCGCCGATACCATCCCCGGCGGCGGCAGGAACGCCGCGCCCTTCGCCTCGCGCCAACCGGCCTGATAGAACTCCGCCCACGCGGGGGCGGCCAGCCGTCCGCCGCTCGCGTTGTAGCTGATCTGCCGCGGGTTGTCATAGCCGAACCAGACGCCCGCAACCAGCGTCGGTGTGTAGCCCACGAACCAGACGTCGTTTCCTTCGTTCGTCGTCCCAGTCTTTCCGGCGACGGGACCACTCACGCCCATGTCGCGTATCGAGCGTCCGGTCCCATAGTTGACGACGCCCTGAAGCATCTCCGTGATCTCGAAGGCGTCCTGCGCATCCATCACCGGCGTGCGCTGCGTCTCACTGCTCCAGAGGAGCGTGCCGTCCGGCGCCTCGATCCGCGTCACGAGACGCGGCTTCACACGAACGCCGCCATTGGCGAATGGCGCGTACGAGGCCACGAGCTCCACCGGCGTTACGCCCTCGGCGCCCAACGCGATCGCCGGGACCGGCGTTAGAGGACTCGAAATGCCGTTCCGTTGAGCCGCAGAGATGACCGCGCGTTCCCCGATGGCCCGGCTCACACGGACCGTGGCCGAGTTGGCGGAGAGCAGCAGAGCGCGGGCGAAGGTGATCTCGCCGTTGTACTGGTTGTTGTAGTTCGCCGGCGTCCAGATCGAGCGTCCAACCTGGACTTCGACCGGATCATCGTCCACCTGCGTCGACGGCTTGTACCCGGCCGCCAGCGCCGCGGCATAGACGAACGGCTTGAATGCCGACCCCGGCTGCCGCCGCGCGTTGAAGGCACGATTGAACCCGCCGCGCTGAGTACGTTTACCGGGGACGACGGCGCGGATGTCGCCAGTCACCGGATCGAGCGCGACGAGCGCGCCCTGCGCCTCCTCGCTCACATGGCCGAATGTCTCGCGAGTCTCCTGCGTGATCTCGGCGATGTGGCGCAGCATCACTTTGTCGGCGGAGCGCTGAAGCGTGGCGTCCACCGTCGTGTACACATTGACGTCCCCTTCTTTGAGCACGTCGGGCACGACCGAGTCGACGAGGGCACGCACGGCATCCAGCGCGCTAGCCTCGCTTGTGATCGACGGCCGCCACTCGTTCTCGGCGATCCTCAACGGCGCCCGCTGCGCCGCGGCCGCCTGCGCTTCCGTCACATAGCCTTGATCAGCCATCAAGCCGAGCACGAGGTTGCGTCGCTGCACCGCGCGCTCCGGATGACGTCGCGGCGTGTACATGCTGGGCGCCTTCGGAAGCGCGGCCAGGACCGCGCCCTCGGACAGCGTCACCTGATTGATGTTCTTGCCGAAGAGGTCGAGACTGGCCGCCTCTACGCCGTTCACACCGCTGCCGAGGTAGATGACGTTGAGGTAATGCTCCAGGATCTGGTCTTTGGTCAGCTCGCGCTCGAGCAGCCGCGAGATCCGTAGCTCGACGAGCTTGCGGCGAAGCGATCGGCCGTGATATCGGTCCTGCAGGAAGCTGTTGTGGGCCACCTGCATGGTGATCGTGCTGAAGCCTTGGCGGATGCCGCCCGCGCTGAAGTTGCGCAGCACCGCGCGGAAAACGCCGCGCCAGTCCAGACCGTTGTGGTCATAGAATCGGCGGTCCTCGGTCGCGACGAACGCGTCGCGGACCTGCTTGGGCACCGAGGCGATCGGCACGTTGACCCGGCGCACATTCTCGAGGTGACCGAGGAGCCTCCCCGACCGGTCATAGACGTTGCCGCCTTCGCTCGGATGGAATGCACGAATTTCGGTGGGACTTGGACACCCGTAAAAACCACAGGTCCCGAGCCACACGTCGAAAAGCACGACGCCGACGCAGGCGAGCGCGAGCAGACTCAACCATGGCCAGTGTCTCCGCAGCCACCGCCGGGCGGGGACGCGAGGATTGGGACGCAGGCGGTCGAAGGAGATCACGAGTGTTGCCGGTGTACTTATTTATGGTATGGCGTCTGAAATGCTCTGTCGCTGGTGCATGAATCCGGCCGATGTTCCGAGCGCCATCGACCCGTAGTCCTACTCCACATCAAATCATGACGTTCCGTCGGATAATTGCCGTGACCCTCGTCGCACAGACGGGTTTGGTCGCGGCCTGTGGCTCCAACGGCGCCAAGCGCGCCGACTCCACCGGCTCTAAAGCCGGCACATCCCCCGATTCAGCCGCCGGAGCCCTCGCGGCGAGCGGCGCCACCGTCGGTGCGAGTCCGACCGCCGTCGGCTCGAGCGACACCGGCAAGAAGTTGCCGCAGAACCATACCGGTCGAATCCCCGTTCTCGAGTATCACGTGATCGGCGGCGAGAAGAACGGGCTATACACGCGTACCGTCGCCAGCTTCAAGGCTGATTTAGAGGATGTGTATAAGCGCGGTTATCGCCCGATCACGATCGCGCAGATGCTCGACAAGAACTTCACCGATGTGCCGGACGGCATGTCGCCCGTGGTGTTCGTGTTCGACGACGCATCGCCCGAGCAATTCTCATATATCGAAGGCCCGGACGGAAAGCTCACGGTCGATCCGAACAGCGGAGTGGGGATTTGGCTCGACTTCGCCAAGACGCACCCGGGCTGGAAGAACCGTGGTACGTTCTGCCTGCTCAACGGCGCAAATGCGGGGCACAACTTCTTCGGCGACAACCCGAAGTTCAAAGGCCAGAAGAAGGAGTGGCGCTTCCAGAAAGTGAAATGGCTCGCCGATCAGGGCTTCGAGCTGTGCGACCACACGGTGTGGCACGCGATGCTGAACAAGTTCAGCGACGCCGTCGTCCAGGAGCAGATCGCGCGCAACGTCATGGCGATCGACTCGGCGGTGCCGGGCTACAAGGTCCGCACGATGGCGCTGCCGTACGGCATTTGGCCGAAGAACCGACAGCTCGCGTGGGAAGGCACCTGGACCGACCCGAAGACCAAGCAGACGCACGCTTACAAGTTCGACGCGGTGCTCGAGGTGGCTGGCGGCCCGGCCCGAAGCCCGTTCGATCCGCAATTCAATCCGCACTCGATCAACCGCATCGAGGCAATCGGGAGCGACATCTCGAAGCAGCTCGATGCGCTGGACAAGAACAAGACGCGGTTCGTGAAGTAAGCGGTAGCGGGCCGTGTCTTGACGCGGCCGCCGGCCGGGTGTTCGTTGAACGCATGGGCGAGCTTAACGTCGTTCTCCCTGCTCTTTTGTCGGAGTTGGTGAACGGATCTCCCGATCCGTCGACCGGCACGTTCATGCTCAACCGCGGCGATCGGGGGCTGCTTCACGCGCTCGATCAGATCTCGGCGGAGTCAGCGTCGACGACGGTAACCGGCGGCGCCACGATCGCCGCTCACGCCGATCACATCCGCTACGGCCTCCAGCTTCTCAATCGCTGGGCAGGTGGCGAGACGTCGCCATGGAAGTCGGCGGATTGGACGGCCAGCTGGCGCAAGCAGGTCGTGACCGATGACGAGTGGAGTCGGCTGCGCGCCGACCTTCGGCGCGAAGCCGAGACCTGGCACCGCCACCTCGGCACGATCAGCGGGCTCACCGACACGGCGGCCAAGTGGGTCGCCGGCAGCGTGGCGCACCTCGCCTATCATCTTGGCGCGATTCGTCAGATCGACCGGGCCACGCGCGGGCCCACGGCGGAAGACGAGCGCGCCGTTTCGCTCGCCTCTCCGCACGAGGGCTGATCGTGATCGCGCGGCCGGGGATCTTCGCCGTCGCCGC
This sequence comes from Gemmatimonadaceae bacterium, assembly GCA_035535975.1. Lineage (GTDB taxonomy): Bacteria > Gemmatimonadota > Gemmatimonadetes > Gemmatimonadales > Gemmatimonadaceae > JAQBQB01. The sequence continues at coordinate 1,367 of DATLPC010000167.1, read as the reverse complement.
GGTCGCGATGTTGGCGTCGTCGTCGCCGGCGCAACGCCGAGGCTTCGGCGCCTGCAATTTTAGCTGGGACAACGAGAACTACTTCGTCTCGCCGTTCTTCCGTGGCAATCCAGGCTACGACGGCCGCGTCACCTTCGCTCGCATCAAGTACCGCGGCGCGTACGAATGCGGCGCCGAGGGACCCGGTTGGTCGCACGACTATCCGCGGACGGACTGGCATTTCATGCGGATCCTCCGCGACATCACATCGATCCGCCCCTTCGTCGCGACCGGCCCGATCATCGGCAGCGCCCTCGTTCGCCTCGACGAGCCGACGCTGTTCAACTATCCAATCGCGTATCTATCCGAGCCGGGCGGCTGGCTGCTGAGCGACGCCGAGCTCGCGGGTCTCCGGAAGTACATCCAGCGCGGCGGCTTCATCATCTTCGACGACATCGAAGGCGAACCGAACCCCGATTATCGCAATCTGCTGGCGCAGTGGACGCGCGCTTTCCCGGGCTCGCGACCGATCCGCCTCGCCAACGATCACCCGATCTTCAACTGCTTCTTCAACATCGATCTGTCGAAGATCCCGAGCAAGATGCGCCGCGTTCCGGCAGAGTATTTAGCGTTCTTTGAAGACAACGATCCACGAAAGCGAATGCTGGCGATCATCGACAACTACGCGGACATCGGCGAGTTCATCGAGTGGTCGGACGAAGGGTTCGATGCCGTGCCGTCGAACGAGTCGTACAAGTTGTGGGTGAACTATTTCGTCTATGCGTTGACCCACTAGGGCCGACACCGATATGGACCGCAGACGATTCGTCGAGAGCTCCGCACTTCTTGCCGGTGGCGCCGCCCTCACTCGGCTACCGGGCCTCTCGCAGGTACCACGCGCCGAGCCGCCGATGATCGGCATCCAGGCCGGCGCCGTCTCCTTCGTCGACGAAGGGACCGAGCGCGTCCTCGACAACCTGCAGCGACTCGCGTCGGTCAACACGCTTTTTCTCGCCACCTTCACCTACGGTCGCGGCATCGGCGGACGGCAGCCGCGCGGCAGCGCCCTTCCCGATCACGGCAAGCAGGAATACGACGACACCTTTCATGGCGGCCAGTTCGCCACGCCGCACCGACAGTATTACCGCAACACGAGCATTCTTCCGGAGAAAGCACCGGATCACGGCGACTACGACGTTCTCGCCGATGTGCTTCCGGCGGCGCGCAAGCGGGGCATGAAAGTCATCTGCTGGTTCGAGGACGTGATCGGCGCGAACGTTCCGGGCTTCGATGCCGCGCGCGAAGTGACGCTGGTCGGACGTCCCTCGACCTTCGCCTGCTCGCGCAATCCCAGCACGCGCAATTTCTGGCTTGGCATGGTCGAGGAC
>DATLPC010000166.1:0-2848 GCA_035535975.1 Gemmatimonadaceae bacterium | reverse complement strand
GCTTTTCATATCCCTGCTCCTTGAAGAATCGATCGCGCCCCGCGCGATCCGTCTGCGGCCTCTAGAAAAGCACCGACCGTGCCGACGCATGCCCCTAAAGTCCAATCTTCGGGCTCGACCGCCGAAGCCGAGCCTGTACGGGCACTTGCGAGGCACGACGCGCGGATCGGGCCGGCAAAAATCTTTACGCCACGGGCCCGGATTAGGCCCAAAACCGTCCGTTGTATCGGACACTTTCGCCCGGCTCCAGTGGACAACGGCTGAGCTCCGATTCGTGTATCTTCCCGCCCGATGCTCTCCCGCTCGATCACCACCGTTCACGCGACGGCGCTCGTCGTCGGCATCATCGTCGGCGCATCGATCTTCGTGCAGCCGTCGGTCATCACTGGAACGGTTCCGACCGTTGCCGGCGTGTACAGTGTTTGGGCGATCTCGGGCGTGCTCACCCTGTTCGGGGCACTCATCGCCGCCGAGCTCGCGTCGGCCTATCCGCAGGCGGGCGGCGTCTACGGATTTCTCCGTGAGGCCTACTCGCCCGCGGTCGGATTCCTGTGGGGCTGGGCGATGTTCTGGACGATGCACACCGGCATCATTGCCGCGATCGCCACCGTATTTGCGCGCTATGTCGGCTTCTTTTTCCCAGTAGGCGACGTCGGGCTCCGGGCAATCGCGGCCGCGGCCGTCGTAATTCTGACCGCGGTCAACTACGTCGGCGTTCGTCAGGGCAGCCTGGTTCAAACGACGTTCACCGCGCTCAAGCTCGTCGCCATCGCGGCGATCATCGTCGCGGCCTTTGCCTTCCGGCGCTCCGACCCGTGCGTCGTTCCGTCACTCGGCTTCGCGCATCCGTGCGACACGAGGGCGGTTTTCACCGCATCCAAGGTTCCGCTCGCCGTCGTCGCCGGATTGTTCGCCTTCGGCGGCTGGCACATGGTGACGTACGCGGCCGAGGAGACGCGCGATCCGGAAAGGACGATCCCCCGCGCCCTGGTGATCGGGGTCGCGATCGTGACGCTCTGCTACATCGCGCTCAACGCCGCCTACTTTCACGTCCTGCGACCCGACCAAATCGCGTCCTCGACGCGCGTCGCCGCGGACGCGGCCGACGCGCTGCTCGGTACAGGCGGGGCGGCGGTCATGTCGCTCATCGTCGCCGTGTCGACCTTCGGCGCGTTGAACGGCGTCATCTTGTCCGGTCCTCGGGCCTACTTGGCTATGGCGCGCGACCGCTTGCTCGTCTCGTGGGCCGCCGCGATTCATCCGCGATTCCAGACGCCACATCGCGCGATTCTGCTGCAAGGACTGTGGGCCGTGATCCTCGTCTCCACCGGCACCTATCGCGCGTTGTTCACGCGCGTCGTCTACACCGAGTGGCTCTTCTTCGCGCTGATGGCTGCCGGGGTGTTTCGGCTGCGCGCGCGTGCCGATTACCACCCGGCGTATCGTGTCTGGGGTTATCCCGTCGTCCCCATCATCTTCATTCTCTCCTCCGCCTACATCGTCGGCAATCAGATCGTCGCCGAGCCCGCGCAGAGTCTGACGGGCTTGGCGTTCGTTGCCGCCGGTCTGCCGGTGTATTGGCTGTTCGTTCGTAAATCCCCTATCCCCACGACACAGCATGCTGATTGACGTTCACAATCATTTCTATCCACCCGAATACCTCGCTGCTCTCGAATCAGGCGATAGCGCCGTCAAAGTCACGATCGACGCGGAGGGCAATCCCTGCATCCACTACCCCGGCGACTACAACGTCGCCGTGCGCGGACACCGCGACATCGCGTACCGTCAGAGTGTGCTCGAGAAAGAAGGCGTCGACACACAAGTCATCACGCTGACGACTCCCGGGACACACGTCGAAACGCCGGCGACAGCCGCGCGACTCGCCCGCCTGGTGAACGACGCCTTCGCCCGCGTCATCGCCGAGCGTTCGCCGCGTTTCGCGGCGCTCGCCACGCTGCCGCTCAACGACGTCCAGGCGTCGGTCGCCGAGCTGAAGCGGGCGATGACCGACCTCCATCTCCCCGGCGCGATGGTCTTCAGCAACGTGAACGGCGTCGCGCTCGCCGATAAGCGATATGAGCCGCTGTGGGCCGAAGCAAATCGTCTCGAGGCGATCATCCACATCCACCCGACGGACCCCGTCGGCGTCGAGGCGATGACCGACTACTGGTTGATGCCGCTCGTCGGATTCCTCGCCGACACCACGCTCGCCGCGGCCAAGCTCGTGTTCGCCGGCGTGCCCGAGCGCTATCCGAACATCAAGTGGGTGCTCGGCCATCTCGGCGGCGCGATTCCGTATCTCGCCGAGCGTCTCGATCGCGGTTGGGAAGCTTTTCCTGATTGCCGCGCCGACATCCAAAGGCGGCCGACCGAATATTTGCGTCACTTTTACTACGATGGCGTAAACTTCGATCCTACGGCCGTGCGTCTCGCGGTCGACTTTGCGGGCGCCGATCACGTGTTAGCGGCGAGCGACTACCCGCATCAGATTGGCAGCATTGCGAAAATGAAGTCGAGCCTCGCCGAGCTGCGCGTCTCGGAAGACGAGCGAAAGAAGATCATGGGCGAGAACGCGCGGAAGCTGTATCGGTTGTGAGAAACGGCGGAGTGGTGAGATGAAGAATCGGCGGGCAAGCGCGGTCGTAGTTCTGCTCACGCTGCTCGGCGCCTGCGTCGGCCAAGCGCAGAACACACGCAGCCAGCTCGGCGTCGTGTCGCAGACTATCGCGGGAACGCGCGTCGAGATCATGTATCGGCGGCCGGTCGCCCGTGGGCGCGATCTCTTTGGATCGCTCGTCGCGTGGGGACGCGTCTGGACCCCGAGCGCCGACACCGCGGCAAGACTGAC
>DATLPC010000165.1:0-27108 GCA_035535975.1 Gemmatimonadaceae bacterium | reverse complement strand
TTTTTCGGCGGCAATCGGATCGGCGACAATCTCTTCGCCAACACGATCCTCGCGCTCGACGCGCGCACGGGGAAGCGCATCTGGCATTTCCAGGGTGTGCGCCACGACCTCTGGGATTGGGATTTCCCGGCGGCGCCCGTGCTCGTCACCGTAACGCGCGACGGGCGGCGCGTCGACGCCGTCGCGCAGATCACGAAGACCGGGTACGTCTGGGTGCTCGAGCGTGAGACGGGCCGGTCGCTTTTTCCGGTCGAGTACCGCAAGGTCCCGGGTTCTTCGATCCCCGGTGAAAGGCCCGCCGAGCTGCAACCTGTTCCCACGAGCCCGCCGCCCTTCGCGCGACAGACGCTCGACGAGAGCATGATCACGACGCGCACGCCCGAGGCGCACGCCGCGGCTCTGAAGATGTTCCGCGAGTACAAGACGTCCGGCATGTACGATCCGCCGAACCTGCAAGGCACGATCATCTTTCCCGGCGTCGATGGCGGCGGGGAGTGGGGCGGGCCGGCCTTTGATCCAACAACCGGCCTACTGTATGTGAACTCGAATGAGATGCCCTGGTATCACCGGCTCGTCCCGCGCAACGACAAATCGCTTTACGGCTCGAACTGCGCGAGTTGCCACGCCGACGATCTCAAAGGCTCGCCGAACGGTCCGTCGCTCGTCGGTATTGGCGATAGGCGGACGCGCGACCAGCTCGCGCAAGTCATCCGGCAGGGGACGGGTCGCATGCCGGCCTTTGCGCAGTCGCTCGATAACACGGCTGTCAACGACCTCGTCACTTTCCTGATCACCGGGCGCGATGTCGCGCAAACGGCCGGCTCGAATTCGAACTATTTGCCATACCGCAGTACCGGGCTCAAGATCTGGCAAGATCCGGATGGCTATCCGGCGATCACGCCGCCGTGGGGCACGCTCAACGCCATCGACCTCAACAAGGGCGAGATCAAGTGGAAGATCCCGTTCGGTGAATATCCCAAGCTCGCCGCGCAGGGACTTACGAAGACGGGTACCGACAACTACGGCGGGGCGATCGTCACCGAAAATGGCCTGCTCATCATCGGCGCCACCACCTACGACAACAAATTCCACATCTACGACAAGCTTACGGGAAAGCTCCTCTGGGAAACGACGCTTCCAGCGGCGGGAAATGCGACGCCATCCATATACACGGTGAACGGACGCGTATTCATCGTCATCGCGTGTGGCGGTGGTAAGAACGACGCGCCGTCGGGGGGAACATACGTCGCCTTCACGCTCGGCGACGATGCGCCGAAGCTCCCCAACCAATCGACGAAAGTGAGTGTCAAACCGGGCATTCCCGTCCACTCCTCGAATGCCCAGTTGCCGTCCGCTCACCGCGGCAGCGCGCGTCGCGCTGCTCACAGTCCCGTTCGCCCTTACTCCAGCCGCTAGCGCGCAGACGCCCAATCGCTCCGCGGTCGGTGTTCGCGCTGAGCGTGCTCCGGTCCTCGATGGCCGCGATGACGACGCCGTCTGGCGCGCCGCACCACGGATCTCGGACTTCCGACAATTCTCGCCGCGGATCGACACCGCGGCGTCGCTGAGAACCGAATTCCGCGTCGCGTACGACGAACGAAACCTGTTCGTTTTCGTGCGCATGTTCGACCCGCATCCCGACAGCATTCTGCACGCGTTGACGCGTCGCGACGTCCGCGGCCCGTCCGATCAGATCAAGATTCTCGTCGATTCGTACGACGATAAACGGAGCGGCTTCGAGTTCGCCGTCAATCCCGACGGCGTCAAGCGTGACTACTCGATGAGCAATGACGGCAACGAGGATAGCGCCTGGAATGGCATCTGGGATGTCGCGACGCGTGTCGATTCCCTGGGATGGACCGCGGAGTTCCGTATTCCACTCTCGCAGCTCCGCTACGCGCGCGGCGAGAACAACACTTTTGGTTTTGGCGTCTGGCGCGACATCGAGCGCTACAACGAACGCGACGCGTGGCCGGTGTATTCGCCGAACAAGGCGGGCCTCGTCTCACAACTCGGCCGGCTTACCGGTTTGACCGGCATCGCGAGCGACCAGCGCATCGAAGCAACGCCCTATGTCGTGACGAAGAACGTGGAGCGTGCAACGGCACGCTCGCCGTACGCGCGCAATCAGCAGGTGACGGTCGGCGGAGATCTCAAGCTTGGCCTCACCCCGAACGTCACGCTGGATGCGACGATCAATCCGGATTTTGGGCAGGTCGAGGCGGATCCGGCGGTCGTCAACCTCACCGCCTTCGAGACGTACTTCGCCGAACAGCGCCCATTCTTTGTTGAGGGCACTGGGCTGTATCGCTTCCAGCTCAACTGCTACATCGTCGTCGACTGCAGCACGAATGAGGGGTTGTTTTACTCGCGGCGCATCGGCCGCTCGCCGGCGCTCCGTGACCTGTATGGAGACGCGTCGACTGCCACGGCGACGCCGATCGCGATGGCGAGCAAGCTCACCGGTCGCACGGCCTCCGGTTTGTCGTTCGGACTGCTCGACGCGGTCACGGAACGGGTCAGGGGTCCGATCAACACCGTCGAGCCGTTGTCCAACTACGCCGTGCTCCGCGCGCAGCAGGACCTTCGCGGCGGCGAAGCGGGCTTCAGCATCATCGCCACGGCGGTGAACCGTTCGCTCGATACGGTGACCTCACCTTACATGCACCGCGACGCCTACACGAGCGGCGCGACGTTCCGCAATCGCTTCGGCGGCGGCCGCTACGAGCTCGCTGGGCAGTTCGCCGGATCCTACGTCGCCGGCTCGAAGCAGGCGCTGCTCGCGACGCAACAGAGCTCGGCGCACTACTTCCAACAGCCCAACGACAAGCTCACGCTCGATTCGAACCGGACCTCACTCAGCGGATACGCCGCTCAGCTGAAGTTCGGCAAATACGGCGGCGGCGTCACGCGCTTCGAATCGAGTCTCATCCGCCAGTCCGCCGGCTTCGAAGTGAATGACCTCGGCTATCTCCGGCGCGCTGATGTAGTCGACTGGAGCACCTGGGGCGCGCTCACCTTCCAGAGCGCCCGCGGCATCTACCGATGGATGCAAATCAACGGCAATCACTGGGAGACGTGGAATACGTCGGGCACCCGTCTCGAGAACGCGCTCAACGTGAACGGCCACATGGGATTCATGAACAACTGGGACGCCCATCTCGGCGGCACCGTCGGAAAGCTCACGCCGAGTTATTGCGACCGATGCACGCGCGGCGGCCCGGTCCTTCGCCAATCACGTTCCTTCTCGCCGTGGGGCGGCATCAATACCGACAGCAGACAAACAATATCCACCGGCGTATGGGTGAATCTTTGGTTCAACGACGGTGGAAAGTCGCAGGGCGCGTCGTTCAGTCCATACGTGAACGTCCACCCGTCGTCGAGTCTCCAACTCTCGTTCGGCCCGGGCGTGACGCACGACCACAACAACACGCAGTGGTTCGGCAACTTCACCGACGGCGCGACGGGGACCACGCACTACACCTTCGCGCATCTCGATCAACGAACGGTATCGATCAGCACGCGCGTCACCTACACGATGACGCCGAATCTGACATTCGAGTTCTACGGTCAGCCGTTCGTCTCCACCGGCGAGTATTCCGATGCGCGAGAATTGAGCTCGACGCCGCGCGCCGCGTCATACGACGATCGCTTCAAGCCGTACGCGGTCGACACCAGCACGGCGATGACATTCAAGGCGGCCCAGCTGCGAACGAACTCGGTCGTGCGCTGGGAGTATCGCCCTGGCTCGACCCTGTTCCTCGTCTGGGCGCACGGCCGCAACGGCCCGGCGAACTCCAACATGAACCAGTCCTGGTCCCAGGACTATCGCGACCTGTTCAGCTTGCATCCGGTGAACACGTTCCTTGTGAAGCTGGCGTACTGGATGAATCGTTGACGCCCTTGCTAGAGCGCCGAACCGTCTGCAATGTCCCGCATCCCACGCTCCACCCCCGATGCCCGGACATACCATCCGTACGGAGGATTCGGACGTGCTTACAGCAACGCGGATCAGGCTCGCGGCAATCGCCCTCGTCTTCATCGGGGCATGCTCGACCACCGAGCGACCCACGGCCATTCACGCGCCGGCGGCGTCGCTCAAATCGAGCGGTGTGCCGTACACCGGCGATCTCCCCGATCTGATCGTCGACGGGAAGGCGACACAGAACAACTGGATAAACCGCGTCGAAGATCTGCCGGCGGACTTCTGCAGCGTTATCGAGGGCGGTGTCACTCCCGGAACGCACACACTCCTGCGGTTCACGGTTACGACGCCGAACATCGGCAAGGGCGACGTGTTCATCGGCAGCCCGCTCCAGCACATGGATCCGAACGGCGACGGCAACTTCTCCGACTCGGACGGGTTGTTCGAGTTCGCCACGTGCCATCAGCATTTCCACTTTCAGCATTACGCTACGTACAAGCTGATCGGACAAGACGGCCACGTCTGGAAAGCCGCGAAACGCGGCTTCTGCATGCTCGACACCGATCCGTTCAACATTCAGAACGGTGATGGAACGTGGACCTATCGCAGCTGCGGCACGCTTACCCGCGACGGATTCCAGGGGATCAGCAGCGGGTGGGCCGACACCTACGTCTTCAAGCTGGGTGGCCAGTACTTCGTGCTCGATGGCGGTGACGGACAACCAGTCGTTCCGCCAGGAGTCTATACGATTCAGGTCGAGGTCAATCCGGCGTTCGCGCCGCCGGCTCACGGCGGATGCCCGCGCGTGACGGATCCGCTCACCGGCCTCTGTCACAACTTTGCGGAATCCGACTACACCAACAACGTCGGTCAGGCCACGGTGATCATCACCGATCATCCAGGCCGCGCCGGCTATGGGACGATCAAGGACAATACGAAAATCACGAAGGCGGACGAAATCGAGAAGTAGCGCGCTAACCGAAATCGACGACAGCGGCAGCGCCCTCGCGCTGCCGCTGCTTTTTTTCGCGGACCGAAGCGGCCGCGTTACACGGCGAAGGCCGCCGGTTCGCCAACCTCGGCTTGTGTAGCCTCGACGAGTCGCTTGAGGTTCGCGAGCTCCTCGGCGAGGTGTTGTTCGACCGCCGGCGGCACCTGGGCGCCGAAGATCATCGTGACCGTGTACAATGACCGATTGCCGATCGGCACGACGCGCGTCGGCCATCGCTGCGCTTGCTCGATCGTCGGACCGGCCCACCAATCGAGCACGCCCAAATCCCGGTCGCCGGTCGTACCGAAGTACATCTCGCCGGACGGCGCGGTTACAACCGCCCCATCACTGACGAGTCGAATGCCCTTGCAGAAGTGAACCGCCCACGCCGGCAGATTGCGAAGGTCGCTGACGAAGTCGAACACGGCCTCGGCGGGTGCGTCGATGACGACGTGCTGCTGGCGGATGTTGATCGCTTGTGACATCGGTCTCTCCTCCCCTCGCGACGGAGGGCTCGTTTGGTCTCGCTGGCAGCATACGACAAACGGTGCCATTTTCTGGCAGGTTTGTTCGTACCGTGTGTGTCAGAGGCCCCCCTTCCCAGCAAATGCAACGCGTCGACCGTCTCGACCTCCTCACTCGCGTGCTCCGCGATCGCCCGGGCATCACCGTCAACGAGCTGGCCCGCGACCTTGGTGTCAGTGCGCGCAGCGTGTTTCGCGACATCGACCATCTTCGCGAACGCGGCTACCCCATCGAAGCCGACCGCGGGCGCGGCGGCGGACTGCGGCTGCACCCGAGCTGGGGACTTGGCAAAGTCCTCCTGTCGAGCGAGGAGGCGCTGTGCACGCTGTTGAGCCTCGCGATCAGCGAGAAGCTGTCGTTTCCGATTTTCTCATCGGAGGTATCGCGCGCGCGGAAGAAGATCGTCGATGCCTTTCCGGCGGCGGAGCGAAAGCGGATCGCTCCGCTCCGCGAGCGGATTTTCGTCGGCCGTCCCGCGTCGGCGGCGGTTCGAGGCTCCTACGCGAACCCTGACACGGCCGTGATGCGCCCGTTGCAGGTTGCGTTCGTCAGGGAGTTCACCGTGACCGCCGAGTACGTAAAGGAGAGCGGTGAGGCATCGACGCGTCGCGTGGAGCCGCATGCGATGCTCATCAATTGGCCGGCGTGGTACCTCCTCGGCTTCGATCATCTGCGAGGCGAGCCGCGCATGTTTCGGTTTGACCGTTTTCGGGCGGCGCGAATGGAAGAGGGAAGTCCGTTTCGCGCGCGCGCCCGTGAGTACGCCGACCGGCTGAAGTGCCACGCCGAAATCGCCGTCGAGTCGGTCTGACGGCTCCGCCCCTCCCGTCGGGCAACAGAGCGGCGTAACATCCGACTGTTGTTACGAGGCGACGGAGTGGGACATGACGACCAACGCAGCCCCCGGCGTATTCGAGTCGGAAACCATCGGCACGCCGCGCGGCGAGCGAAGCCGAGACGAGGCAACGCCAGCGCGCACAACCCGGCCCCTCACCTGGCCGAGCGGTGAGGGAGTTCACGTCGTCCACGTCGCCGGAGAGCTGGCGCCATTCGCGCGCAGCGGCGGACTGGGCGAAGCCGTGAACAGTCTCGCGCGCTTTCAGGCCGCCTCGGGACTGCCGACGTCGATCGTCATGCCACTCTACGATACGGCGCGCAACAACGCGCCGAGTATCGAGCCGGTGGGCGCCGCGTTTCGAGTGCAGGTCGGTCCCCGTCACGAGACCGTGCGTTTGTGGCGACTCGTCTCGGCGCCCGACGACACGCTGGCGCAGGTAAAGGTCTACTTCATAGAAAGTGAAGAGTACTTCGCGCGTCCGTACATCTACGGACCTCCCGGAAGCGACTACCTCGACAACGCACGCCGGTACGCCTGCTTCTCCATGGCGGCGATCGCGTCACTGTCGCGCATCGCCGGCAAGAATCCGGTGCTGCTGCACGTTCACGACTGGCACACCGCGCTTGCCCCTGTCTTTCTCCGAACGACCCTCGCCGCGACGGAGGTTGCGCGGCGTACGAAGGTGGTGCTGACCGTCCACAACGCCGGGTATCAAGGACACTTTCCCCCGGCGACCATGACGGATCTCGGGCTCCGGGCCTCGCTGTTCAACTGGAAGCAGCTCGAGTGGTACGGCCATGTGAACGTGCTCAAGGGCGGACTCGTCTTCGCGGATGCGGTGACGACAGTGAGCCCAACGCACGCGCACGAGCTTCGCACACAGGCCGGCGGCTTCGGCCTCGACGGCGTATTCGTTCATCTGCGGGATCGCTTCGTCGGGATCACCAACGGTATCGATCAGCAGGTGTGGGATCCATCGAGCGATCCGATCCTCGCGACCACCTATTCGGCAAAAAACCTTCAAGGAAAGCTCGATTGCCGCGAAGCGCTCCAACTGGCGACAGGTTTGCGACCGACGGACGAGATGCCGATCGTCGCGATGAGCGCGCGCCTGGTTTCGCAAAAAGGGCTCGATCTCATTCTCGGCGACCCGAGCTACTTCGCGCTCGACGCGCAGTTCCTCTTCCTCGGCGCGGGCGAGCCGCGCTACGAACAAGCGCTCACCGCGATCGCCGAGCGCGCGCCGAATCGCATTTCGGTGCAGCTCAAGTTCACCGAGGAGCTCGAGCACAAGCTGCTTGCCGGCGCGGACATTTGCCTCATGCCGTCGCTCTACGAGCCGTGCGGCCTCACGCAGATGCGCGCGCAGCGCTACGGCACGATTCCGGTCGCGCGACGCGTCGGCGGTCTGGCGGACACGATCGAGGACGGGGTCACCGGTTTCTTGTTCGACGACTATACGTCCGACGATTTCATGCGCGCCGCGATGCGCGCGATCGATCAATTCGAGGATCCCGACGGCTGGCTCGTCATGGTGCGCGAAGCGATGGCCCGGGACTTCGGATGGGAGCGGTCGGCGGAGAAGTATCTGAATCTGTACCGGCGCGTCGTTGGCGCGCCGGTGAGTCCGTGACGGCTAGTCGCGCAGTTGAATTCCGTGTTGAGCGATCGCTGACATCGTCACATCGGCTTCCAGCGCTTCGTCCACGCGACGCCGGCACCACGACCTCACACGAAGCATCGCCCAGACGTACGGAACGGTAATGATCCAGAAAAAGATGAACGGAAGGAAGTAATACACCGCCGCTGGGGGCGCGGTTGACGGCGCCGTCCCGGACGGCGTCACGATCCGCGGGCCGAATTGCAACAGCAACAGGACGAGGGCGGGCGCGATCAGCGCCGCCAGAACACTTCGTCGAAGCGACAACTCGTATTCGAGCCGGCTCCTTCCCCCATTCGCCTCGTTACCGTCCACGCGAAATGTCCCGCTCGACAAGAACGGGACGAGCCACGTTGGCAAGACCCAGCGCAGGAAGACCGGGACGCGAAACTCCAGCTCGATGTCCGTCCGCGAGAGCACCCGGGCGCCCTCGCGCTCCAGCCTGTCCGCGCACGCGATGATCAACGCCCTGCTCGACGGGCGGGCCGGTGGCTGAGCCAGGTCGATCGCTCCGCGGATACTGATCGGAAAAGGCATAGTGAATCTCTAATCTGTCAAAACAAGAACGGCAGCGCGAGCGCTGCCGTTCTTGTCTTTGCGATCAATTCGACTACTTGCTCTTGTTCGCTTTCGGCGTGAATCGGCCCATCTGGTCGTGGTTGTCCTCTCCGCCAAACTGCGGCGCATCCGTCCCGCCGCCGCTCACTCGCTCGACGCGGAAGGTCTGCCGGTACGTCTGGCCACCCACGACCATCGTCACCAGGTAATCACCGGTGTTGGCGATGTTCGCGCCGGCGCCGCCAAAGCCACCACCGCCACCGCCGCGGCCACCAACCGCTGGCGGATTCATTCCGATGAGCGCCCAGATGCGGCCGATCGGATCGAGCGCGGCATCACCCGTCGCTCCGCCACCGCGTGCGCCGCGCCCACCACGACCGCCAGCCGCCGGCGCGGCAACGCCACCACGACCGGCTCCGCCGGCAAACAGCGCCGCCGTCGCCGAGTCGAGACCACCCGCGCCACCGCCACCACCGCCGCGACGACCACCGGTTGATTCGGCGGGACGCGCGCAGAACGTCTCCCACTGCGTCGTCGGGTGTTCGCATGCCTGACCACCCGCACCGCCGCGACCACCGCCCCCGCCCCCGCCCCCGCCGCCACGTCCACCGGCTGCCAACCCCGCGGCTTGCTGCGGATTCGTCAGGAACGCGACCTGTTGGCGCACCGTCCGAATCGCCGCCGTGTCGTAGCCGGCCTTCTGCAGCGAGTCGAGCACCTGCGGCGCGCGCGCGCGGAGCAGAATGCTGTCACGACGCTGCGACGGCGAGAGCTCGGCCGCCACACGCGGACGCGTCTCCTGGAAGTTCCACGTCGCGTGGTGCACACCGGCGCCGCCTTGACCGTTGATCGTCGCTAGCGTGTCGCCGGCAACGTCGGAGATCACCAGACGAACGTTGCCCGGAGCGCTCGCCGCGAGACGATAGACGATATCCGCGCCGAACGGCGGGTTCGCGTACGTCATCTCTGCTTGCGCGTACCCGTTGCCCGGCAGATTGAGCTGCGGACCCTCGCCCCACTGATACGCGGTCTTCGGCTTGAACAGATACGTTCCGGCCGCCATCACCTTCGGCGTCAGCTGCTCGAGCGCCGCGATGTCGACGACCCACAAGCTGCGGCCGTGCGTCGCCGCGATCATCTCGTGATCGCGCGGGTGAATCTGCAGGTCGAACACCGGCACCGTCGGGAAATTCGCCGAGAAGCGCGACCACGTCTGCCCGCGATCGATCGAGACGAACGCCGTCTTCGAGCTGCCGACGAACAGCAGGTCGCGGTTGTGCGGGTCTTCGCGAATGACGTGCAGGTAATCCGCCGGGCTCGCCGACGGCAGGTTGTTGACGATCGACCGGAACGTCTTGCCGCCGTCGTTCGTCACGAGCAGGTACGGCTTGAAGTCGTTCCAGCGATGGTTCTCCGCCGCGACGTAGAACGTGAGCGTATCGAAGTGGCTCGGCTCGACGCGCACGATGTACGCGTCCCACGGAACCCCGGCCGCCTGAATCTTCGGCGTCAGGTCTTCCCACGTGCCGCCGTCGTTGTGCGTGACCCACAGGTTGCCATCATCCGTCCCGGCGAGCAGGAAGCCCGGTTTGATCGTCGATTCCTGCAACGCCACCACCGTGCCGTACGCTTCCGCGCCGGTGAGGTCGAGCGTGATGCCGCCCGTGTACTTCTCGACGGTGTCGAGACGGGCCAGACGCGCCTTTTCCTGTGCCGGATTGGTCTTGACCGAGAGGTCCGGCGAGATCGGGAACATATCTTCGCCGCGCTTTAGAGATTTCAGAACGCGGCTTCCGCCCAGATAAAAGACCTGCGGGTTGTGCGGCGAGAGGAAGTACGGCGACTCCCAGTTGTAGCGAATCTGGAGGTCGGCGCTGTCTTTCTTCTGGATCACTCTGTAGGCGTCGATCTTTCGCTGCACGTCCGGCGTCACCGGCTTGAGCGGATCGCCGCGCACGATCGCGATCGAATCCTCCCACATGCGGTAGCGCTCGTTCCACGACGGCTTGTTCACGCGACCGCGCTCACCCGTTTTCAGGTTCGTCTGCTGGATGCCGGCGCCCTGGCTTTCGCCCCATACCATGTTCGGGTCGGTCGGATCCTGCGCGGTGTAAAAGCCGTCGCCGCCCGAGATCGTGAACCAATACGTGTTGTTGCCGGGCGTCGACCGACGCTTGCTCGGCCCGCACCACGCGCCGTTGTCCTGCGCGCCGGAGCAGACGTTATAGGGAATGGCGTAGTCGAAGCTCGCGTCGTAGAACTGGCCGATCGGCAGGTTGCGCGGATACCAGAAGTTGCCGCCGCGATCGTACGTGATCGCGATGCCGCCGTCCATGCCGAGCACCCAACGCTCCGGATCATTCGGATCGATCCATAGCGCGTGGTCGTCGACGTGCACGCTCTGCGCGGCGTTCATGTTCGTCTTTCCGCCGTCGTTCGAGACCTGAAGGTCCGTCGACGAGAAGTAGACGCGATCAGGGTTCTTCGGATCGACACGAACCTGCGAGTAATAGAACGGACGCGTGTCGATGTTGTTCATGTGCTGCCAGGTCTTGCCGCCGTCCGCCGAGCGATAGAGTCCGTTCCCCGGCGGGCCGCGCTGGAACTTGACCGGACCCGGTTCGACCGAAACCGCTTCGGTCAGCGCGTAGACGATCTGCGGGTTGCTGCGTGAGATCGCGATGCCGATGCGGCCCTTCGGCCCTTCGGGATAGCCGCTACCCTTGATCTCCGTCCACGTGTTGCCGGCGTCGGTCGACTTGAAGAGGCCGGAGCCGACGCCGCCCGAGTTGAGCGAGTACGGCGTGCGGTAGCGCTCCCACATCGACATGTAGAGCACGTCGGGATTCGACGGATCGATCGCGACGTCGATGGCGCCCGTTTTGTCATTCGCTGGGGCCTTGATCAGCTTCCACGTCGTGCCGCCGTCGGTCGTCTTGTACAGACCGCGTTCACCGCCCGATTTCCACGCCGGGCCGAGCGCCGCGACGTACACGGTATTCGCGCTGCGCGGATCGACCACAATGCGGCCGATATGCTGCGAGTTGGTCAGACCGATGTGCGTCCAGTGCGCGCCGCCGTCGGTCGACTTGTACATCCCGTTGCCCGGTTCGATCGTGTTGCGCGAGTTTGGCTCACCCGTGCCCGCGTAGACGACGTTCGTGTCCGACGGCGCGATCGCCAGCATACCGAAGGCGATGATGTCCTTGTCGTCGAAGATCGGCCGCCAGGTGATGCCGTTGTTTCCCGACTTCCAGATGCCGCCGCCCGCGGCGGCGACGTACAACGTCTTCGACGGACCGGGGATGCCCTGCACGTCGGACACTCGCCCCATGAAGTTCGACGGTCCGATCTGACGCCACCGGAACGCCGCGATGACGCTCGAATCCAACCCTTGAGCGGCCACCGGTACCGCAAAAACAGCCGCCATCGCGCAGCCGGCGAGGGCGGTGATGACACGGGATCGTTGCATAGCGAATCCTGCTTTGGTGGGGATGATTAGGCCAAAGTACGACACACAAGATACGGCGGGAGCACATGGGACCGTTGGGCAGTTAGGCGATGGAAACGGCGCAACGTGGCCTTCAGCTATGGTCGGCGGCGGCGGCCCGCTGGCAGCCGGCTCACGGCCGTCGCCGCCAGCGATGTTCGCTGTTTCCCGCCCCCTCGCTCAATATTGGTGTCATGCCTCTCGCCGCCGTCATGACTGGCCCCCGCCGGCCCCTCGAAGTCCGCGACATCCCAAGCCCCAACCTCGAACCCGGCGCCGCGCTTCTCCGAACGCTCTACTCCGAGGTTTGCGGCACCGACGTCCACCTCCACCACGGTCGTCTCGACGTCCCGTTCCCGATTATCCCCGGCCACGTGTCCGTCGGCATCGTCGAAGCGGCGCGGGGCAGGGTCGCTGACATCGAGGGCGACGCCATAAAGGAAGGCGACGTCGTCACCTTCCTCGACGTCCACGAGACCTGCAACAACTGCTATTACTGTCTCGTCGCGCGCCAACCGACCCGCTGCTTGAAGCGGCGTGTCTACGGCATCAGCTACAGCGCGAACGACGGCTTGCTCGGCGGTTGGGCCGAGGCCATCTGGATGAAACCGGGCGTGAAGATGGTGAAGCTTCCGCCGGAGCTGAACCCGAAGACCTTCATCGGCGGTGGCTGCGGGCTCGTGACCGCGCTTCACGCCGTCGACATGACCGAGCTCAAACTTGGTGAGTCCGTCGCGGTTCTCGGCG
Organism: Gemmatimonadaceae bacterium; assembly: GCA_035535975.1. GTDB lineage: Bacteria > Gemmatimonadota > Gemmatimonadetes > Gemmatimonadales > Gemmatimonadaceae > JAQBQB01. The sequence continues at coordinate 14,374 of DATLPC010000165.1, read as the reverse complement.
CGGGCCCGGTCGGCCAATCGTGCGTCGCCTTCGCCTCGCTCTCGGGCGCCGGGGAGCTGATCGCCGTCGGGGCGCCGAACGACCGCCTCGAGTTTGCCCGCCGAATGGGGGCGACGGCCACGCTGAGTCTCGAGATCCCACCGCAAGAACGTCTCGAGGCTGTCCGCCGGCTCACCGGTGGCCGCGGAGTCGACGCGGTCATCGAAGCGAGCGGCGCTCCTGAGGCAGTCAAACAAGCCCTCGACCTCGTACGCGACGGCGGTCGTGTGATCGTTTGTGGTCAGTACACGGATAACGGTCCCGTCGAGATTCATCCGCACTGGCAGCTCAACCGCAAACACATCGAGATCAAAGGTTGCTGGGGCGCTCGCTACGATCACTTCCACCGAGCCGCGGCCCTGACCGCTCGCTACGGCGAGCGGAAGCCGTGGCGAGAGATGGTCAGTGACGCGTTCACACTCGAAAGCGCGAACGCGGCGCTGCGCGCTGTCGAGGATCGAACCGCGATCAAGGCGGTGATTACGCCCAATCCCGAGTTGGTGAGGAGTAAGCTCAGCTAATCTCTGGTCTGATTACCCGAGACAGGCCCGATGCGCGGCCCCGTCTGCACGATCTGGTGGAGCTCGCTCCTATCCCGGCTAACGAGGACTGATGCTGGCTTATTTGTAAAGAATCATGTCCCTTACAGGCTACGGCTGCCCTGAGACCTGGGAGTCCAACCGCTCGGCCTATATCATGAAGAAGTCGCGACGGTTTATCGCGACTCCAGCTCGAGGATCTCAGAGGCGCCGGCCACTTGTACACGACCTGTCTCTTCTGCCACTCCGACCTCTCCGCCAACCACTTCCTGGCGAGCTTTCCCGTTGGTCGTCGGTTGGCATTTGATCCGAAAAAGGGTCGGCTCTGGGTCATCTGTACGCGCTGCGGCCGGTGGAACCTTTCGCCGCTCGAGGAGCGCTGGGAGGCGATCGATCAGGCTGAGCGACTCTTCCGCGGAACGCGGCTCCGCATGTCGACCGACAACGTCGGCCTGGCGCGCTTCCGCGGCGGATTCGAGCTCGTTCGCATCGGACCGGCACTCCTCCCCGAGATCGCCGGCTGGCGATACGGGACGCGACTCGCCCGTCTCGAGCCTGAGCATCAAGCCGAGCGCGGACTTTTCCTCCGCGGCGCGCGTCTGATCGCGAAGGCCACCGCGGGGGCGCTCGTCCATTACGCGCACGCCGTGGGTTTCAGCGACGACGCCGTGTTGCGCATGCGAACCTTCCGCCGCTCGCGCGGCGTGCTGCTTCGCACGAGCGACGAGTTTGGACATCCCGTCATTGTCCGGTACGCGCACCTCGGCGCGGCGGAGTTGGTACGTCCCGAGCAGGACGCGCCCTGGCAGCTCAAGCTCCACCATGACAGCGGGATCGCGACGCTGGCCGAGTCGCCGGCACTGCGCGTCGCCGGAAAGATGCTCGCGACACTCAATTTTGGAGTGGCGACCCAGGGAGAGCTCAATCACGCCGTCGCGAAGCTCGACGAAGCCGGCGATCCCGAAGGCTACTTCACACGCGTGGCGTCGCTCGCCATGCGTACGTCGTGGGGACGTTTCCCGGACGCGCCGCAGCACGGTGAGGATGCACCGAAGGGCACATTCGCCGAGCGTCTCGCGCTGAACCTCGCCAGCCGGTCCTTCTGGGGGCACGGCGGCACGGGCAGCGACCAACAAACGCCACTTTATCGTTTGCCGGCCGTCGACCGCCTCGCGCTCGAGATGGCGGCCAACGAGGACATCGAGCGTCGCGCGCTGGCCGGCGAGCTCGAAGCGCTCCACGCCGCGTGGAAGGACGCCGAAGAGATCGCGGCCATCGCCGACGAGATGTTCACCGACGGCGTGCTCGAGGAGTTCAAGCGGCAGTACTTCGAGCGGTTGGCGCAGGCCGAGGACTGACAACGGGGCGGGATTGAGCCATACTCTCCATCGATTGCGACGGAGAATCCGGCACATGCGACTGAATGACGTTCTCGCGGGCGTGCTCGCCGCGGCCTCGATCGTTTCCGGCTGCGGCAACGGCGGCAACTCAGCGCCCGCGGCGGCGACCGCCACCGTCACTGGCGCCAGCATCGCCACGCCGCCGCTCGCGGGCGTGACCGATGGCGAATGGAGCATGCCGGCGCGCGACTATGCGAGCAGTCGCTTTAGCAATCTCTCACAGATCACGCCCGGCAACGCGAAGAATCTCCACGTGTCGTGGACCTTCTCGACCGGCGTGCTGCGCGGCCACGAGGGGCAGCCGCTCGTCGTCGGCAACACGATGTACGTCATCACGCCGTACCCGAATGTCGCCTACGCGATCGACCTCACACAGCCGGGGTTCCCGCTCAAGTGGAAGTACCGCCCCGAGAACGCGCAGGCGGCGATCGGCATCGCCTGTTGCGACGTCGTGAACCGCGGCGCCGCCTTCGCCGACGGCAAGATCGTCTACAACCTGCTCGACGGACACACCGTCGCCGTCGACGCGGCAACCGGGACGGAACTGTGGCGCACCAAGATGGGCGACATCAACAAAGGTGAGACGATCACCATGGCGCCCATCGTCGTGAAGAACAAAGTGATCGTCGGGTCGAGCGGCGGTGAGATGGGCGTGCGCGGTTGGATCGCCGCCGTGGATCTGAACAGTGGCAAGGAGCTCTGGCGCGCGTACAACGTCGGCCCGGATGCCGACATGAAAGTCGGCACCCGCTTCAAGCCGTTCTACGCGCAGGATCGCGGCGCGAATCTCGGCATCAGCACCTGGCCCGGTGAATCGTGGAAGGTCGGCGGCGCGGTGGTGTGGGGATGGATCTCGTACGATCCCGCGCTCAACCTCATCTATCACGGGACTTCCAATCCAGGTCCGTGGAACGGCAACCAACGGCCGGGCGATAACAAGTGGAGCGCCGCGATCATCGCGCGCGATCCGGACACCGGCGAGATGGTCTGGGCCTTCCAGCCGACGCCGCACGACATGTGGGATTACGACGCCGTCAACGAGAATATTCTCGTCGACTTGCCGATGAGCGGCGGCACGCGGAAGGCGCTCGTCCACTTCGATCGCAATGGCTTCGCCTACACGATCGACCGCGCCACCGGAGAGGTGCTGCTCGCCCAGCCGTTCGTGCCGATGAATTGGTCGTCGGGCGTCGATCTCAAGACCGGACGACCGAGCGTGAACGTCGACAAAGCGACGGCGCAAGGAAAGAACGTCAAAGACATCTGTCCCTCGCTCGAGGGCGGCAAGAATCAGCAGCCCGCTGCCTTTTCACCGAAGACCGGTCTGTTCTACGTGCCGACGAACAACCTGTGCATGGACTTCGAAGGACGTGAAGTCATGTACATCGCTGGAACTCCGTACATTGGCGGCAACGCGCCGGAAAAGGGCGGACCGGGCGGTTACAAGGGTGAGTTCATCGCCTGGGACGCCGTCCACGGCAAGAAGATCTGGGGCATCAAGGAGCCGTTCCCCGTCTGGAGCGGCGCCCTGGCCACAGCGGGCAACGTCGTTTTCTACGGGACGCTCGACGGCTGGTTCAAAGCGGTCGACGCCACCAACGGAACCGTGCTCTATCAATTCAAAGTTGGATCGGGCATCGTCGGCGCGCCGATGACGTACACCGGGCCCGACGGCAAGCAGTACGTCGCGGTCTACGCCGGCATTGGCGGCGACATGGGATTGCTCATTGCAGGAGATGTCGCCGCCAACTTGCCGTTCGACGTGCGTGAGCGCGGCACGACGCTCCCCGACCTGGCGCGCTACACTTCGTGGGGCGGCATGTTGTTCGTCTTTTCGCTCTGATGGAGAGATTGCTCATGCATATTCCATCGTTCGTGCAAGGCATGCTCGTCGCCGCCGCACTGGGGGGCGCCGGCGCGTACGCCGCGCGGCAGTCGCCCGCGCGACAGTCGCCGCCGCAGCAAGGAACGCAGCCGACGTATTTCGTCGAGCACCCGGATCACATTCAGCCCGGCCTCGCCCGGGCGGGCCGCTTCGCCTCGCTCGTCAATCCGTTCCAGGGCAACGCGCAGCGCGTCGCCGAAGGCTCGAAGCTGTTCATCGCCTACAACTGCATGGACTGTCACGGCGCCGACGGTTCGGGCGCGATGGGACCGAGCCTGCAGGACAGCCGCTGGCATTTCGGCGGAACCGCCGGCGACATCTATCAATCGATTTACGAAGGCCGGCCCGACGGCATGCCGGCTTGGGGCGGTCGTATCGCCGACGATCAGATTTGGCGCCTTGTCGCCTACGTGCAGACGTTATCCAAGGGCCACGACGTCGCGACCGAAAACTTCACCGGTAAGACCATTGCCCGAAGCGGCCACTGATCCGAGCCGCGACGTCATTCTCAGCACACTCGTCGAATCGTACAACGGCCCCGCGTGGCACGGGCCGTCAGTGCGCGAAGCGCTCGGTGGAATCGGCGCCGACGTCGCCTTTCGCAAACCCGGCGCGGACAGAAACTCGATCTGGGAGCTCGTGCTGCATCTCGCGCACGGGCGCCATTTGCTGACGTCGCGCACATTGAACGGCGAGATCGATCCGTTCCCCCGCGCGATTCGCGAGCCGTGGTGGCCCGTTTCCCCCGAGCGCGCCGACCCTGCCGCGTGGGAGGCAGACCTCGCGCTGCTCGACGACACGCAGACGCGTTTGCTGAGTGCAATTCGCAACGCCACTCCCGAGCGGCTGGCGCGCGTTCCGGCGGGCGCCGACCAATCCATCGCCCGTCAACTCCTCGGTATGGCGCTGCACGACACGTATCACGCCGGGCAAATCCGCCTGCTCGCGTTGCTCGCCGTCGGGTAGTCCACGCTCGACGTCAGGCCCCCGACGCCGGCACGCGTTTCGTCTGCCTCCAAGCCGCTACATCGCCAAGAACGCCGCACGGAGCGCCGGGAGCGCGCCAAGTATCCACATCAACACGCCGAAAACCGCAGCGCGTCCTTTGGAGACCTTCCCCGTAACGTACATGCCGATCGCCAGTAGAATCGTGACCCAAATCGTAATCACGTCGAATCGGCCCGCGAACTGATAGAGCAGCGGATTCGCGGTGTCAGCGTCCATGAAGCGCGCCGGGCTCAAACTAATGCTCAGCTGCGAGTTGAATTTGGATGTGTCCATCACCAATCCCTGAACACCGCCCAAGATCGCGCCGAGCACTCTCGGGACATACGACCACGAGGCGACAACGAACGCGGCGTGAAAACTCTGCACGGACCCGACCAGCTTCCCGACCAGCCACGTGAAGATGCCGAGCACGAACATCGTCACCATCATGATGACGGGAACGCCGTAGCGCGCGACGTTCATCCCGATCCGTTTGCCCACCTCGAGCTGTTCGGGAGTGACGTTCCGATTGCCCGCGACTTGCTTGGCCGCGTTCCGGGTGAACTCGGCGTCAAAAATTGGTTCGAGCGTGTTGAAGGTGACGAACACGATGACGCCGACGGCGAGCGCCACGAACAGCATCGGCGGCCAAAAACTCTTGGACTCCTCGCGGCGAAACACGGCGGCCGGCGAGAAGAAGATGTCGATGAGATCTTCCCAGAATGAAACCTTCGGCGGCGCGGGGACGGTGCGTTCGACTACCGCTGGCTCGGTCATTGGGGTCGGTAAAGGAAGGGGACGGACAGACCTAGGCGCCTTCGCCCTGACTCAGACTAGTCTGCCGCGTCGCCGCCGCGCCGAGCAAGCCCCCGAGCCCCATCGACTCGACGGCGGTACTCGGCACGAGCATCAACGCGCCTTTCTCCTTCAAGCCTTCATATAGGATATTCATGGCCCGCAGATGAAGCGCGGTCGGGTTGTCGTGGTAGGAGCGCGCGGCTTCCTGGAAGAGGGTTGCGATCTCGACTTCGGCCTGACCGAGAATGATGCGCGCTTGCTTCTCGCGCGACGCCTGCGCCTCGCGCGACATCGCGTCCTGAAGGGAGGACGGGATGACGACGTCGCGCATCTCCACCGATTGCACCGTGACGCCCCACGGCGTGCACCGGTCGTCGATCAACTTCTGCAGCTCGCCCTCGATACGCTCGCGACCACGCAGCAAATCCGTGAGAAACGTGCGCCCGATAATGTCGCGCAGCGCCGTCTGCGCCGCCCAGCTCACGGCTCGTGCGTAATCCTGCACCTCGAGTGCCGCCTTCTCCGGGTCGTACACCATCCAGAACAACACCGCGTCGACGTTGACCGGCACGGTGTCCGACGTCAGCGTCTCCTCGGCGTTGAAGTTCGTCGTGATGACACGCTGGTCGATCCACGTCGTCACGGTATCGATGAACGGCACGATCCAGAACAGGCCGGGCCCGCGAAGCCCTTGATACTTGCCGAGTCGCAACACGACGCCGCGCTCCCACTGTCGCGCGATCTTTGGCGCTTGCATCAGGACGAGCCCGACCAGGACACCGACAATGATGCCAGCGGGGTTTCGTTGCGACACACTCGCCGCCGCGCCGCTCCCGACCGACGCGAGCAGGATGATGATCGAGATGACATTGATCCGCACATCGATTTGCGGGGTCGGTTTGGTCGACGCCCTTCGGCGCGATTTCTTCTTGGGCATTTAGGCGTTCTCCTTGGTATTCCGCGACTCGAGCGTCTTCACGTACTGAACGACGTCGTGAAGCGAGATACCGATAGCCGACGCGTCGGCGAGCAGTCGCTCGACGAGCGGTTTCAGCTCGCGCTCACGATCTCGGCGCGTGCTTCCGGCCGGCGGGGTGGGAACTGCTCGAACGAACGTGCCGATACCGCGCTGCGTGGCGAGCAGGCCGGCACGCTCCAACTCGGCGTACACCTTCGCCACGGTGTTGGCGTTGACGCGAAGATCCACCGCCAACTGCCGTACCGTCGGCAACCGATCGCCAACCGCAAGTCGGCCGGCGGCGATGGCCGCTCGAATACCACGATCGAGCTGCGCATAGATCGGCGTGGGATCAGATGGGTCAACGGTGAACATCCAGTTGTATTGTACTAGAACAATAGGACAATGGCAAGGCATAAACAGCGCTTCTCACAGGCGCTGGTGAACGGCGCTTTTAGACGACGCCGGTAGACGACGCCATGAAACCACGCTGCCCACGAAAAAACGCCGCCGAGTAGGAACGCTACAGCGTCCTTTCCCGGCGACGTTTACAAGCGCGTGTTCAAAGCGCCGCTTCCCAGCGCCCTCTAAGAGCGCCGTTTATGCCCTACGATCCTACCGAGAGACAATCTCCTGCAGCGCCGCCTTGATCCTCGGATCTTCCGACCGCGATAGCTGATTGATCGCGCTTCGGCGGACGGAGAGGTTCTCTTCGGCCTTCACGATCGAAATCAGCTTGTCGACCGCCGGGCGCTCGCCGTTGCGCACGAAGATCCCGATCAAGTTCTGCTTCATGCTCGGATCGGTCGTCGTGTCGTAAACCTTGATCAAATCGGTGATCGACGCGCCGGCGCGGCTCGCCGCTTCGACCGCGCGGCGTCGGAGCTGGATCGGCTCGTTGCCGTTCTGCGCCAGCGCGAGCAGCCAGCGAGTGTTTTCAGCGCCGCCCATCTCGGCGAGCGCCGAGAAAACCGCTTCACGCGAACGATCGGTTCGCAACGTCGGGTAGACCTCTCGGAGAAGCGCGGCGTCCTGCGCCGTGGCGTACTCCTGACCGAGCGCGCGGAGCGCCACGGTCAGAACGTCTTCCGGGAGATCCGTGCGCTTGACCGCCGTGCGCAGATACTGCCGCGCGCGCGGGTCGCCCGATCGCGCGAGCGTCGACATCGACTCCTTGGCCAGCCACACGCTCTGATTCTGCTGCGACAGTTGGATCAGCGGTTGAATGCCGGCGCCGTGATCGAGACGGCCGAGCACCGATAGCGCCTGTTGGCGAACCGATTGATTGTCGGTCTCGTCGCGCGCGATGGCGAGAATCGGCTCGGTCACGCTGGCCGGGATTGTTTGCAACCCGTCCGTGGACCGTCCCATATAGGAAAGCGCACTGCGACGCGTCTCCCGCGGCAGCCCGGTGTTCTTCGCGATCACGACGAGGGCCGCGGCGGTGTTGGCGCTGTCGGCGAGCATGGCGGGGAAGAGCGCATCGCGGCCGGCCCGTCCGTCGACCTTCGCGGCGAGCGACAGCAGATAATCCGCCGCGTCTTGCGCGCGCACGCGCCCGAGATCGGTGATCCCCCGCACCGTCGAATCCGGCGGACCAACGTACGTCTGCACCGACAACGGAAGCTTCTCGGCGCGATCGATGACGACGCGCACCGGCCCGGCCACGCACGGCTCCATGCGCGACATGTCGCCGTTGCCGTAGAAAGTACCCGTATAGCTGTTCGGCCCCGTCTGGATGTATGTGCGACCATTGCCGCAGACGCCCGGGCGCGACGCGAAGCTGAATTGCACGCGGCCGTCAGGGGCGCCGTCGACGCGCGACGCGAGTTGCGCCGGTGCGTTGGTGGCCACCGCGACGAGCGCGGCGGCCAGTGAGAGATGAGAGATTCGCGTCATGGACGTTTCCCGTCGAGGATGTCCTGGAAGAGCTGCACACTGCGCGGGTCGTTCTTTCTCGTGAGGGCGTTGATCGCCTGCTTCCGCAAGTTGATATCGGTGCCGCTCTTGGCGATCTCGACGAGCTTATCGGCGGCCTCCGGCTCCTTACGGTTTTGCAGGATGTTGATGATCTGCTGCCGGATGTCGCGCGAATCCGCTCCGTCATAGAGTTTGTTCAGATCGGCGACGGAAATGTTCGACCGATAAAGGCGCGACATCGCGGTGGCTCGAATCGAGCTCGACTCGTTGTTGTTGCGGGCGATCGCGAGAATCCACTGATCCGTTTCGGCGCCGCCCATGCGGCCAACGGCGTCGATGATCGCGCGCTTCATCGCGTCGCTCTCGGCGCGGCCATACAGGTCGCGGAGGTACTTCAAGTCCTCCTGCGTCGCGCGGTCCGTATTCAGGCTGCTGATCGCCTCGATGCGCAAATTGACCGGCGCATCCTTGCGGTCGATCAGCGCGCGCATGCTGGCACGAGCGCGCTGGTTGTCGCTGTTCATGAGCGCTCGGACGGCGGCGCGCTGGATCCGCTCGTCCTGCTCGGTTTTCAGGATGTCCTCGAGCGCGTTGATCCCCGCCTCGCCCGGCGTGCGCGCGAGGAAGTTGATCGCATCCGAGCGGACGCCCGTGCTCGGATCGCTCTTGGCGACGCTCAGCAACAATGCGGACGATTCCGCGTCATTGCGGCGGCCAAGAATGAACACCGCGTTGCGGCGCAGCGATGCGTTGCATTCATCCTTGCGCTCGAGAACCTTGCGAAGGCTCGGCAGCGCGGCGGCGGGATCCATCTGGCTCAGCGCATTGAGCGCTTCGGTCCGGACCTGGATGTCTTCCTGATCGCACGGCGCGTTCGGTCCCTGTGCAATCTCCTTGATGCGTTGGGCCGCGCCTTGGTCGCCGCGTTGCGCCAGTGCGCCGATGATTCGCGCGTAGAGGGCTCCGATGTCGGTATCGCTCGTATTGCGTCGCACGAACCCTCCCTGACCCGTCACATAGGTGACGTTACTGGCGGTCGTGCCGGGCTTCACCAACGGCTCGAGGATTTTCGCCGCCTGCTTCAACTCGTCGGTCGTGCCGACTTTGTAGCGCGCGAGCGCCTCGTAGTAGTAGGAGTCGTTCTTGTACGCGGAGTTGGGATACTTCTGCGTGACTTCCGAGAACAGACGAGCCGCACGGCCGTAGTCGCCGCGGCCCAGCGCGTCTCGCGCGATCCGGTACACCGAGTCCGCCGGGTCGCCCTGCGCCCACGGAGCGGGCGGCATACGATCGGTGAAGTCGCGGCCCATCACCATCGGGGTGATATGCGTGTCGATCGTCATCGGGGACATGGCCGGCATCGGCGCAACGTGCGGCGTGGCGAAATCGAAATCGAAATGCATGTCGCGCACGGCCATCTCGGCGTTTCGCCGGATCTCGTCGCTGTTGATGCGGATGTTCTCACGCGTCATCTCGGCGGCCGCGCGCGCCACTTCGACGTTCGTACGAATCGCTTCGCGGTCGAGGCGGTCGATCGAGAAACGCGCGGCCTCCCGGGCCATCTCACGCACCGCGTCCTCGTCGAAGATCGGCGCGATCGGCGGCAACGGCGTGTAGACCGGCCTTGCCTCGGGCGCTGGACGCGCGGGCCGAGGGGCGGCGGGGGCCGGCACGGGACGCGCCGGCGGCGTTGGGTCTTGCGCTGCCGCCACGCTTGTCGCGGCGAGCAGCGTCATCAAGGTGAGCGTGATGCGTTTCATCGCTCGTCTCCTAGTTCGCAGAGATGTCGGCGGCCGCGGTGCGCAGCCGGGGAATGACGTCGCGCTGCTCGAGCGCGCGGTTGATGAGATCCAGCTCGGTACGGCTCTGATTGTTTTCCAGGTGCACGACCTGCGCGAGCACGAGCTCGAGATCCTCGAGCAGGTTGCGCATGGTCGGATCATTCGCCGCGGGCGAATCGAGCAGCAGACGCGTGCGCGTCAACAGCTCGCCGGCCCGTGAAAGGAACTGCTCGTTGGCGCGACCGGCTTTCACCTCGGACGGCAGCGCGATGAGCAGCGCAGCGGTCTGTCCGAGATATTGGGAGGTCTCCGTCGAATACGGAGCCGGCTCGGGAAGCGAATCGGTCCGTGCGTCGGTCGTGGCGACCGTCCGCGCGCTCGTTGGCGATGCACTCTTGAACGTCACGGTGGCGCGCCCGATACCGATGCCCAGCAACAGCGTCGCGGCGATTCCGATGCCACGCGGCAAACGGAACGAACGACCCGCACGTGTCGGATTGGTAACGCCAAAACTGTCACGCGCCACCACGTTCCACATCGCGTCGAAATCGGGCTGTGGTGGCTTACGATAGGTCTGCGCGGCGTCGCGCATCAATTCGTCAAATCTGTCTTCCGTCATGATTCGAGCTCCGGTGCCAGGTCGGCGAGCGACGCGCGGAGTTGCGCGCGTGCCTGCGACAGGCGGCTCTTACAGGTTCCTTCCGCCACGCCGAGCACTTCTGCGATCTCGGTGTGGGTATAGCCTTCGATGTCATGCATGATGACAGTGGTTCGGTAGATCTCTGGTAGTTGGTCGATCGCGCGATGCAGGCGCTCTCGCAGCACGGGGTCGACTCCCATGCTGTCCGAGCCGAGCGGATGAACGTCCTCGAGATCCGTCTCCCGCTCCCTGAACCGCTTCACCTTGCGCATCGCGTTCGCCACCACCGTGACGGTGATCCTGTGAAGCCAGGTGGAGAGGGCTGAGTCTCCGCGAAAACGGGAGAGTTGGCCGAACGCGCGTACGAAAGTGTCCTGCGTGAACTCACGAGCCAGATCGGCGTCACCGGTCAACCGAAAGGCGAGACGATAGACCCGGGGCGAATGCGCGTCGTATAGCTCGCGCGCCGCGATCCGGTCTCCGGCGAGGACCCGAGCGATCAGGTCGGGTTCGCTCACCCGGTAGGCTGACTGAAAGGCAACGACTGTATTGGCCACGTGTTAACCCTTAGATGCAGGGTCCCCCAAAAGCGTTCGATTTGGATCGGGACGACCTCGAAAGGAACGGTGCTGCACGGGGGCCCGCCATGGGGCGCGACCTTGCCGGGGGTCGGGGCCGCCGGTAGGCTAGGGCGCCATGACTAGCACCGAGCCGCGAACCACCTCCGCCGCGTTTGAACCGTCCTCGGGCCAGCCGACCCTCGCCCGCCGACTCGGTGCCTTCGACGCCACGATGATCGTGATGGGTGGGATCATCGGCGCCGGCATCTTCGTCAATCCCAGCGTCGTCGCCCGACAGGTGCACACGCCCGGCATGGTGCTCGGCGCGTGGATGATCGGTGGGGCCATCGCGCTCATGGGCGCGTTCGTCTACGCCGAGCTGGCCGCGCTTCGGCCGCGAGTGGGCGGCCAGTACGCCTATCTGCGCGACGCCTACCATCCGATTGTCGCTTTTCTCTACGGCTGGACTTTACTGCTCGTCGTGCAAACCGGAGGGATGGCCGGAGCCGCGATCATCTTCGGGCGGTACCTCCGTGAGCTGAGCGGGGTCGGCATTTCGGAACAGGCGGCGGCCGCCCTGACGCTCGGCGTTCTCACACTCGTCAACTGTCTCGGCGTGCGCGCGGGAAGCAACGTGCAGAGCGCGCTGATGATCACGAAGCTGGCGGCGATTCTCGGCCTCATCGGTGTGGGACTATTCGGCACAACGTCGACGCCGACGGCTGGTCAACCGACTCCGACGGGAACGGGAAGCGGCGGGCTCGCTGGACTCGCGACCGCGATGGTGCCGGTCCTGTTCGCCTATGGTGGATGGCAGACGTCGAGCTTCGTGAGCGGAGAGATGAAGAACCCGCGCCGCGACTTGCCGCGTGGGCTCCTCATCGGCGTCGTTGGTGTGATCGTGCTGTACCTGTCCGTCACCTACGTCTGTCTCCACGTTCTTGGCGTCGATGGACTCGCCGCGACGTCGACGCCCGCGTCGGAAGTCATGCGACGAGCGCTCGGCGATCGTGGAGCGCGACTCATCGCCCTCGGCATCGCGATCTCGACCGTCGGGTTCCTCAGCCAGAGCGTGCTGACGGCGCCTCGTGTCTACTACGCGATGGCGCGCGACGGTGTGTTCTTCAAGGCGGTCGGGACGCTCAACGCAAAGTCGCGTGTTCCCGTCGTCGCGATCGTTTTGCAGGGAGTCTGGGCCGTCGTGATCGCGCTGACCGGCAAGTACGACCAGATCCTCAACTACGTCGAAGCGATCGACGTGCTCTTCTTCGGGCTCACCGGCGCCTCGCTGATCATTTTCCGGATGCGGGCGCGAAAAACCGGCGACGACGAGGAGCGCATTCGCGTTCCGCTCCATCCGATAACGACCGCCATCTTTGTCGTGGCATGCTGGCTGATCTCGCTCACGACGGTCGTCCGCTATCCTGCCCACGCCGGTGTCGGCTTTGGCATTCTATTGGTGGGGGTCGTGGTCTACTTCCTTTGGGCCCGCCGGGGCTTCCCCGCCCCCGAGATAGGGTCAGACTCCATTTAGAGTTTTCGAAATTGGAGTCTGACCCCTTGTTACGTTCGGTGTAAAAGCGAGCTAAGCAATTAAGTCCAGCCGAACGGACGCGTCTGTCACCTGTGGGGGATAGTGATCCGACGCACACCGCACAACGGTGCGGCTAAGAGATTGTCGACAAACGACTTAGAAAAGTCGTTGCAGCGATGCGGTGCGGCACTGCACCTGCCATGATAAGCCGGCATCATGAACAGGTTTCGCCGGAGGAACCGATGCGAAAAGTCCAGCTTGTTGCAGTCATAGCCGCATTCGCGATCTCGGCGCCGGCGATGGCGCAGGGTCGTGGCCGCGGCAATGGGGGTGTGCCGCCGGGCCAGCGTCCGCCGGCCGGAATGTGCCGGATTTGGATCGACGGCGTTCCGCCTGGCCATCAGCCCGCGCCGACCGACTGCGCGACGGCTGCCGCGCGCGTTCCGCCCAACGCCCGCATCATCTACGGCGACCAGACCACGGCGTACCCGCGCGATCCGCGCAGGGACGTGTACGACCAGAGCGGACGCGTATATGATCCGAGACGGGTAGATCCAAGCGGCACCGTCGTGTACGACCCGCGGCGGACCGATCCGAGCGGAACCGTCGTATACGACCCGCGTCGCGTCGATCCGAACGGTCGCATCATCTACGATCCGCGCCGCGTCGACCAGAACGGTCGAGTGATCACGGGTTCCGAACGTGACGACGACCGCGTGGTGGAATCGCGCCACGAATCGAAGCACAAGACGAAGAAGCACAAGGGCCACGACAACGACGACCAAGGCGACGACGATCGAAACTAGAACCGTTCGAAGACATACACATCGAGTCGTCGCGGCGTCGGCCCTCGCGCTTTCCATAGCGAGCGGCTGCCGCAGCGACGACTCGAACGTTGTCAGGGGTCGCGGTCTCACCGTCATGACGTTGCCGGCCGCAGCGTACGCGAACATCTATGAAGCGGCCGCACGCGCGGCGTTCGACGTCAGCGATCCCACGCTATCTTTGCTCCTCGACCGTCGCGAGCTCCCCCGAACGACGGGGCTCGACTCGGCCGGACAGATGTCCGAAAGCGTGGTGGCCGAGGCACGGCAGCGCGGCGTCTTCAAGGGGACGTGCGAGCCATCGTTGACCGCGACGAAAGGCACGGTTCGTTGCAAGGCGGAGCTGCCGGGCTACGTACTTCGTTTCTCGCCTGTCTTTGCCGAGCATGGTGACACAGCCGAGGTCTACATGTACGCGCAGCGCTACGACACACCAAGCTCGGGTATCTCGGAGACCCTCCGCTTCGAGCGCGCCTATCAGGTGCTTCGGACCGCCGACGGCTGGCGTG
>DATLPC010000164.1:0-77576 GCA_035535975.1 Gemmatimonadaceae bacterium | reverse complement strand
GCAAAGCGAAACGGCGTCGAGATGTTTTGATCTCGTCGCCGGGGCGTGTACGGATTTTTGTGTGTGAGGTCGTGAGCATCGGCCTTACGCCTCGGGGATGAAGCGGTCGCCGAAGAGTTGGGCGAAGTAGGTGAGCGCCGTGGTCCAATGGAGCCGTGCGCGCCGCCACTTCGCCACGATGTTGCGAATCCCCAAATAGAGCAACTTCGTCGCCGCCTCGTCGGTCGGAAACGAGCCGCGCGTCTTCGTGAGCTTGCGGAGTTGCATATGCAGGCTCTCGATCGCGTTCGTCGTGTACAGGAGGCGGCGAATCGCCGGCGGATAGGCGAAGACCGGCCGCAGGTACTCCCAGTGCCGGCGCCAGAGCGGCGCGACCGTGGGATAGCGCGCCGACCAGGCGCTCTCTTCGAAGGTCCGCAACGCCTCGAGCGCGACCGCCTCCGTTGGCGCGCGGTAGATGGCCTTGAGCGCCAGGACCTGCTTCCGATCGCGGTAGGGCACGTAGCCCAAGCTCTGCCGCACGAGATGCACCACGCAGTGATGGATCTGCGTCTGCGGAAACACGGCATGAATGGCGTCGGGAAAGCCGGTGAGCCCGTCCACGAGCGCGATGAGGATATCCTCGACACCGCGGGCATTGAGCTCGCTCATCACCCGCAAGCCAGAACGCGGCGCCTTCGGTCTGCTCGATCCACAGGCCTAAGACGTCCTTCATCCCGTCGCGGTCAATGCCCAGCGCGAGATAGACCGCCTTGTTCTTCACCACCCCTTCATCGCGAATCTTGACGCGAAGACAATCGAACAGCACCACCGGATACATCCCGTCCAAGGGCCGCTGTTGCCACTGGGTGACTTCGTCGAGCACGGCATCGGTGACGGTGCTGATCACCGCGGGCGCGATCTCGATCTGGTAGAGCTCCTCCAGATGCGCGCGGATCTCGCGCACGGTGAGCCCGCGCGCGTACAGCGAGAGCACCTTGGTGTCGAAGCCCCCGGCAGCCGGCGCACGTGCTTCGGGATGAGCTGCGGCTCGAAGGTGCCGCTCCGGTCTCGTGGCAGATCGAGCGTGAGCGTGTCGTCGTCGGTCAGGACCGTCTTCGGCGACGCCCCGTTCCGATAATTCGGCTGAGCGGCCGGCTTGGGCTCGCCCGCCGCGTACCCGAGGTGCTCCGTGAGCTCCGCGCCAACGATGCGTTCCGCCAGCGCTTTCTTCATCCGGCGAAAGAGCGCCTCGAGCTCCTCGGGTCGCTTCGTGTCTCCGATCAGCGCATCGAGCGCCGCTCGTCAAACTCTGCCGGCAGACGGCGTTTGTGTGGGGCCATACTGACCTCCGTGGTCTGAGTATGACCTCACACACATAAATCCGGATAGGCCCCGTCGCCGTTTGGTTTCGGTGTAGCCGATTGTTGTTAGTCCCGTCGTTTGTTAGTCCCGTCGTTTGTTAGTCCCGGTCTTTGTTAGTCCCGATCCTTGTTAGTCCCGATCCTTGCTAGTTCCGCCGTTTGTGGGCAGTCCTATCTCCCTCCCCACACAAACCCAAACCCCACCGAAACTCCCCACCCACTGACTTTCTCCGTCGCGGCATCCGGATGATCAAAGTCTCCGACCGCGTGATACTTCGCTTCGACGTTCATGAGAAAATGCCTCGCTGGTCTCCAATCGACTCCCGCGCCAAAACGCGCCCCGGCGACGGTTTCGGTGCTCGTCGCTACCCCGGTCGTCGACACATCGCTCACCGTGTGGATGTAGGGGCCGGCGCCGGCGGCGAAGAAGGGGCGGAGGTTTCGCGTGATCGCGAACACTTCCGGAGCAAGCGTGATACCGAAGAGCAGCGGGCTGATGGAATTGGTGTGCGTGCGGCCGGGCTGGACGAAGTTGTCGGCGTTGAGAACCGCGACTTCGATCTCGACGCCGAGCTGGCGGCGAATGTACTGATTGTACGCGATCGAGCCGATCTGACCATCCGTGTGCGTCGCGGTCGTTCCGCCGACGGTCGTGGTATTGCGCGTCCCGGTCAAGCCGAGCCCGAAGGTGATTGCCTTTCGTCCGTCCAGACTCAGAGTGTCGCCGGAACGTTGGGCATGAAGAAATGACGGCGCGGCGAGCGCCGCGCAGAGCAACAGACCTCTGATGTGCATGATCCTGCTCCGATGGGTGGGGTCGAACGTCAGATTTTGCCTTTGAGACTCTCTCTTACTTCACTTCCTTCCATCCGCGTCGCTTCCTCGACGTCTCCGGCGCGGCGCTGCACGCCGCGGACGACGGCGTCGACACTGACGAGGGGAGCGTCCGCTTCGGCGGTGACACTCGCCTCCCACTTGCCGCGGTCGGGCCCTTTCAACACGAGACGATAGCGCGCCGTGTAGACGACCGGCTTGGACTCGGCGGCGGGGCGGCTCGGCGACTCGGCGACCGCGTCGTCGCTCTCGTCGGGAGGCGGGAGTTCAGCATCGGGCGGTGCTTGGTCGACGGTGATGCCGGGCTCCGGCCACGCCGCGACGACGGCGACGCCGCTCTCGACACCACCCTGCTTGATCGGCGCGAAGAAATGAATCTCGGCGATGCGCTCCGCTGGGACCTGCTGTGTGATGGCGAGGAGGAATCGCTCGCGCGTTTCGGGAAGGATGATGCCGTTCATCGCGCCGCCGCGGTCGCTGTGGTCGCACGCGCGGTCGCGGCGCGTGATTCCAGCTCGCGTTCGACGTAGAGCCGCAGAATGTGCATGAAGTCCTGTGCGTTCGTGACGACGCCGAACGCCTGATGCGTTCCGCGATCCTTCAGCTTGGAGACGACGAACTCGGACGAGTCGACGCAAATCGTGGGCAGCTCGCGCATCGTGCCGTCGCCATTCTGCACGAACGCCGGGAGCATGTTGCCGGTGGCGATGGCGTGGAGCGCGGTCGCCACGAGAATGGCCATCGTCGCCTTCATCGTGTGCTGGCGCATCGCGTCCTGCGCGACGAGCATGTCGGTGATCACGCCCGGCAGCGGTCCGTCGTCGCGGATCGAGCCGGTGAGCACGAACGGGACGGTATGCTTGACGCACGAATACATGATGCCGTCGGTGATGATCCCTTGGGCGACGGCGTTGGCGATCGACCCGGCGGCGCGCACGCGATTGATGGCGCGCATGTGGAGGCCGTGTCCGCCCTGCGTAATCTCGCCGGTGTTGCTCATGCCGAGCGTGGTACCGTAGATCGACGCCTCGATGTCGTGCACGGCGACGGCGTTGCCGGCGAGGAGCGCGCCGACGTACCCGTTGGCGATGAACCAACTCATGTCAGAGCGGGCGCGCGAGTGGACGAGCGCGGGACCGGTCACCCAAATCGGATAGCCGCCGCGCTCCTTCTCGTCGACGAGGACGCGCGCCATGTGCGCGTAGTCGATCGGCTTCTCGCGCGACACTTCGCTCGACATGAAGGCGAAGGCATCGCTGGCATCGGCATGCGCACCCAGGTGCGTCTGCACGAAGATGCCGTCGCCGCCGTCTTCCTTTTCGCCGACGGCGACCATGTCGCCCTTTTTGATGCGGCGTCCTTCACGGACCCAGATCACGCCCTCGCGATCGAGCACGAGGCCGGCGTCCATGCGCGGTTCCTTGGGCGCGATCCAACGGCCGTTGACGCGGACGAAGGTGGGAAGGTTGGTGGTCGAGAAGAAGCCGTCGGGGAGGACGCCGTCGGCGGGCGCGGGGGCGAATTTGGCGTCCGGAAATCCGGCGAAGGCGGGCTGATTGAAGTCTGGCGGGGAGAACGTAGGCATCGCGTGCAATCTGACGGGAGGGGCGAAATAACGTAAGCGCCGTCCGCGGCACGACTTGGATAAAGCGGGAGAGGGTGCCGCTTTGCCCTCACAGAACCGTCGTCCCAATCCGGTCAGCCGGTCGCGGCGAGGAGCGTTACAGCAGTGCGACCGGGTCGCGGTCGAGCGTGACGCGGAGCTGGGCTTCCTTGGGGACCTTGAATCTCTCGAGGAAATAGCGGCCGAGGCGAGTCAGGTCGGCGGGATGTTCGGCTTTGATCAGCACGTGCCAGCGCCAGCGGTTCTTGATTCGCTCGACCGGGCACGGCGCCGGCCCGACGATGGCGATTCCCGGCATCGGACGCTTTCGCAGCAAGGCGTGCAGCCAGGTGACGGCAGACGTCGCGAGCTTGGCGGTCGCGGGCTCCGTCGTCCCGCTGAAGACGATGTTCGCGAGACGCACCGTCGGCGGATAGGCGGGCGTCTCGCGCCCCGCGAGCTCCTCGCGGACAAAGCCGGTGTAGTCGTGCGCGACGGCGCGCGTGACGGCGTGGTGCGACGGCACTTTCGTCTGAATGAGCACGCGCCCGCCCTTTGGTCCCCTGCCTGCTCTCCCGGCCACTTGGCTCAACAACTGGAAACAGCGCTCCGACGCCCGAAAATCGGGCAGGTTGATGCCGACGTCCGCATCGACGACGCCGACGAGCGTGACGTTAGGAAAGTCTAATCCCTTGGCGATCATCTGCGTGCCGAGCAGGATGTCGACCTCGCCTCGAGCGACGCGATCGAGAATCTCGGTGTGTGCCCACTTGCCACTCGTCGTATCGACGTCCATCCGGGCGATCCGCGCCGACGGATACCGCTCGGCGAGCAGTCGCTCGACCTGTTGGGTCCCGAGGCCGCGCTGGCGCATCACCGAGCCGTTGCACTTCGGGCAGAGCGTCGGCGGCGGCTCGGCGTGCCGGCAGTAGTGGCAGACGAGCCGCTCCGGCGTACGATGATAGGTGAGACTGATCGAGCAGTTCGGACAGGCGGCGACGTACCCGCAGGTCGAGCACTGCACGAACGCCGCGTAGCCGCGCCGGTTGAGCAGGAGGATGCTCTGCTCGTGTTTCTTGAGCCGGTCGGAGAGCGCGGACTCGAGCTCTTCGCTCAGAACGAGGCGGAGCCAATCGCGGCTCACCGGATCCCGCGAGGCATTGCGCGGCTCGCGTCGGTCGACGACATCGATCACGGGGAGCCGCGCTTCGCCGACCCGTTCCGGCAATGTGAGCAGCGCATACTTGCCATGCGTCGCGTTGACCCAACTTTCGAGACTCGGCGTGGCGCTCCCGAGGACGACGGTCGCCTGTTCGGCGCGCGCGCGCACGATGGCGACCTCGCGCGCGTGATAGCGCGGCGACTCACCCTGTTTGTAGCTCGACTCGTGCTCTTCGTCGACGACGATCGCGCCGAGATCGGGAACTGGGGCAAAGATCGCCGAACGCGCGCCGACCGCGATGCGTTTGCGGCCCTCCTTGAGCGCGAGCCACTCGTCGTAGCGCTCGCCGTCGCTCAGAGCGCTGTGCAGCACGGCGATCGAATCGCCGAACACGGCGCGGAAGCGATCGACGGTCTGCGGCGTGAGCGCGATTTCGGGCACAAGCACGATCGCGCCGCGTCCACGCTCGAGGACGACCCGCCGTAAAAGCTCGATGTAGACGAGCGTCTTGCCGCTGCCGGTGACGCCATGGAGCAGAAAGACTTCTCCCGGCCGCGCGGCGCCGAGTCGATCGATCGCGTCGCGCTGGGCGCGCGAGGGCATGTGCGTCGCGGGCGCCGGCGGCGGCCGCCAAGCGAACGGATCGCGCGCGACGATCTCCTCTTCGATCGTCACGACGCCGCGCGCCACGACGCCCTTCAGCACCGACGACGAAAAATTCAGCCGCGCGGTAAGGTGCTCGACCGGAACGCGTCCGCCGAGCGATTCGATCAGCTCGAACAGCACTCGTTGCTGCGGCGCGCGAGCGAAGATACGATCGCGATGCAACAGGGACGGCAGTTCGCGGTGCAATACCGCCACGCGGCGAGTTCGTCGTGCGGGCTCGGGTGCGACGTGCGACGCCAGGGCGCCGGGCAACGCCGTGCGAATCGCAATGCCGAGGGGAACGATGTAGTACTCGGCCATCCACTCGCACAGCGACAGGAGCGATGCTCCGATGACCGGCTCCGCATCGGGCAGCGAGTCGACGGGCTTGGGGATGACGCCATTCTGCTCGCGGCCTTCGGCGACGATGACGCCGATCTCTTTGCGGTTGCGGAACGGCACGACGGCACGCATGCCGCGACGTGCGCGATGTGCTTCGCTCTCCGGGACTGTGTAGGTGAAGGTGCGGAAGAGGGGGAGAGGCAGAGCGACGTCGACGAGCATGATGGAAGTTATCGATAGCGAACTACTGGAGGCGGCGAAACGGCGGTGACCCGGGAACGGCGGATGATCCCGGAACGGCGGGAAAGCCCGAGACGGCGGTGATCCCGGAACGGCGGGTGATCACGAAACGGCGGATGATCACGAGACGGCGGTTGGCCGGCGTGAAACGACGACGGCGGCGAGGATCGAATCCTCGCCGCCGTTGCGTGATTTGCCGGTTTCGTGATTTCCCGACGTTTCGGGATTCCCGCTGTTTCGGGCTTTCTCGCTGTTCCGTGATTTTCGAGCTAGTCTGCCTTTTCCAGCTTCAACTTGATGTTCACGAAATTGTACGGCGGCCACGGCCCCGAATACTTGAACGACAGGACATCCTCGTATTTTCTGCTCGTCTCCTTCACGCGCTCATCGAACGACTGCTCCGAGGCGCGGTCGACGAGGAAGGCGGCGTTGAGGATCATGCGGTCGCCGATCGGTTTGTTGGAGCGGCTGGCGACGGCGACGGCTTTGAGGGCTTCGTGGATGTCGGCGACGTAGCGCGAGCTCATCTCCTCGAGCGCGGAGTCGACGAGGCGGCCGAGCTGGATGCGAGCGAAATAGGTCGAAGTCGTCGTGTGGCGACTGATCTCGTCCTTGAGACGGCTGATCTCATCGTTCTCGCGCTCCAGGTTCGCGATCACCTTCTCGCGGTCCCACAGCACCTTGAGGCCGAACTCGATCTTGTCCTGCATCTTGTCGAGGACGTCGCTGAACGCCTGGTACGTCGAGCGGAGGAGCTCGGTCACGTCCTCCTCGGAGCGGAACACCGTGCCGAAGGACATCGGGATGACGGTGAACTCCTTCATCACCGTCTCGTTGACGAACTCGTGGGCGAGAACGTTCTCCCGGGTGGGGTCGTAGATGACGATCGGCGTATCGCTTACGACCGCGGCGAGGTCCTGGAAAGCGACGGTGAATACCCGCTGGCCGCCGCCGATCCCGATTGCCCCGAAATCCCGTTGTCGCTCGCTTCGAACGATGCAGTAGACGTACTTTCCACCGTCGATGCCGGTGGCGGGGGTGAGCTCGGGGGTGAGTGCATCCACCATTCAGTCCTCGATGTAGGCCAGCAGCGTCGCAATAACCTGATCGTCGGCACTGGAATCCGCCAGCCGCCCTCAGCGGGATTTGTGCCGCGGCAGAGAGCGTCTGGAAGTCGCCCGGACCATCCATCAGCCAACATGATAATTCTCAAAGAGCTATCCGCGGCGCGCGCGTTCCTCGCCCCGCTTCTTTTCCTCGCCGCGCCGAAGCTGGTCGAGGCTCAGTTACCGACCTCAGATCTCGTCCGCCAGAAAGTCGGCACCTACGTGTCGGCACATGACGTGGACATTCTGCGGGAGCTGAACGGCTTCCTGGCCCTCCCGAATTTGGCCAGCGATTCGGTCAATATCCGTCGCAACGCCGATCGGCTCCTGGCCATGCTCGGGGCCCGCGGGATCGCGGGGCGTCTCCTGGAGTCTCCGGCGGGCGGCCCACCCGCGGTGTTTGGCGAGCTTCGGACGCCGGGAGCGACGAGGACCGTCGTCTTCTACGCGCACTACGACGGCCAGCCCGTCGACACGACGCAGTGGAAGACCGCGCCGTGGCAACCGGTCCTTCGTGACAAGCCAATGGAGGCTGGCGGCTCGGTGATTCCACTGCCGTCGACCGCCGGATCGGTTCAGGGCGAGTGGCGCATCTATGGGCGTTCGGCGAGCGACGACAAGGCTCCGATCGTCGCCATGCTGTCGGCGTTGGACGCGCTCAAGGCGTCGGGAATCCAGCCCTCGGTCAACATGAAGTTCTTCTTCGAGGGGGAAGAAGAGGCAGGATCAGGTCATCTCGGGCCGCTGCTCGAACGGTACGCGGACCTCCTGAAGGCAGACGCCTGGCTCTTCGGCGACGGCCCGGTCCACCAATCGCGGCGCCAGCAGATCGTGTTCGGCGTGCGCGGCGTGACGGGGGTGGAGCTCACGGTCTACGGACCGTCGCACGGACTCCACAGCGGCCACTATGGCAACTGGGCGCCAAATCCGGTCACGCGGCTGGCGAACATCGTCGCCAGCATGCGGAACGACGACGGTCGCATCCTGATCAAGCATTTCTACGACGACGTCTCCCCGATCACACCGGCCGAGCGTCGGGCCCTGGCCAGCGTGCCGACGATCGACTCGGCGATGCGCGCCGAGATCGCGATGGCGGCCACGGAAGCGAACAATGCGCTCCTCGTCGAACGGATCATGCTTCCGGCGCTCAACCTCCGCGGGATTCGAGGGGGCGGCGTTGGCGCGACGGCGTCGAACACGATTCCGACCGAGGCGACGGCGTCGATCGATTTCCGTCTCGTGCCGCGCCAGACGCCGGACCACGTTCGCCAACTGGTCGACGCGCATCTCAAGTCGCTGGGGTACACGGTGCTCGACCACGCGCCGACGGAAGCCGAGCGAATGAAGTACGCGAAGATCGTCCGCGCGAATTGGGAGGCGGGATATCCGGCGACGCGCGTGTCGATGGACGCGCCGCTGTCTCGCGCGGTGGTTCGCGCGACGCAGGAAGCGCTGGCCACGCCGGTGGTGGCGCTACCGACACTCGGGGGGAGTTTGCCGATGTACACCTTCGAAAGGGTCTTGCACACGCCCTTGATCGTGTTGCCGATCGTGAACCACGACAACAATCAGCATTCGGCGAATGAGAATTTGCGGCTGCAGAATCTGTTTGACGGGGTCAAAGTGTATGCGGGGGTGGTGGCGAGAGTAGGCAATTATTGGGCGGCGCAACCATAGGGCGACCAGTTCGAAACGGCTTCTAGGGCATCAACGGCGCTTCTTAGGCATAAACGGCGCTTTTAGGGCATAAACGGCGCTTGTAAACGGCGCTCGTAAACCGCGCTTTTAAACCGCGCTTTTAGACCCCGCTGGTAAACCGCGCTCAAACGCCGCTGGTAAACAGCGCCTAAACCAACGCTGGTAAACAGCGCCGGAATTGGCGCTTCTAAGCCGCACCTTTTGAGCGTTGGTTACCAGCGCCGTTTGAGCGCTCGTTACCAGCGCCGTTTGAGCGCGGGTTACCAGCGCCGTCTACACGCGCGGTTTAAAAGCGCGGTTTACGGGCGTCGCTAAGACGCGCCGTTTATGCCGTAAGAGCGCCTTTTTATCCCCTAAGAGCGCCGTTTAGGTAGGCCTGCTCGCGCGCGTATCAGATCTCTGACCTCTTCAGTCCCTCCGATCGCGTCCAGATCGGGAACCGGCACTCCAGCGTCGAGCAGCGCTTCCATCGCCGCCGGATAGTTCGCGTTCTTCGCATAGCCGTGGACCGAACCGTAGGAGGTCCAGGTCAACGGTGTCCCTCCGAACTGCTTCTCCACCAACTCGAGCGGTGGACGATAGCGAAGAATCTCCTTGACCATCTCGACATTGCCGTGAAAGCCCGCCCAATGCAGCGCTGAGGCGCCGTGCGGGTTCGTGAGAGCGTCCACGGGCCAGCCGGCGCGCAGCAGCGTGCGCACGGCGCGGGTGTCGTTGAGCTCAGCGGCCAAGGCGGCGCGACGCCGCTCGTCGTCGGTCAATCGCGAAACGAGCCCTGGGTTGTCTCGAATAAGCGCGTCGACGGTGGCATCGTCGCCGAGCTCGCAGGCGGTCGTAAGACGGAGCGACACCGGTGAGCGGGACATCAGCAGGTCGAACACGTCTTCGTGAGCGAACTCGCGCGCGATGAGATGCGGAGTCTTGAACGCGCCAAGCGACCATTGATAGATCGTTCCACCGGCTCGCGGGTCGCGCATTGGAAAGTGGGCGCGATCGACCGCCGTGTGGATGCTGTCCGGGTCGGCGTCGAGATGAGCGCGGACGCGTTCGAGATCGCCGAGGGCAGAACACATCAGGATGTCAGTCCGGCAGCCGACAGACACGAGGTAGCGAGCCACCTCTTGCCGATCGCGAATCATCCATTGGGCCGGCGTCGATTCGTGGTCGACGCAACGCGCATCGATGTCGGCTCCGCGGTCGACGAGAAGCTTCGCGGCGTCGACCGTCGACGCGAAATGGAGCGGGGTCTGCCCGTCCCCTCCCCGCTTGTGCACGACCGACGGATCCGCCGACACGATGCGCGCGAGATCGTCGAGACGACCGAGGCGCGCGGCCGCGTGCGCGGTCATCGTGGCGCCGCGATCGAGGAGAAACTCGATCATGTCACGCGGCGACGCGTCGAGGACGCCGAACCCGCCGGCCCACCAATCGTTGACCGCGTTGATGTCCGCGCCGGAGCGCACGAGGAGGTCTACGATCTCACGGTCGCGATGTTCGGCCGCTTCGACGATCGGCAGCAAACCGAAGCCGTCGCCGGCGAGCGCCTCGTTGAGCCGCGATTTGAATTCTGGAAAGCGTTCGAGGACGCGCGCGACGTTCGTGACGCTGTGCGATCTGATCGCCGCGTTGAAGGCGAGGCGCGGGTCGGCGGCGAACGATTCGACGTGGACTTTGAGCTTCGCCCAGCTCGGAAATCCATAGTCCTGGGCGACAAGCCGTTGCGCCTCGACGAGCTTCGTTGCGCGGCCGGCGTGGAGGAGATCTTTCGCTTGTTTCTTGAGGTGCTCGAGGCTGGGAAACTCAGGCAATTCGCGCGACATCATTCCTCCTTCCAAGCGCCCGTTGTCCGCAGGTGTGGGCAGAAGGGGTGACATCGATGTTCTGCGAGAGCAGCCGAGCGACAGGCGGGATCATCCCTTTCCGCGGACGGGAGGCGACCTGCTGTTCGCCCTGCCTGGAAGTATACCGCCGCGGGCTAGGGAACGACTCGGCGGCTCGGAGGCTCGGCGGCTCGGCGGCTCGGCGGCTCGGCGGCTCGGCGGCTCGGCGGCTCGGCCGACCGTCAGGCTCGACGCGTCACGCCCAGGCCTGGTCCGGACGGAATCTTGATCCTTCCGCCCGCGATCGTCGCGCCGATGTAGGGGTCATCGGACAAGAGGGCGGCGCCATCGAAATCGGCGTAATCGAGCAACGGCGCGAAGTGCGCCGCTGCGGTGATGCCGAGGCTCGTCTCGATCATGCAGCCGGCCATTACGAGCATGCCGTGCGCGCGCGCGGTGGCGATCATGCGGAGTGCTTCGCGGAGGCTGCCGCACTTGGCAAGCTTGATGTTGATCCCGTCGACCGCGCCAACGAGACGTGGAATGTCGGCGGCGACGACGCACGACTCGTCGGCGATGACGGGGAGCGACGATCGCTCGCGCACGAAACGGAGGCCGTCGATGTCGTGCGGTGGAAGTGGTTGCTCCACGTACTCGACGCCGAGCTCGCGAAGGATCTCGATCATCCGGAGGGCGTGCTTCGGATTCCAGGCGGCGTTGGCGTCGACACGCAGAATCTTGTCCGGCGCGGCATCGCGAACGGTCCGGATGATGTGTTCGTCGCGGTCCGTCCCGAGCTTGATCTTGAGAACCGGATACTCGGCGGCCTGTCCTATGCGCTCTCGGAGCTCGGCGTCGCTCGCCGCGATCGCGATCGTGAAGCTCGAGAGCGGCGCGCGCGCCGGATCCAATCCCCAGAGCTTGTAGACGGGAACGCCGAGCTTTTTTCCCGCGAGATCATGGAGCGCCGCGCTGATCGCCGACTTTACGGAGGCGTTGAAACGAAGCGCGCGATTCAACTCGGCTTCCGTGTCCTCGATCGCCCACGCGTCCGCCGCTTCGACGATCGGCTTGAGGCGCGCCAACGCGCCGAGCGCGGTGTCCGCCGTCTCACCGTAGAATCGATTCGGCGCCGCTTCGCCCCAGCCCTCGACGCCGTCATTGTCGATGAGGCGGACGCGAATGAGACGATTCTCGGGCGCCGCGCCCCGGGCGATGACGAACGGGTGCGTCGTGTGAACGACCGCGACGTCGTGCTCGACGCGCATCAACCGGCGACGGCGCTGGCGCGGCGGGCGGTGGCGGCGGCGCGGTGGTGCGGCGCGGCGTCGGGGACGGAGCGGAGAAAGGCGATCAGCGCGTCGGCGAGCTCGAAGCCGCGAGCGTAGCGTCCGGCGGGTGATTTGTTCAAGCAACGCATGACGATATCGGACAACGCTTGGGGGACCCGCGCGCTCGTCGCCGCGGGCGCGGTCGGCGCTTCGTGAACTTGCTTGTAGCTGACGGAAAACGCGTCCTCGCCGTCGAACGGCGGGAATCCGAGGAGTGACTCATACAACAAAATGCCGACAGCGTAGACGTCGCTTCTTCCGTCCACGAGCTTGCCCATCGCCTGTTCGGGAGACATGTAGTGCGGCGTTCCCATCGCCCGGCCAGAGGCGGTGAGCCGGCCGTGAAAGCGAGCCGTCGCGATCCCGAAGTCGGTGAGCACGGCGTTCCCGTCTTCGTCGAACAGCACGTTGTCCGGCTTCACGTCACGGTGGATCACGCCGCGGCGATGCGCGTAGTCGAGACCACACGCCACCTGCGCCGCCACCGCGGCCGCGCGTGCCGGCGCGACGAAGCGATGCGCCTGAATCTGATCGGCGAGCGAACCACCCTCGAGGTACGGCATCACCGTGTAGACGACATCGTCCGTGGCGCCGTAGTCGAAAATCGGGCAGATGTGTGGATGCACGAGCCGCGACGCCGCCTCGGCCTCGCGCCGAAAGCGTTCGGCCACCTCTTCGTCCTTGGCGAGGTGCGGGTGAAGCACTTTGATGACCACCGGCCGCAGCAGGTGCGCCTGCTCGCCGACATAGACGGTTGCCATTCCACCGGCGCCGAGCCGTCGCATGATGCGGTACCGCGCGCCCGCAGCGCGGCGGAGGCGGGTCAGCTCATCGTCGGGTCGCTCGAAGGGTGCGCGGTCGAGATTGGGCAGCGCCTGTTCACAACGCTCGCAGGAAGCCGCCGACGCTCGATTCCAGGTCCCGCACTCCGGACAGAACACCGATCACCCTCCGAACTGCATGCGGACGAAATCGTACGGCGCCCAGGGACCGGTGATCTCGAACCGTAGTTTGTGATGCGCTTCGTGCTGCTCTTGGACGGCGCGCAGGAAGTCCTTCCACAGATCACGCTCAACCAAGAATGACGCACTGAGCATGAGGCCGGTGACTTTTTCGAGCCTGAGCGGGAGCGACGCGACCGCGTTCCGGCGGAGGGCGCGAAAGGCCTCCGTGGCCGCCGCGGCCAGGTCGGCGCCTGCCTCCTCGTCGCCACCCTTGGCGTCGGCGCGGGCGATATGGACGCGGGCAGCGACGCGATCCTCGACGAATTCGAGGGCACCGCTCAGGGAGACGTAGTGCAGTTCCATCCACCGTTTGAGGACGTCGGCTCCTCGAAACACGACGCCGACCGGGGCCGGCACGACCGGCGCCCGCTGAAAGACGGCGTCGACGACACTCCGATGCCGGGCCACTTCGTTCGGGCTGGCCTCGTCGAGCACGAAGCCCCCCTGATCAGAGACGACCGCGCAGAGATCCCGAAACGGCACCAGCGAGACTCCCAGGCCGTTGCCCGCGTACGTCTCGGTCTCCGTCAGGCTGCCTGCTCCCGCGCCGGGGAGCTCGAGGTGAGCGTCGGCAAGGGTAATCGCGTGGAGACGGATCGCCATTAGAGGAGGTTTCGGAAGCGAAGCACGAGGAGGAGGACCAGCCCGATGCCGACCTGCACTCCGAGCATCCACCAAAATGCATGCGGATGGGCGTAAAGGGGAATGTGCTGGAAGTTCATTCCCCACATCCCGCTGATGACGACGAACGGGATGCTGAGGGTCGCGATGACCGACAGTCCCTTCGTGATGCGCCCGAGGCGGTTGGAGACCTGCGTCAGATAGCTATCGAGGACGCTGCTCGCCAGGTCGCGGAAGGTTTCGATCGAGTCGTTGATCCGGAGGACGTGGTCGTAGATGTCCCGAAAATAAATCTGCGAATCGGGCGACAGGAGTTTGCTCGGCCGGTTCGTGAGGATGTTGAATACCTCGCGCTCGGGCGCGACGTGCCGGCGCAGCGAGAGCGTCAATCGCTTGACGGCGAAGATGTCCTGAAGCGCCGATTCGTCGAAGCTCACGATGACGCGTTGCTCGAGGTCATCGATCAACTCGTCGATCTTATCGAGCAACGGGAAGTACTCGTCGACCGCGCCGTCCATTATGGCGTGAGCCAGCCGATCGACCCCTCGCGACAACAATTCCGGACTCTTCTTCAGACGCTCGGCGACGTCGTCCACGGCGTCCGACGGTCCGGCGTGCACGGTGATCAAAAAATGATTGCCGAGGAAGAAGCAGAGATCGAACGTCTCGAGGTCGTACGGGTCGGGCGTTTCCTCGTGAAACCGGACGCCGAGGACGACGATGAACAGGTAGTCCTGATACTCCTCGACCTTTGGTCGCTGTTTCCGACTCAGCGCGTCATCGACGGACAGCGGGTGAAGGCCCTGGATCTGTTTCAGCAGGTCCGCCTGGCCCGGCACTGTGATGTCGATATCGACCCAGAGGCAGCCCTTCGCGCTCGCGATCGCCGCATTGACGTCGGCGACAGACAGGCCGGTACGCGCCCGGTTGTTCGAGTCGAGAACAATGCCGCGCTCGAAATCCACGCGCGCGGGGGCTTGGGAAGCAGTGCTCATGTCGCCAAGCGAACGGAAGCTTTGTGCCATCCGCTGAGCTCCCCTTCCGCCGCGGCGGTCCGGTCCCTGCTCAGGGCTTCGCGACATGACGACATCGAATGCGCGGACCAAGTCATGGACGCTCACCAATAAGAAGAAGCCGGCGCGGCCGACGCTCACGCCCGCCGCGCAGCGCTGCCGACGAAAATTCCTCCGCTTCTTTCCCGAAGGCTATCACGATGAGACGTATATCGACTGGGAGCGGGGGTACAAGTGGACGGCGCACGAGCGGTGGATGCGGGAGCTCGACGCGAACACATTTCGGCGATTGCTCGCCGACGAGGAATACGACGAGATCGCTCGGCGCGCCGTGACGATCGAGTCGCGCACGAACCTGCTCTTCTCGTTCGAGAAGATGGCGTTGCGCGACGCCATTCGGCCTGCCGACGGGGCGCGGTCGTTCGCCCTGGGGCTGTTCGACTTTCTGCATGGACGCGCAGGTGACGAACGCCGATTCGAGCGCTGGTGCGAAGTCGTCGCCGAGCTTCCGCGGCGACAGACGCGCGTGCTCACCTGGCCGCTACTCACTGTTTTCGGATTCATCGCGCAGCCCGATCGGCACATCTTCCTCAAGCCGAACGTCACGCGTCTCGCCGCCAAAGAGTACGAGTTCGATTTCCGGTATCGATCGCGGCCGAGCTGGGACACGTATCAGAGCCTGATCGAGTTCGCCGAGCAAGTGCGGCGCGATACGGCCGATCTCGAGCCGCGCGACATGATCGACTTACAGTCGTTCATTTGGGTGCAGGGGTCGGACGAATACTGACTCGGCGACTCGGCGACTCGATGCGTCATTCCAGGGCTTGCAGGTGTCGGACGCAGGCGATCGCGAGGCGGTCGGGCGCGTAGCCGCCCTCGAGGGAGCTCACGAGGCGCCCGGCGCACCAACCTTCGGCGTGCTCGACAAGGTGACGGGTGAGCTGCTCGAAGTGCTCGTACTCGAGCGTGAATCCGCCGAGGGGATCGCCGCGCATCGAGTCGAAGCCTGCCGAGATCAAAACGAGATCGGGGGTGAAGTCGCGCGTTGCGTCGGCGATCGCGGTGCGCAGCGTGTCGACGTAGACGGCGGGCGGAAGGCCCGGTTGCATCGGTAGGTTCCAGACATTCTCGTGCGGCCCACGATCGGCGGCCGCGCCGGTGCCGGGATACCATGGCCATTGATGCATGGAGACAAACCGGATGTCGCGCTCCTGCTCGACGAGTGCCTGCGTTCCGTTGCCGTGGTGCACGTCCCAATCGACGATGAGGACTCGTTCGGCGCCATGTTTCATCCGGGCGTAGCGCGCGCCGAGGGCGACATTTCCGAAGAGACAGAAGCCCATTCCCATGTTGCGCAGCGCGTGATGTCCGGGCGGGCGCACGGCGCAAAACGAGCGGCGTGGGCCGTCGCCAAAGGCATAGTCGATCGCGTCGAGGACGGCGCCGGCACCCGCGGTGGCGGCGTCCCACGAGCCTTCACTCACCACCGTGTCGGCATCGAGCCGTCCTCCGCCCGATCTCGCGACCTCGCCGACCAGCTCGACATACCGCGGGTCATGGGCAAGCGCGAGCTCCTCGACAGTCGCGTGCCGGGACTCGTGATGCAGCAGTCGCGCGTAGAGCTCCGGCTCGTCGCGCAGCGCTTTTGGAATGGCGCGGAGTCGTCCGACATGCTCGGGATGACCCCAGCCGGTATCGTGGCGGCCGCAGTCGGAATTGGAGATGAATGCGACCGTCATCGGAGACCGCGCAGACGTCGCGACGTCCACTCGACGAGGAGAAGCAAGAGAATGATCGCCAAAGGAATACGTGGATCGACGTTGCCCGAGGATGCGACCGGCGCCGGACGCGGAGGACCGAGATGGCCGAAGAGCGCGGCGACGGGCGCATCGAATGTCTTCTCTTCATTCGCGGGCAACGCCGGCGTAAACGCCACCGAGGACACGACGCGCGACCACCAGTCGCGATGAGCCGCCTCGGATCCGGAGGCGCCGGCCATCCGCCAGCGCCAGCTGTCATCGTATCCAACTTGCAGCACACGACCCGCGCCGACGCGACGCGCCGCGATCGCAACGGCCGATGCGCGTCGCTCGAGGGCGACCGCGTCCTCTCTTACCGATGTCACCGGGTAGAAGCCGGTGCTCCCGAGCCCGATCGTATCGTTCGCCGCGACGTTCCGTCGGACGCGCGCGCCAACCGCTCCGGCGGCGAGCGGCGAAACGCTCCGCGCGCCCGCCGACGCGCCGGCGAGCACGAGGCCGCCGCCTTGCTCGACGAAGCGCTGCACCGCCGGGCCGAGCGCGGCGACGGTGGAGTCGATGGCGACGATCGCCGCGAAGTGCGCCGTGTCGATCGCCGGCTGCTCGCCGGCGCGCACGTCGACATTCGGGGCGACGGCGAAGCGCGTCACCACTTTCCATCCGCGCTCCTCGAGCGCGCCGGCGACGAACTTTGCCTCCCACCCGGCGTCGCCGACGACGAGCACGGCGCGCGGAGGCACGTCGTTCGGTCGCGCGACCGCCTGACGCTGCTGATTGACGCGCACGATCAGGCTGTCGACGGTGAGCGGTAGAGTAAAGCTCGCGCCGAGTCCAGCGACGTGTGCACTATCGATCGTGCCGGCGACGTCTCCCACCGTCACGCGACTGTTCGCCGGGGCGGCGACGTTGACGCGAACCCCACCGCCAGGCGCGGTGACCGGCTCGGCGACGACGACCGCCGCGGGCGGTGAGCCGCTCCAGGTCACGCCATGTCCTGCATGTCGCAAGGCGGAGAGCCATGCGAGCACGACGGGCGTCGGTGCCGCGTCGAGTGTGCCGTGCAACGCGACGCTCGATGGCGTGCGGGTCCACGATGGGAGGCGCGCCAATAGCTCACGGTCCGAGGCGCGCTCCACCGCTCGGCGCGGCGCCCGGAAAATGCTCGTCCCGATCAACCAGCCGAGCAGCGCGAACGCGCCGATGCGGCAGCCGAGCTCGAGGCGCCTACGCAGTGAGCGCATAGACGACGAGGTTCACGGCGAAGCGTGTGTTATCCACCGAGAGAAAGCGCTTGCTGTCGGGGTGATAGTTCCACTCCGAGCTGTAATCCTTGCTGCTGAACAGGACGGCGATGCGTCCGCGCCGCTGCACGGCGAGCAAGTGTTTGTGTACGAGGTTGTCGCCCCAGCCATTGAGCTCATGGCTCGTGGTCGGTGGACCATCGAACTTGAAGAACGAAGAGTAGAGCGCGTGGTCGTTCGGAAGCTCGGTGAGCGGCGCCACCGTGCGCGCGATCTCCTCGGTGGCCGTCTTGTGAAAGACGCCGTCGATGTCGTGGTTGTGGTCGTCGATGAACAACAAGCCCCCGCGCTCGACGAACCGCCGTACGTTGCGACGTTCGGCGTCGCTGAAACGCACCGGGAGGTGGCCGGTGAGATACAAAAACGGGTAGCGAAGCATGCGCGCGTCGGAGAGGGGCGCGATCACGCCGGTGGGCGCCACGTTGATCTCGGTGTAGCGCGCGATCGTATCGATGATGTTCGCCGGCAGCAGCGGCGCGCTGTCCCAGTCGCCGGAGTCGTACTGCGCGGTGGCGAAGACGAATTCCGTCGTCACGGGATGCCACCCCAACGCGCGATCGAATCGCGAGCGAGCGGCGCGCCGGCGAGCGAGCGGCGCGCACGGGCGAGCGCCGCGGTGGCGTCCGTGCCGCGGCCACGCCGCATGGCGTCGATCGCCGGAAGAAGTGTCGCCGCGAAACCCGGGTCGTCGGCGAGCGCGTCGATGCGCAGCAGGGTCAGCGAGTCGATCGCCGCCGCGGCATCGCGCGACGTCAGCTCGATGGCCCGAACGAGGCGCGACTCGAGGGAACGAGTGACGGAGTCGGACGCGGGCAGCGGCAAGCGCGTGGCCGAGCTGCCCTTGTCTTTGCCCTTGAGCCGAGCCTTGTCGATGTCGATCACCACCTGCGGCGGCCGTCCGCGCAGATAGAGCCGCTCGGCCTGTCGAGCTTTTTCGATCGCCGCCAACGCGCGCCGCATGTGTGGCAGCGCGGCGGCCGGCTCGCCAATCTCGAGCTGCGTGCTCGCGTCCCACATCGCGTTATACGCCTCGAGCAGCGGCCTGTTGACGGCGACGACGGGGCTTTCGCCGCCCTGGAAGTCGATTGGATCGGTTGATCGGTTCGTCGCGGAGTCGGCGCGGGCGAGAAGGTCTTGCATCGTCTTCGCGCGAGCCGGCGAATCTTCGTCGGTATGTTCTTCGGCCGACTGATTGCCCCCGAGCCGCATGAACACGACGTCGCCAACCGTGCGTCGCAGCCGTTTTTGGTCCGCGGCGATGGACCGAGACTCTCCGACGACGGAATCGCGGGCCAGGCGCGGACGCCGTCGCTCGAGCGCTTCGGCCAGCATGATGAGCATCCGCTCACTGACGACGTTCTTTGCCTCCTCCGTCGGCGCCGCGGCCTCGACGGCGAGCGAATCGTACTCGCCGGTGCGCGCGATGCGGAGCGCGCGAGTTTCAGAGGTACCGATCCCGGGGCCGCTCACGTTGTTCGCGTCTCGAGCAACGGCCCGGATGTGGACGATGTCGCCCGGCACCAGCTTCAGCGCGTCCAGCGGCAGTGTAGCGGTGAGCGACGCGTGCGTCGCGCCCGGCGCGGTGATCGGCGCGCCGTTGATCGTTCCCGAGCGAAACTTGAACGTCTCGCCCTCGCCTGAGCTCACGATGTACTCGAACGCCGCGCTTGCCAGACCGAAGTCGTCGGTGGCGTCGGCGGACAGCGCGAGGCTGCCGGTTGCGACGCGGAGCACGCTGTCTTTCGCGGGCAATCGCAGGGTGACGATCGGCGGCGCGTCGACGATCGCGTTGACCACAACGAGCCGCTCGAACGACCGATCGGTGAACCGGACCGCTGCCGGCTTCGCGCCGGCGACCATACGGACGGACCACGCATCACCACGCGGGCTCGCGGCGAGCGATTCCCCGTTCACTCGGGCGACGATACCCTGCGCGTCTCCCCGCCCGGAGAAACCGACGACGCTTCCGGCGAGCGGCCGAATTTCAGTCGGATCGTCGACGGTCGACGATGGAGCGTGCGTGTAGGCCGGCGGCTCGATGCGCGCCACGAGCGGCGACAACCGGCTGCGCGAGTCGTTGCGACGCGCTGAGCCCCGAATCGAGTCGCCCGCGTGCGGTGAGCGAATGCGCGCCACTGCGCCGGCGGGGAGTAGCAGCAGCACGACGAGCGTGACGGCAGTTGCGACGACAGGAATGAGCGGCGCCCGTAGTGCCCCGTTTCGAGCAGTACGCGTCCACTTGGACTCTCCCGACCGAACGAGGGTCGCATCGCCCGTTTCGACGGCGGTGACGACCGTATAAGCGAGCGAAGAATCGCGCTCCTCGAGCCACAGCGCGACGCGCCGCAGGGTCCATACGCTTCGGTCACGCCACAACAGCGCCGCAAAGGTCGCGAACCCGGCGCCGAACGCGAGGAGTTGTAACGCGTGGCGCGTACTGAGTGCGAGCGGCGCATAGGAATCCACCGCGGCCGCGGCGAGCAGCAGGGTCAGCGCCGCTACGACGGCCCACGCCAGGGCGCGGATCGTGACGCCCGCGGCGAGCAGTAGTCGGACCGTGCGCAACCGCGCAAATGGACTCATGCCGCCATCCTCGACGACCGGCGCACGGCTAGTTCGATGAGCAAGAGGAGCGCGCCGACCGCGAGCAGCCAGGGAGTGAAGCGAGAGACGTCGTCGGCTCCGCCGCGCAAGATCCGCGCGGCGGCAAGCGGACCCCCTCCGGCAATTTGCGACAGCGTCGCCGAATCCAGTGGAGAGAATGCCCGCGCGCTTCCGCAGGGCGAGAGCAGCGCGCGGGAAAAATCACGGAAGGGTGCGTGAAGGGTGACATCGCTCGCCGGATCGACGACTACCGCGACATCGCGAATGCAGCCCGCGCCAAAGGGCCGTTCGGCGGCGGCCGGTTCACCATCGGCCCAGCGCGCGATGGCGCGTCCGCTGACCGACCATAGTCTCGGGAGGCGCGCGACAATCGCACCGCTCGCGGAGGAAACGCCACCGATCGCGTCGAGGATCGCGCGCGCCGGCCAATCGGTCGCCGAGTCCGCCGCGGGCCAGTGAACGAGAACGTGCCCGGCTTCCCTTCCCCACGCGGAGTCCGCGGCGCTGAGTCGTGCGCGAACAACTCGAACCTCTCCGCCGAGCTCGCGGGGAAGGAGCGAAAGGCCGGCTACAACCGGGTCGTTCGGATCTCGAGGTAGCTCCAAACCCGACGACACGGAGCTGCTGGTGTCCGCACGTACACGCATCACACGAATGCGACCGGGCCACAATCCGCGAATCGAGACTGTCGCCGCATCAATCTCCTCGGCGCTCACCGCGCTGACGAGCGCAATCTCAATGGAGTCGGCGTGCGACGACAACGATCCCGCGACACCATGCGCCGCGGCAAGGGCAGCGGAGAGCGAACCAACAGCCGCCGACTTCTCGATCGAATCGATCGATCGGGCCGTGAGCATTCGCGCGGCCGAATCAAACGCGACCAGCGCGTCGGCGGCGCCGGCGGCGCGAACGCTGTCACGCACCTCGGCGAGCGAGAGCACACTGCGCGACCGATCCAACAGCACGACGCGCGCAATGCGTCCGCGCGCGCCGGCAGCTATCGGCCCGGCGATACCCAACCCGAGCGCCGCGACAGCCGCCACGCGGAGCGCGAGGAGCAGAAGATCGCTCAAGGCGATCGAGGTCGTCCGCGCCTGAATTCGCCGGTCGGGAACGAATCGCGCGGTCGGAAGCGGTTCGGCGACCGGACGATCGCGGGCGATGAAATGCGCCACGATCAGCACGACAGACGCGATCCCGGCGATCGCCAGCGCGGAAGGCAGCAGCCAAGTCATTGCTCGCCCGCCGCGGCGACGCGGCGCACCGCGCGAGGCGCCGCTTCATCGGTGATTACTTCGGTGTAAGACGCCCCCGCGGCGCGCCAGCGACGTGCCACGTCGGCCCGCCACGCCGCGAATCGTTCTTCGTACTCGCGGCGCGTGCTTTCCACCAGCATACGTTGTACAAAAGCCTGCTCGGGATCAGCGGCGAGAAGCGTCCGACGAGGCGGATCGAGCTCCTCGCGCGCGACGATGTGAGCGACGTGCGCTTCACCGCCGCCCACGATGTGCGCGCGCACCGCGCGCAGCGCATCCTCCTCGTCTCCGAGGAGGTCGGTGATGAGCACGAGGCGCGCGCTGCGCAACGAGCGGAGGAGCGGCGCCAGGGGTTCGCTGCCACCCGGGTCGCCGGCGAGCGCGACACGCGCAATCTCGGCGACGACGTCGCGACGCGTTCGCGGAGGCAGAATCGCGGCCTTACCGTTCGCGTCGTGCAGCGCGACGCCCACCGGGTCGCCGTCCGCGTGCGCGACGGCGGCGAGTCCAATCGTCAGCTGTTGGGCCAGGCGCCACTTGTCGCGCGTCGTCACGGGAAACGCCATCGAGGCCGAGGCATCGAGAACGATCGTCGTGGGGAGCACGGCGCGATCGTTGGCCAGACGGATGTACGCTCGATCGCTGCGCGCCAACAGCCGCCAGTCGACGCGGCGCGGGTCGTCGCCCTGGCGATAGAGACGATACTCGGTGAATTCGGCCGACGTCCCGCGAAGCGTCGAGTGATGCGTGCCCGGCAGGAGACTCGAGACCGCGCGGCGCGCCGGCCAGTGAACCCCTCGCACCGCATCGAGCAGCGCGCCGTACGACGCTGCCGCCGCCATGCTAGATCCTGATGTCGCTGCGCGGCGGCTCGATCCGCGACAGCAGATCGTCGATGATCCGTTCGACGCCGATGCCTTCCGCCTCGGCCGCGAAGTTTGGCAGCACACGGTGCCGGAGAACGGGCATCGCGACGCGCTTCACGTCGGCCGGCGACACGACGAGACGTCCGCTCAACAGCGCGTTCGCCTTCCCGCCGAGGATGAGCGATTGGCCGGCGCGCGGGCCGGCGCCCCAGCGCACGTATTGCTTCACGAGCTCCGGCGCCTGCGGATCGTCGGGTCGCGTCGCGCGAACGAGCGACGCGGCGTATTTCAGTATGGAGTCGGCGGCGACGACGTCGCGCGTCAGTCGCTGCAGGGCCATGAGCTCGGACGCACCGAGCACTGCTTCGAGCGCGCCGGCCTGAGACCCGGTCGTGTTGCGCAGAATCGCGATCTCGTCTTGTTCGCTCGGGTAACCGACCCTGATGTCGAACAGGAAACGATCGAGCTGCGCTTCGGGAAGCGGATACGTTCCTTCCTGCTCGATCGGATTTTGCGTCGCGAGGACGAAGAAGGGTTCGGGGAGCGACATCGTCTGGCCGCTCGCGGTCACGCTATGCTCCTGCATCGCTTCCAGCAGCGCCGCTTGCGTACGCGGCGGCGCGCGGTTGATCTCGTCGGCGAGCACGATGTTGGCGAACACCGGGCCGCGCACAAACCGGAACGACCGCGCTCCGCTCGCCGAGTCTTCCTCGAGGATCTCGGTGCCGGTGATGTCGCTCGGCACCAAGTCGGGCGTGAACTGAACACGATGGAACTCGAGGTGCACCGCCTCGGCCAGCGAGCGCACCATGAGTGTTTTGGCAAGCCCCGGCACGCCGACGAGCAGCGCGTGACCGCCGGCGATGAGGGACATCAAGATTTCGTCGAGCACCGCGCCCTGGCCGACGATGCGCCGTTGCACTTCAGCGCGAAGACGACCGGCGGCGGCGACGAGAGTCTCGCGGTCGTGCAGCGGCAGAGGCGTTACGGTGCGAGGTACCGATGTCACGTCGCCGCCCAGATTCGAGAACGTTCAGCGAACCGGACGACGGCGGCGGTACGTCATCAGCAGGATCGATCCATCGACGACACCCGCTTCGGCAAGCGAGGCGTTCTCGTCGAGGATCTCCCAGCCGCGGAGCTTGAGCACCAGCTCCTGATGGAACTCCACTTCCGGGCAGAGCGCTTCGACCGCTCGCAGCTTCACCTCGACCACCGGTTGCGATGGCGCGGCAACCATGCGCACCACATCCCACACTTCGGGCATCTCGACACGAATGGTGATCGTGTCCGTGCCCTCCGGCGCGATACTGATCGTCGACGGGCGCGAGCGAAGGCTGGCGACAAAGGGCGATGTCATGGCGCGGCCACCGGCGTGAGGGTGGCGAAGAACCGGGCGATTTGCATGTCGAAGAGGTAGCTCGACCCGGTAACGCGTGTACCGTTTCCGTCCGGGCTGGCGGAAGCAGCGATGACAATTTCTTCGCCACCCTGTCCGCGGAAGGAGCAGAAGCCAGGACCTTCCTTGTCGATGAACGCCGAATAGATCGACGGACGTGTTGCAAAGAACGTCTTCGCGCGCTTCAGAACTTCGTCGCCGCTCAGGTTCGTCGTGCACTCCTGAACGGTTCGTGCTGGTGCGGTCATGTCATCCTCAAGGGCAGATCCAGACGGAAAGTAGAGCCGACGCCGGGTTCGGACTCGAGCGAGATGTCGCCCTGCACGAGGCGCGCAAGGCGCCGGGCGAGCGACAGGCCAAGTCCCGAACCGCCATACTGTCGGGTCAAGCTTCCATCGAGTTGGCGGAATTCATCGAAGATCAACTGCTGGGCCTCGGCGGGAATGCCGATGCCGGTGTCTTGCACCGTGTATGCGACGTGCGGTCCGGAGATCTCGACCGACACGGTAATCGTGCCTTTCGGCGTGAACTTGAACGCATTGTCGATCAGCGCGCGCACTGCCTTCGTCACCTTGTTGCGGTCGGTGCGCATCGCCGGCAGCTCGCCTTCCGGCTCGACCACTTTGACCTCGACACCCGGCTTCTTGCCGAACGACGTCGCCAGCGCCTCGCGCAACGGAATGCGAGGGTCGACCTCCGAGATCTCGAAGTCCAGCGCGCCACGCTTCAGAGCGGTGAGCTCGAGGAGGTCCGCGATCAGCGTGAGCAGGTGCTCGCTCGACGCCTTGACCTGATCGAGCGTCTCGTTCTGCTCGTCGGTGACCTCGCCCACAACGCCTTCCTGCATCAGCGAGATGTAGCCGATGACGGCGGTGAGCGGCGTGCGCAGCTCGTGCGAGATGTTGGCGAGGAACTGGTCCTTCACCCGCCGCGCCTCGATCACGTCGTTGTACTGCCGCTCGAGCTGGACGTTGGATTCGGTGAGCCGGGCGTTGGTTCGCTGGAGGTCCTGGATCAGGCGCGCCTTCTCGGCGATCGCCGCCATTTGATCGGCGACCATGCGGACCAAACCCCGCGTCTCCGGGCTGAGCGAGTTCGGCGCGGCGAAGTAGAACGTGACGGCGCCAAGCACGCCGCTGGGCGTCTCGAGGGGGAGCGCGGCGAGTGCACGGAAGCCGAGCTCCTCGGCGATCTCGTGCCACTCTTCTTCGGCGACGTCGGCGTAGACGTCCGGGATCTCCACGGCGCGCCGCTCGAGCGCCGCGATGCCGCTCGGTCCGAGGCCGAGGCGGACGCGAATCTGGTCGAGGAACTTGGCGTACTTCTGCGGCCAATTGTGGACGGCCGCCAGACGCATGAGGTCGGTGCCGTCTTCGATGACGTAGACGCAGGCGAACGTGGCGCCGACGAGTGGGGTGACGCGATCGAGGGCGAACTGGAAGACGTCTTCGGCCCGTTGGGCCGTGAGGAACGCGCGCGCGATCTCTCGCATCGCGATGAGCTCACGCAGGCCGACGTCGCTGCCGCCTTCGTGGCTCTGACCCCAATCCATGGCGTCCGCTAGCATCGTCGTCACGGATGGTAAAGGTAGGTTTTGCGGGCGGATAGTGCTACTGGCGACTCGGCGACTCGGCGACTCGGCGACTCGGCGACTCGGCGACCGGGCGTTTACTTCTTCGGGACGGTGAGGGTCCGGATTTCCATTCGATGAATCAGCACATTCGGCGGTGTCGCGATCACCTGCGCAACCGCGTCCGCCACGGCCTCCGCCGACAGCGCCCAGCTCTTGGCCGACCAGCCTGACCCAAATCCCGTCGCAACCGATCCGGGGTTCACCACCGACACTTTGATCCCGGAGTCCCTGAGCTCGAGCATGAGCGACTCCGAGAACGCGTTCACCGCCGC
Organism: Gemmatimonadaceae bacterium; assembly: GCA_035535975.1. Lineage (GTDB taxonomy): Bacteria > Gemmatimonadota > Gemmatimonadetes > Gemmatimonadales > Gemmatimonadaceae > JAQBQB01. The sequence continues at coordinate 51,723 of DATLPC010000164.1, read as the reverse complement.
TTTGGTCGCGGCGTAGCAGCTGCCGCCGACGAACGCGCTGCGACCGCTGATCGAGCCAATCACGACGACGTGGCCGGACCGACGCGCGATCATCGGCGGCAGCACCGCCCGCGTGACGTCGAACATTGCGTTGAAGTTCACGTCGACCATTTGGCGCCATTCGTCGCGCGTCAGCTCCATGAACGGCTTGATCGCCCCGATTCCCGCGTTGTTGACGAGGACCTGGGCGTCGATTCCCGAGAGGACGCGGTCGACCGCGCCCGGATCGGCAACATCGGCGACGAGCGTTCGGCAACGACCGCCATGGCCCTCGATCTCGAGCCGGAGCTCATCCAGCTCGGCCTGCGATCGGGCGAATGCGGCGATCTCGAACTCGCCGGCAAGGCGGAGGGCGATGGCGCGGCCGATTCCGCGCGACGCACCGGTGACGACCGCAATCGGCTTGGACATGCCGCAATCTACCCCTCTCATCCCAACCCTCGGGTCGGACCCGACTGTCTCAGAGGTGGACCCGCTCCTACGACACCCATGGACACACTGCTGCAAGACTTCCGGTTCGCGATCCGAACAATTCGCAAACAGCGCGGCACGAGCGTCGTCGCCGTCGTCTGCCTCGCGCTGGGCATCGGGGCCAACACGGCGATCTTTTCGGTGGTGCGCGCTGTCCTGATGGAATCGCTCCCCTTCCGCGATCCAGCGCGGATCGTGCGCGTTTACGAAAGCGCCAACTTCGGGGGGACGCGCGGGACCGGTTCTGTGTCGGTGCCGAATTTCCTCGATTGGCGGGCGGCACAGCGATCGTTCGAGGACATCGCGGCATACAGCGCCGGAAGCTTTGACCTGGCCGGCGATGGAAATCCCGAGCGCGTGAGGGGTGTCCGCTCCACCGCGAATCTCTTCGCCGTGCTTGGATCGACGCCGACGCTCGGTCGCACCTTTGCCGCCGACGAAGACCAGCCGGGTCACACCCCGGTCCTTGTCCTGAGCGAAGGCTTCTGGCGGCGGCGGTTCGGCGCCGACCCCGCGATCGTCGGGAAGCTCGTCTCGCTCGACAACACGATGTACACGGTCATCGGCGTAATGCCGGCCAACTTCGACTACCCGATCGGCCCGATCCACAACGACGTCTGGGTCCCCTTGGTCTGGGCTCAGAATGAGCTCACGCAACGCGGCAATCACTCCTACTCGGTCATCGGCCGGTTGAAGCCGGGCGTGGACTCGGCGTCGGCGACCGCGCAAATGGCCACGATCGCCCAGCGCATCGCGCGCGACTTTCCCGACGAACAAAAGGAGCGCGGAATTCAGATCAACACGCTCAATGGGGTGATCGTCGGGCGCGTGCGGACGCCGCTTCTCATGTTGCTCGGCGCGGTGGGACTGGTGCTGCTGATCGCCTGCGCCAATGTTGCGAATCTCTTGCTCGCGCGCGCCTCCGGACGACGACGCGAAGTAGCGATCCGTACGGCACTCGGCGCCGAGCGCTGGCGTCTCGTCAGGCAATTTCTCACCGAAAGCGTGCTGCTCGCCGCGACGGGTGGCCTGCTCGGTCTCGCGGTGGCACACTGGGGCCTGAAGGGCATTCTCGCCTACGCCGCCGCGGCACTGCCGCGCGCCGAAACCGTTCACCTGAACGGGTCGGTTCTGGCGTTTGTCGCCGGCGTTTCTCTGGTCACGGGAATCGCGTTCGGCCTCGTCCCGGCGCTGCGCGCGAGCCAGTCGGATCTTCGCGAAGACCTCGCGGAATCGGCGGGCCGCACCGGCACGGGCCGGAAGCACCATCGCACGCTGCGCGGGTTGATCGTCGCCGAGATGGCGCTGTCGCTCGTGCTGCTTGTTGGCGCGGGGCTGTTGGTTCGCGGCTTCCTTGCGCTGATGAGTACCGATCCGGGTCTCAAGGCCGATCGTGTTTTGACCTTCCACATCGCCGCGCCGGCCGGGCGAATGCCGGACAGTGTGCGCTTTCTCCAGTTCTATGGTCCGGTGTTACAGCGGCTGCGCGGCGTTCCCGGCGTGAGCGACGTCGCATCGACGTCGATCATCCCGATTCAGAATTCCGGTTGGAATGGCAACTTCACCATCGTCGGCCGACCGGTCGACCAGGATCCGGCGAAACAGACATTCGCCGAATACCGAGTCGTGAGCAGCAACTATTTCCATGCTATGGGAATCGGCATGGTCCGAGGGCGGGAGTTTAGCGATCGAGACGCCGCGGGCGCGCCGCCGGTCGTGATCGTGAACGATGAGTTCGTGCGCCGCTACTTCCCGAACGAGGATCCCATCGGAAAGCAGATCTTTCCTTGGACGGACAAGGCCGCGACGGTCGTCGGTGTCGCCCGCTCGGTACGACAGGTCAGCCTCGACCAGACGCCGCGCCCCGAGCTGTACGTCGCGGCACCGCAGACGCCGGGCAATTTGCGCGATGTCGGGTACGTGCTGCGCACGCAGGCCAATCCGGAATCGCTCATGCCGTCCGTTCGGGCCGCGCTGCGCGATGTCGCTCCCGATCAACCGATCTTCCTCGTCAAGACGATGAACGACGTGATCTCCGACTCGCTCCAGAGCCGCAAGCTCACATTGTCGCTGCTCGCGATCTTCGCGTCGCTCGCGCTACTACTTTCGGCGGCCGGGGTGTACGGCGTGATGTCGTACGCCGTCTCGCAGCGGCAGCGCGAGATCGGCATTCGCATGGCACTCGGCGCTCGTGCGACGAACGTGACGCGCATGATTCTGTCGGAGGCGGGCACGTTGGCGGCGATCGGACTGGTCATCGGCCTGATCGCGGCGGCGCTGCTCACACGGGTGTTGTCGAGCATGCTTTACGGCGTGGGAACGCACGACCCAGTGACGTTCGTCGCTGTAGCGCTTTTACTCGTGGGCGTCGCGCTGGCGGCGAGTATGGTACCGGCGCTCCGGGCGTCGAAGGTAGATCCATTGCAGGCAATGCGGACTGACTGATTGAAGGCGCGCCGTCAGTTACCCGAGCATTCGCTCGACCGCCCTTCTCAACGGCGCGAACGATAATTTCTTCCCCGCCACCCTCTGCGCCTGTTCGTCGGCGAGCTCTCGCTGCCCTTCACCAAAGAGCGCCGAGCAGATCCACGGCCCCGCTCGCGGATTTCGCCACCAATCTTCGTCATACCGCTCGACGAGCGTTTCGCGGATGAGCGCTTGCAACTGCCACGCTCGTAAGTAGCGCGCGGCGTAGTAGCGGGGGTCGACGTCCACGAAGGCGTCGGCGCGGTGGTAGCGGAAGGTCGTGGCGCGCGTCAGGCTTTCCACGTACAGGTCCGGCAGCGAGTCCCAGTTCGTCTTCCCGCCGTAGAGTTGAACCTCGTAGATCAGCTTCGCGCAGTAGCGCCGGAGGAATTGCAGCTCCTCGAAGCCCGTCGTGCGGAGGAAGTCGTCGACCCGCGCCTCGCCGAGCTCCGTATAGCGCTTCAACCATCCGCGATCCTTCATCGAATGGTCGAAGAACATCGCGTACCCTTCGGTGATCGAGTTGTCGCCGAGCCAGCGATACTCGAACGCGAGGTCGGGGCGCATGTAGGCGAAGTGCAGCGCGTGCCCCAGCTCGTGGAGGAAGGTGTTCCAGTCCGTCTGCCCGCCGTGCGGTCGCAAGACCAGATAGACCTCGGCTGGGACGCGAACCGGAGAGCAGAAGGCGCGCGATCGCTTGCCTTCGCGTTCGCCGGTGTCGAGAGTGATGCGGCCTGCCGCCAACGGGTCGACGCCCATCTCCCGTACCTGGCCGGTGATCGCCGCCTCCATCTGTGTCGCGGGGAAGTAAGCGTCGAACTCGCGCGCGCGCATGAGGGCCAGCGCGTCGGCGCGCGTCACGTCGCGCACATTCATGCCGAGGACACGCTTCGCGAACTCGGGCAGTACTTCGTCCCACAGCGCGTCGGTGTCCTTGATGAACTGCTCGCATTGCGCGGCGAGGTCGGCGAGCGAAAGGCCGCTCAGCAGCTCGAACGTCGCGTTGTAGTTCGGAGCCAGCCCGAGCGACTCGGTGATGTCGCGCTCACGCTGAAAGCGCTCGCGGCGGATGGGCGCCAGCTCGCGCTCGACGACCTTCGCCCGCGCCGCTTCGATCATGTGGCGTTCGTTCGCGTCCGGGCTGTTGGCGATCTCGATCGACGCCGCTTCGATCTTGATCTGTCGCGTGTCGGTCACGTTCACGACCGCGGACGCCTGCCACGCGATCTCGCGTTCGTCGAGCTCGGCCAGCTGGCGCGCGCTCTGTGATTCGGCCTGCCAATCCACCAGCAGCCGCGCGGACCGTCGCTCTTCGGTTCCCTCTTTCGCGTCTCGGAACGCGTCGAGCGTCAGATCCAGCGCGTCCTGGCCGAGGACGGCGGCGTGTCGCGCGTAGATGGGCTGAAGCTCGGCCGTCGGCTTGTGGCCCGAGTGCGCGAGGTAGTATTCGCGCGAGATCTCTTCCATGAACGCCTCGCCCTCGCGGCGCAGGCGTTCGAGCGACAGGTCGGTCACGTGAGGATGCGGGCCTGGATGATTCGCGCGACGTGATCCGCCGCGACGCGCTCCTGCTGCAGTGTGTCGCGATCGCGAATCGTCACGGTGCCGTCTTCCATCGTTTGTCCGTCCACCGTGATGCAGTACGGCGTTCCCACTTCGTCTTGCCGGCGGTAGCGGCGGCCAATGGCGCCGGATTCGTCGTAAAACACCGGGAAGCGCTGCCGCAGCTCGGCAGTGAGCTTCTCGGCGAATTCCGGCATGCCGTCCTTCTTCACGAGCGGGAACACGCCGGCCTTGATCGGCGCGAGCGACGGATGGATGCCGAGGACGGTGCGGCCCTCGTCTTCGCCTTCGACCGATTCCTCGCGGAAGGCGTTGACGAGTACGGCGAGTGTCGTCCGATCGGCGCCGACGGATGTCTCCACCACGAAGGGCAGGAAGCGCTTGTTGTTTGGTTGGTCGAAGTACTCGAGCTTCTTGCCCGAGTACTCCTGGTGGCGCGACAGGTCGAAATCGCCGCGGTTGTGCACGCCCTCGATCTCCTGGAAGCCGAGCGTGCCGCCGAAGTCGAACTGGATGTCGAAGGCGGCGCGCGCGTAGTGCGCCAATTCTTCCTTCGAATGCTGGTGAAACTCCAACCGTTCAGCCGCGAGGCCAAGCGATTTGTGCCAGTTCAAGCGCTGCTCTTTCCAGTACTCGAACCAGTGCATGTCCGTACCCGGCTCGACGAAGAACTGCATCTCCATCTGCTCGAACTCGCGCGTCCGGAAAATGAAGTTGCCGGGCGTGATCTCGTTCCGAAACGCCTTGCCGATCTGCGCGAAGCCGAACGGAACCTTCTGACGCGTCGACTGCTGGACGTTGAGAAAGTTCACATAGATGCCCTGCGCCGTCTCGGGGCGCAGGTAGACGATCGACGCGCTGTCTTCGACCGGTCCCATGTACGTCTTGAACATGAGATTGAACAGCCGCGGTTCGGAGAGCGTCCCCTTCATGCCGCACGCCGGGCACTGCGCGTCGGGCGTGCCGGGCGTGCCTTTGATCTTCGGATCGTCGGCGCGGAACCGCTTCTTACAGTTCCGACAATCGACGAGCGGGTCGGTGAAGGTGGCAACGTGGCCGCTCGCTTCCCAAACGCGAGGGTGCATGAGGATCGCCGCGTCGAGCCCCTCGATGTCGTCGCGGGCACGGACCATCGCATGCCACCAGCGATCCTTCAGGTTCTTCTTGAGCTCGACGCCTAACGGACCGTAGTCCCAGACGGAGCCGGTGCCGCCGTAGATCTCCGAAGATTGGAAGATGAAACCGCGGCGTTTGCAGAGCGAAACGAGTTTTTCGAGGACGTCGGGGGAGGCTGTCACGGGCATGGCGAAATGTAGTCAGCCATGCCCGGACCGGGACGTGCCTCGGCGGCTCGGCGACTCGGCGACTCGGCGACTCGCCTACTTCTCCGGCATCTGCGCACGTAGCGCTTCGAGCTGTGTTTGCTGCTGTGGGGTGAGCGTGTTCTTAAGCTTCACCATCAAGCTGAGCTGGGCGCGTTTGATGTCGCGTTCCGCGCCGAGGACCTTCTCCATTTCGTCGAGTACCCTCGTCTCGTCCGGCGTCGCGCTCTTGAGTAGTTGCTGCAGCTTTTCGACCTCGGTCTGCAGCTTGATCTGCTGGTCGAGCAGCTTCGCTTGCGTGGCCAGCATGTTGAGCTGAATGAAATTGCGCTGCTGCTCGGTCAAGTTGATGGCCTGCTGATGCGACAAGACGAGGTCCGGCGGCAAGAGCACCTTGGCGAGCGGGTCTTCCCCGCCTGACGAGGGAGCCGTGCAGTTGCGCAAACCAGGCCCCGGCTTCGCATAGATGATCACGATGCCGTTCGCCGCGTCGGCACCGTATGCCGCGACCGCGGCCGGACCCTTCACGACTTCGACCTTCGTGACGCTGTCCATGTCGATGCACATCGTGCCGTGTGGCCTGGCCCAGTCCGGGCCGCTGCCCCGGCCGCCCCGGCCCTGCGCGCCGGCGACGGCGGTGGCGCCGACGAGCAGCGCGAGTGTGACAATCGGCTTTCGCATTTCAATCTCCTTTGAACGGAGTTCCTGGAATCGGCACCGCCGCGGCATCGAGAACCGATCCGGAGAGCGACGGTGGTTGCAGCGTGCGCCGCGCCGACGTGAGCAGCCCGTCGGTGGGCATCGTCCATCGAAAGACATTCATCGACGAATCGCCGAGCGAAGCTTCCTGGCGTGCTCGCTCGCTTCGCGACGGCATTCGCGTCGTGACCCAGAGCGCCGCGAGAACGGCCGCGGCGGCGGTCAGCAGCACCGGTGCAATCCAACGCCCGCGAGGCGACACCCCGCGAACCGACTCGAGCTCCGGGCGGCCGCGATCGCGCACCGCGGCGAACGATGGTGCATTTGACTCATCCTCCTCACGCAGCTCGGCGAACCGCTTCTTCAGGTCGAATTCGATGTCGCTCATCGCACATCCACCTCGTTGATCTGAGCCGCCAGACCCTTCTTGCCCCGGTCGTAATGCGTCCGCGCCGACCCGACCGAAACCCCCATGACGTCGGCCGCTTCCTCGATCGTCATTCCGTGATAAAACACCAGCTGTAAGACCTCGCGCTGACGCGGCGAGAGTACTGCCATCGCCGCGACGATCGCGGCGTTCCGCTCCCGTTGTTCGGTCCGGATATCGACCCCGTCAGACGGGTCGACTGCGGTCGAGAGATCCACGTCGGATCCGCATTCGCGCCATCGATTCGTTCGCCGAAGCTCTTCCATCGCCGTCACCCGAATCACGCCGAACAGCCACGACTTGAAGCGCGACCGTCCCTCGAAGCGCGCTCGACCGGACAAGATCCGGAGATACGCGTTCTGCAGCACATCCTCGGCGACCGCGCGGTCGCGCGCTGTACAGGCCAATGCCCAACCCCACGAGTCGGCGTGCAAACGCTCCAACTCACGCTCGAGCTCCGTCCTGTCCATGGTCAGCGCGTCACTCGATCGTCGCGTCGCACGATGCTGAGTGACCTGGGAGGGGTGCGCCATATGACACGGCTCCCTAACGGAAGCCGAGAGGGCTGGTCAGCCTTTGCTGCCTGCCTGAAGCTTCGTAATGCGACGCTTGGCGTCGGCGACCAGCGGTTGAAGATCGGGGTCGGCGTTCTTCCACAGGTCGACGAATCGCGTCAGGTATGAAATCGCCTTGTTGCGATCGCCTTTCGCGTCATACAGCTCCCCGAGACGTTTCAGCGTTCCGGCGAGCGCAATAGGGTCGTCGTCGTTGCGGCTATAATAGTGGTCGTTCACATACGCCTCGAGCTGGGCGATCGCCGAATCCGGTTGGTTCGCCAAATCGAACGACCGCCCGAGATCGAAGTTGATGCGAACGGCGTCCTCGTTGACCGGCTTGCCGTCCGGTGCAACGTCGGCGCGCCGGAACTCGCGAACGGCGTCCGCGTAGCGCTTCTCGGCCAGCGCAATCTCCCCAAGCGCTTCGTGGACCTCGGACTCCCGGGCGCGGTAGAATGCGCTGTCCTTGATCGCGGCGAATTGACCCAGGACAGCTCGCGCCTTGTCCGGTCGGCCCGCCAGCGCGTACGCTTGCGCGAGCAGACCGTAAGGCCGGTCGCGCTCCGGGATTGACGCGAGCGGGTGAGCAGCAAGCGATGCGTCGAGACGTTGAACGGTCCGCTGCGGCTGGCTTCGAACCGCCGCGTCGAGCATCGCGAGATTCACCGAATCGGTGAGCGCCGGACTCTGATTGCCGACCTCTGTCGCCTCGCTGATCCAACGCGCAACCCGTCGTTCGGCCTCAGCGAGACGCCCACGGACGATGAGCAGGCTGGCCGACTGGTAAGACGACATCGACCGCGCCCCGGGCAACTGCGTCGCGGCGTGTACGCTGTCGAGGAAGCGCTCGGCTCGGTCGTACTGCCCGTTGAGGTACAAATTCACGAACAGATGGAAGGCGTAGACCCCGCCGTTCGGAAGTCGTTTCCCTTCCAGCGCGAGCGCGCTGTCGACCGCGGCTTGCTTGTTCTGCGAAATCAGCGCACTCACCAAGTTGGGCAGCGGAATATTGTTGTCCGGATTCGCCCGCATCGACATGCGGTAGAACTTCTCGGCTTTCGCCCAATCGCGCATGCTCGAATAGGCGACGCCGATGTTGTTCGCCGCGTATGCCGTATCGCCCCGATCGAGCAGCGCCTGATAGGCGGCGATCGCCCGCTGCCGGTCATTCCCGGACCCACGCTGGAAGTAGTAGCCCTCCGCGAGATACCGCTCCTTCTCGGAAAGACGGTCCCGAAGCTGGTAGGCCTTGGTCACCGCCGAGTCGGCGGACGACGCCGGGTAGAACGCGTTGTTCATCGCCGTGCCGAGCTTTCGCCACGCCGTGGCGAATCCCGTGTCGATGGTCACCGCGCGGCGGAGTAGCGGAATGGCCTTCGAAAAGTCGTGCTCGACGTCGAACGCGCGCGCGCCTTCCGTGTACGCTTTGAGCGCCTCGTAGGACGATGTCGTCACCTGCTCGAGCGGTGGGCTCGCCTGCACGCTCTTCAGCGATTCGCCGATCTTGCCGCGGAGCTTTCGCGTGAGCTCGTCGACGCCCTTCACCAGCGTGCTCGGACCGTCTACCGTGGTTTGGAATGCGGCGAGCACCGTTCCGGAATCCGCGGCGACGAGCTTGAGCGCGATCACGTAGCCGGCGCCGAGGCCCGTGACATCGCCGGTCACGATCGCCTTCACACCCTCGCGTACCGCGAGCTGTCGCGCGAGCCCGACGTCGATCTTCGAGGTCGGTGGCATCTGCATCCGCTGCAGCGCCGCCACGACGTTCGCCGGATTGAACAGCGTGATCGAGCGAGACTCGGCGAGGTTGGCGCGCACACCCTCGGCGACGACGCTCGCCACGCTCGAATCAGCACGGCTCACACCGAAGTCGGAGACCAGAACGACGTCGCGCTGGCTGAGTTTTCCGGCCGCCAGCAATGAACCGACCGGTCCGATGCCGAACGCACGCATCACCATGAACGCGATGATGAGCGCGACAAATCCGCCCAACGCGTAGAGTCCGCCGCGCGTCGTTCGGCGCCAGGAGACGTGCGGGCTCGCCTTGAGGGCAATCGTCGCCATCGTGCCTTGCGGCACGGACCCGCCGCCCGGCGTGAGCGCCGGCGTAGCGACGAGCGCGCGGCGAGCCACCGACTGCACGTACCCCGTGAACAGAATGACCGGAAGTCCGAGCGCCATCACGATGAGCGCGCCCGGGAACACCCAGCCCGGCAGTCCAATGGTGACCGTCGCCGCTTTCGCGATTGCCGCCACCGCGATAACCGAAACAGCGTACACGGTCAGCGCCCGACGAAACGCCGCCGGGCCGTGTAACAACACCGGCGGGAGGGCGCTCATCCCGCTTCCGCTCGTCACTCCGTTGAGCGCGGCGATGATCTCGGCCGCGGTTTGCGGTCGGCCCCCCGGATCCTTGGCCAGGCAGCGCATCACCAATTCATTGAGCGCCGCGGGAGCGTCCGGACGAAGATCGCTCAATGGCGGCGGCGCTTCGCCCATGTGCGCGCCGAGAATTCTCGACGGCGTGCGTCCGTGGAACGGCGGCTTGCCGGTGAGCAGCTCGAACGCCATGCATCCGAACGCGTAGATGTCGGCGCGATGATCGATGTCGGGATCGCCGGCCGCCTGCTCGGGCGCCATGTACGACGGCGTGCCGATGCTCGTGCCGAGCGCGGTGAGCGTTGCGCCGGAGCTCTCGGTGCGCGAATCGCTGAGCGCCTTCGCGATACCGAAGTCAGTGACGACGGCTGTGCCGCCCGAGAGCAGCACGTTGTCCGGCTTGATGTCGCGGTGCACGATCCCGTGTTCGTGCGCGTATTGCAACGCGCGCGCGACGTCGCCGAGAATGCGGATCGTGTCGGAGATCGTCAGCGGCGGTTGCTTGGACAGGCGCGCCCGCAGCGACTCGCCCTCGACGAACGGCATCGTGTAGTAGGGCAATCCGTCCGTGTCACCCGTGACGAGCACCGGAACGATGTTCGCCTGCTGCAGCGACGCCGCCGTGCGAATCTCGCGCTCGAACCGTTCAGCGCTGATCCCGGCGGCGAGCTCCGGCGACAGAACTTTGACGACGACTTTTCGCCCTAGACGGATCTCATCGGCGACGAAGACGCGCGACATGCCGCCGCCGCCCAACTCACGCTCGAGAGTGTAGGAACCGCTGAGGGTCTCCTGAAGTTGCGATCGCAGGTCGCTCACGCGGGGAATGTACGACTCGGCACCGACGCGGTCGAGTCAACCGCGTTTCGAATCAGGTATCCAGCTCAGCGCTGAGCTTTGGCTCCGCCGGCGCGCCGCGTCCGAGAATCCGCGCGACGATCTTGTCCCCGTGATAACGCCCGTTCTCGATAAACACCTTGTTGGCGTCGAACCCGGCGATCACGACGCCGGCGATGAACAAGCCGGGGACGGATGTCTCGAGCGTCTCCGGATCGTGCGATGGAATTCCCGTCTGCGGGTCGATCGGCACGCCGACCTGTCGCAACAGATCCACGTTCGGCGCGAAGCCGGTCATGATGTAGACGAAATCCGCCTTGAGCCGCTCTTCACCGCGCGGCGACGTGATCACGACGGCATCCGGCTCGATGCACTTCACGCGCGACTCCCACCGCACGCCGATGCTCCCTTCCTTCGCGCGATTCTCGAAGTCGGGCAGCACCCAGGGTTTGATCTTCTTGTCGAACGTCGGGCCGAAGTGCGTCAGCGTGACGCGCGCCCCCGACCGCCAGAGATCGAGCGCCGCTTCCGCCGCCGAGTTGCCGCCCCCCACGACTACGACATCCTGATCGAACGCCTCGTGGCCCTCTCGATAGATGTGCGTGACGTTTTGCAGGTTCTCGCCCGGCACGCCGAGGTAGTTCGGCGACCCGAAGTAGCCCGTCGCCACGACGACAGCCTTGCCGCGCGTTGCGCATTCGCCACGTGAACGCGAATCGGAGTGTACGACGAAACCCGGGCCGTCGCGCTCGATCGACGTCACGCGCTCGTACTGCCGCAGGGGAATTCCAAAATGCTTCACGACCGCTCTGTAGTACGCCAGACCGTCGCGCCGCGTCGGCTTCTCCGTCGCGATGACAAACGGCATGTCGCCGAGCGACAACTTCTCCGCGGTCGAAAAAAAGCGGACGTACGTCGGATAGTGGGCGATAGTGCTGACGACCGACGCGCCCTCCAGCACGACCGTCTTGAGCCCCGCCCGCTGCGCCGAGATCGACGCCGCGAGCCCGCACGGCCCGCCGCCGACGATGACAAGGTCGAGGACCTCGGTCATTGCCGGCTACAATCCGATGATCTGGTCGCGACGCGTGCCGACGCTGACGTACGTGATCCGCGTTTCGATCAGCTCCTGCAGGCGATCGAGATAGTTTCGCGCCGCGGTCGGCAGCTCCTCGAGCCGACGGGCGTCGGCCGTCGAACGCTGCCAACCTTCTACCCACTCGTAGCGCGGCTCGATGTCGTCGAGCGCCGTGACGTCGCCGGGGAACTCGGTGTGCAGGTCGCCCTCGTACTCGTAGCCGGTGCAGATCGCGAGGCGATCGAGCGTGTCCAGCACGTCGAGCTTGGTCACGGCCACGTCGGTGAGGCCGTTGATGCGCGTCGCGTAACGCACCACGACCGCATCGAACCAGCCGCAGCGACGTGGACGTCCCGTGGTCGCGCCGTACTCGTTGCCGAGCGCGCGAACGCGCTCCGACATCGCGGTGTCCATCTCCGTCGGCAGCGGTCCCGTTCCGACGCGCGTCGTATACGCCTTGACGACTCCGAGCACCGCGTCGATCGTCGTCGGCGCGATGCCGGCCCCGATCGCCGCGCCACCCGACGTGGTGTTGCTCGACGTCACGAAGGGATACGTGCCATGATCGACGTCGAGCAGTGAGCCTTGCGCGCCCTCGAGCAAGATCGCCGCCCCCGTCTTCACCGCGCGGTGCACCATCAGCCCGACGTCCTCGGCCAGCGGAAGCAGCCGGTCGCTGAGTCGGCGCAGCAGCTCGCACGTCTGCGACGCATCGGCGCGTTTTGCGCTGCCGAATGATGCGAGAAGTCCGTTGGCCCGCTCGACGCCCGCGTTCACCAGCTCGCGCAACCGGTCGGGATGTCGCAGGTCGAGCACGCGGATACCGCGCCGCGCGATCTTGTCCTCGTACGCCGGCCCGATGCCCCGGCCCGTCGTGCCGAGCGACTGCGTGTGCGAGCTTTCGGCGTCGAGCAGCTTATGGTACGGGAGCACGAGGTGCGCGCGATCGCTCACATAGAGCCGGCCTTCGACGTCGATGCCATCGCCGACGAGCTCGTCGATCTCGGTGAACAGCGTTTCCGGATCGAGCACGACGCCGTTGCCGATCGCGCAGCGCACGCCCTCGTGCAGGATCCCGCTCGGGATCTGGTGCAGCACGAACGAGTGCTCGCCGAGATCGACCGTGTGGCCGGCGTTGGCGCCGCCCTGATAGCGCACGACCCAGTCGGCGCGTTCGGCGAGAACGTCCACCAGTTTGCCCTTTCCTTCGTCTCCCCACTGCGCGCCGACCACGACGACGGTGCGATTCTCTTGACTGAACATGGATGACGAAGGGGCTGGTCGAGGGCAAAAAAATACGCCCCGCGGGATTGCCCGGGGCGTTGAATGAATCTATGCGCCACTCGCCCACTCGGCTACTCGCCTGCCCGCGATGGGCCGAGCCGCCGAGCCGCCGAGTCCCCGAGTAGCCGACCCGCCACCTAACCGTTATGATCAGCTCGCCGTAGACGCCTGGTGCACCTCCCTTCCTCCCAGCACCCGTGAGGTTGTCATGGCTATCAACACTTCGAAGGTGATCGTCGGTGGTCTGATCGGTGGTGTCGTCGCCAACGCGATCGACTTCGCCATCAACGGCTTCCTTCTGGCCAGCCAGCAGAAGGCGGCCCTGGAAGCGCTGAACCCCACGCTCGCCGCCAACGCGACGCAGCCCGGCAAGATTCCCATCTTCGTCGTGCTCGATTTCATCTGGATCATCGCCAACGTGTGGATCTACGCCGGCATTCGGACGCGGTTCGGTCCCGGCGCGCGCACGGCGACGTACGCGGGAGTCGCCTCCTGGGTGGTCGGGAGCGTTGTCGCGGGATACTTCGCGGCGCTCGGCATGTTTTCCTGGAACCTGTACGCGGTCAGCGCGATCTGCGCGCTGGTCAACTCGATCGTCTCGACGATCGTGGGCGCCAGGTTCTACACGGAAGAAGCGACGGCCGCCGTCGGCCAGGCCGCCTTCACCGACTGACCACCGCTTCGCCGGAGCTCGCGGTCACAACACTACCGCGGCGATCATCCAGACGGCGATCATCAGTCCGATCGCCACCTTGATCGCCGCGGCCGTGACGCGGCCAATGAAGGCGCCCCAGGCCACTCGCGTCGCCGTGCCGTGGCCCGTGCCGCGCGTGTACTCGAAGACGAACGCGCCAATGAACGCGCCAACAAAAGCCCCGACAATCGAGCCGACGACCGGCAGCGGGACGCCGAGGAAGGCGCCGACCATTCCGCCGATCACCGCGCCCCAGCCCGCGCGTCGCGAGCCTCCGTACTTCTTCGTGAAGCGCGCCGTGAGGACCCACTCCAGACCTTCGGCAACGACCATCAGAACCCCGACGCCAATCACGGTCGCGAGTCCGATCCCGCCACCCGGCACCAGCAGGTAATAGCAGAGCGCCGCGGCGAACATCACGAGCGTTCCCGGGAACCCGAACGGGATCATGATCAGACCGAGAACGATCGCCGCGATGAGCAGCAGAATCTGCATCAGCCGAGCTTCCCCCCCGTTGCCGCGCGGGCGAGCACCATCGCGGCACCCTCGATTCCCTTGCCGGACATCGTCGCGAGTGTGTCTCGCGACGTGTGGATCCGTTGCAACGTACGAAGCGTGCCGCGGCTGAGTGTCACGGACTCCCAGCCGCGGGCCGCCAGGGCAATGCTGTCGGTCAGGATGCCGGGGATCAGGTGCAGGGCGCGCACCTTCTCGGCGGACGACGAGGCGGCTGCCTCGAGCGCCGAAATGACTCGCGCGGGCCGCGAACCGGTGTACATCAGGACGAGAGGGCCATCGTCGTCGACGGTGTCGCAATTGATCGCCACCGTTGGCCGGATCCGCCCTTCACTCGCCCAAGCGCGCGCCCCGGCAAGGGCGAGCTCCTCGGCATCGGTGATCAACACGCCCAGTGAATGCGACGGCTCGACGAGCGCCGCGGCGCCGAGAACGGCGGCGACGCCGCTCGCGTTATCCAGCGTGCCGTGATTTCTCGCCCCGACTACGGAAAGGATCAGCGGCGTTGCCCCAAGCCAGGTGAGCATGAGCAGCCACGGCACCGCCGGAGGCGCGATGAAGAATGCGACCGCCAGTGCGATCAACGACACGCCCAGCGTGAGCACGCCGGCAACCCGCGCGATCATCGGCACCGGCTGCCACTTCGAGTCGAGGTGCGCGACGAGCCACACGCGGGGCTCCGTCCCGCGGATCGCCTCGAGATTCACACCTCGTTGCCGAAGTACCGGCGCGTCGAGAACACCGCGGCCGCTCGACCAGCGCCCAACGAGCAGCCAGAGCGCGAAGAGAACAGCGCCGGCGACAATCCAGAGCACCCGCGAGTAGCTCGCGAGGACAATCAGCGTCGCCAGGCTGGGAATGAGCAGGCCGGCGACTGACGCCGCCCACCGTCCCGCGAAAGCTGAGAATTCGAACGGGTGTTCGGCGACGCTGAATCCAAGGTCGCCGAGCACGCCCGCGCAGTACCCACGGGCGTCGGCGATCTCGCGGCTACCCGTGGCGCGCGAAACCGCGCCGAGCCTGGCGAGATGCGCCGACGCGGGCACGCTTAGGCGGCCACGAGCTCCGCGCTCTGCACCAGGTTCGCGACCGTCGCGAGCTGGGCCTCGGTCAGCGATGCGAGGGGTGCCCGCACCGGCCCGCCGGCCAGACCAACCAGGTCCATGGCCGCCTTCACCCCCGGCACGCCAAGCTCCCCGACGATCTTCGCGCCAAGGGGCGTCAAGCGCGACTGCGCCGCCGTCGCCGACGACTCGTCGCCGCGCTGATGGGCCTCATAGACGTCGATCGACAACGTCGCCGCGAAGAGCGCCGCCGCCAGAATGCCGCCGCGCGCTCCCGCGTGGAGCGCACCGTGGAACGTGTTCGCATTCCCGGTTATCACCGAGAAGTCGTCCGACTGTGACGGTAGATAGCCGTTGAGGATTTCGAGGTTCCCGGAGCTGTCCTTGATTCCGATGATGTTCTGGTGCTTCGAGAGCTCGGCGACGAGCGACGCCGACAACGCGAAATGCATGTACTTCGGAATCGAATAGAGCACGACCGGTACCGGGCTCGAGTCGGCCACGCGCAGGTAGTGCGCGCGTAGCGCCGCGTCGTTCATCGCCGAGCCGTAGTAGTGCGGCGCGACGACGAGCACGCCGTCGGCCCCACGCGACGCGGCGTCGCGCGTCAGCCTGAGACAGGTGCGCGTCGATTCCGCGCCGGTGCCAATCAGCAGAATCTTGTCGCGCGGCACCATCTCGCGCGCCGCGTCGGTGAGCGCCGAACGCTCGTCGTTGTCGAGCAGCGCCGCCTCGCCGGTCGAGCCGGTGACGACAATGCCGCTGAGGCCAGCCGCGAGATGCGCGCGGATGTTCGCCGCGAAGCTCGCGACGTCCACCTCACCTGATTCCCGGTAGAAGGTCGTGACGACCGGGGCAAAAACGCCGTGAAGCTGCTTCATGATTGGCCGAGGAAGTCGAATGAGCCGCTCTGGAGACCATCGAGCTCCGTCGAAGGCTGCGCCTCTGCGGGCGTTTCTTCGACCACCGGTTCGTTTTCGGCGACGGATTGCGAGAACATCCTCAACTTGAGCTCGAAGTCGGACGGGTTGCTGGCAGCGGCCTTTGCCGTCTCGAAAGTTACGGTGCCGGACGCCACAAGGTCAGCCAGACACTGGTCGAAGCTCTGCATGCCGTATTGCTCGCGGCCCTCGACGATGAAATCCCGAATCTCGCCGATGTTCTTCCCGTCCAGGATCAGGTCCTTGATCGCCGGGGTGTTGATCATGACTTCGGCGGCGACCGCGCGACCCTTCCCAGTCTTGGTCGGGAGCAGCCGTTGGGAGATCACGGCGTAGAGCGACTCGGCGAGGCGGATTCGGATGACTTCCTGCTCCTCCGGCGGGAACATGGCGACAATGCGGAGGATCGTGCTCTGCGCATCCGGCGTGTGCAGCGTGGACATGAGCAGGTGGCCGGTCTCGGCCGCCTTGATCGCCGTGTCCACCGTCTCGGCGTCGCGCATTTCGCCGATCATGATGACGTCCGGATCCTGACGCAGCGCGGCGCGAAGTCCCATCTTGAAGTCCGAGGTATCGGAGCCGACTTCGCGCTGCGTGATCGACGATTTGGCGTCGCGGTGCAAGAATTCGATCGGGTTCTCGAGGGTCAGGATGTGCCGGTTCTCGCGCTGATTGATGTAGTTGATCAGCGCCGCCATCGTGCTCGACTTACCCGATCCCGTCACGCCGGTCACCAGGATCATGCCGCGTTCGACGGACGCGATGCGCGCCAGCACCGGCGGTAGGCCGAGCTTCTCGAACGTCGGCACCTCCCACGGGATCACGCGCATGATGATCGAGAACGATCCGCGCTGCTTCATGATGTTGACGCGGAATCGCCCAATCCCCGGCGCCGCCCACGAGCAGTCGTAGTCGAGGATCGTATCGATTCGCTTCTTGTCATCCTCATTCTGCATGAGGTGCAGCGCGATTTGCTTTGTTTGCTCGGGAGTCAGGGCTTGCTTCGTGAGTGCCACCAGCTCGCCGTGGACGCGCGCGCGGAAGACGTCGCCGGCCTTGATGTGCAAGTCCGACGCGCCACGATCTACTGCCGCTTTAATGATTTTTTCCATGAAGTCAGTATCCGGCCTGTTTGTCGACCACGTTTCGTAGCGGCTCTCCTTTCGAGTATCGGTTCCAGTTGTCCAGAAAGAGATCCAGCTGCCGCGGCCAAAACCGGCCAGGGGAAACAGGGGAGACGTGCGGGGTGAGGAGGACTTGCCGGAGCCGCCACAGGTCACTGGTGGGGGCGAGTGGCTCCTGGCGAAAGACGTCGAGAACCGCGCCGCGCAACCGACCATTTTTCAGACGGACGCCGAGCGCCTCCTCATCGACGAGCGCGCCACGCGCGACGTTGACCACGATCGCCGTCGACGGCAGGAGGTCGAGGCGGGCCGCCGTCAGCAGCCCATCCGTTTGGGAGGTCTGGGGAGCCGCCACCACCACGACGTCGCGGCCGGGAAGCTCGGCTTCGAGGTCGTCGAGCCCGATCACCCGTTCGAAGCCGGGCGGCGGTCCGAGCCCGACCCGCCGTCGGACCCCGGTGCATCGCGCCCCGAGGGCGGTGAGGCGCTCCCCGATTGCCCCCCCAATTCCGCCGACACCCACGATGAGCGCCCGGACACTGTCCATCTCCCGGAGGACCGAATCCATGGCGACAAACGGCGCCTTGTTCCACTCGGTCCTTCGCTGCTGCTCGAGCGCGATGTCCAGCCCGCGGAGAAAGTGAAGAATGCCGGCCACGACGTACTCGGCGATCGGAATGGCGTGGATCCCGGCCGAATTCGTGAAAGCAACGTCGCTTTCCACCATCTCGCGATAGAGCGCGGTGCCGACACCCGCCGCCGACGAGTGTGCCCAGCGCAGGCGCTTCGCCTCGAGAAAGAGCAGTCGGGGAATGCCGAAGCCGTAGTACGCCTCGGCATCCCGAATTGCCTCCATGACCTCGTCGCTTGGCCGCGGGGGGCCGTCGCCGTCGGAGCTGGTCTCCGATTTGATGATGCGGACCGTCCAACCGGAGGGCGCCTCCGCTTTGATCCTTCGCTCTCCCTCGGGGGTGAGGGCCCAGTTCTTCGAGCGCGCCGCAAGATCGACGACGAGCAATCGCTCGCCGGGAGTTTCAGCCTCCGTGGACACTCAGGACGTCTCCTCGCGACAACAGACGATTGGCGATCGTCTCGAATTGGATGGCGGGACCGACCACACGTACTTCGAAGGTCCGGTCGTCGGTGTGATCGAACATCTCGCACGAAACGATGTTGAGCCCATGAGCGTTGAGCGCCTCGCGCAGATCCGCGAGCGGAAGGCCCGGTCGGGCTCTGATCGTGAATGCGACGACGCGACGCATGCGACGGACGCGATTCTCGACGCGCGTAAGCCAGGCCAGAACGACCATGACGAGGATCCCGGAACCCGCGGCCTCGACGTAGAAGCCTGCCCCGATGGCAATCCCGATCGCCGCGACCACCCAGATCGTCGCCGCCGACGTCAGTCCCGTGACCATGCCGCCCCCCTGCATGATCGTTCCGGCGCCGATGAAGCCGATCCCGGAAACGATCTGCGCCGCGATTCGCGCCGGGTCGCCCACGCGTTGTCCGCCGACGAGGCCGATGCGAATCGAGACGTCGCTCAGTAGCGCGGCGCCGACACAGATGAGGATGTTGGTGCGAAGTCCGGCCGGCTTGGCCTTGATCTCACGCTCGAGACCTATCGCGCCGCCAAGGACGACGGCGAGAAGCAGCTTGAGAAGGAGATCGAATCGGAGGACGGCGTTGAGATCCGACCAGGACGGGAGGTCGGCGACGCGCGCGAGGGAGGCGGCAACGAAGGGCGCGCTCACGGCAGGTCGTGAGCGCGCCGGCGCGGTGACTCAGCGCATGTCGAGGTCGCGAATGTCTCCCGGCGCGGTGTCCGGAGAAGAGTCGCCGTAGCTGATGCTGCGTGCCTGTTCTTCGAGCTGAGCAATCGACGCCTCATCCGGCTCGGTCGGTGTCGCGAAGTGACGGAATACGGTCCCGCCGCACTTCTCGCATTTCACGGCGTCAGGGACCGCCTGGTCGTAGAACTTTTCATTGCCGCAGGTCAGGCACACCAGCGTGACGAGACCTCGAGGTCCCGCCCCGTTCCGGGCTTCCCGGCCCTTCCCCCGTGCTGCATCCGCCATGATTCGCTCGCGTTGAGTCTGCGAGCCTCACGTTGCAAGAGGCATGCGGTGGTCGTGACAGGCGACCTCGACGGAATTCTAGTCGTAACGGGCACGCTCAGCGAGCTTGGCTTGGTTTCGTCCTGGCGAGGCATCCCGAGTGTGCCGCGCGGCACCTACGGAAAACTCGGCCGCTGCAAGGCCTCGAATACGACCTGCATCGCGATCAGTCCGAGTGGAATCAACCATCCGATCGACCGCCCGCGCGATTCGGCCGGCAACGACCGCCGATACACGAGCCAGCACACCACAGCCAGCGCGGACTCGAGCGACAGATCCCAGCCGGGGCGCGCGTAAAGCTCGAGGCCGACCATTGGCCCCGTCGGCCAGGTCGGCTTGACACCGGTGATGAAATCAGCCGGCCAGTGCGAGGCATAGGCGAGCCAAACCACGAGAGCGTCGCCGGCATTCTTGGACCAAAGCCAATACAACACCCCGCACACCGTCGCGCCGATGGCGACGGAGAGGAGCGAGTGTGACAGGCTGCTATTGGGGCGATGGACGACGTGAGAAAACGCGTCGATCCAATCCGGGGCGAAAGCGATCGGGACGAGGAGTGCGATGGAAACTCGCGGACGCTTGCCTTTCAGCAACGCCGCGATCGCGGCGTGCCCGACGTACACTCAGCGCGTCCGCCGCAGCAGGCGGTCGAAGACGACGAGCCAGAGCCACGGCGCGAGCAGCGCCACGCCGACGATGAAGCGAGCCGCGAAACCTTGAATCCCCGCCGGCGGCCCGACGATCATGCCGAGCGGTCGCTCAATACGGTCGCGCCTGTCCGCTGCGTTTTTGCGCGCATTCCTCGCAAAGAGTCGCGCTGGCGTTGAGACGCGCGCCGCAGCTGCCGCAGAGACTGAACACGCGGACGCCGTTCGGCGTGACCTCACGATGGATGGGGGCCGCGTAGCTCGACAAATGCACGTGCAGCGGGATCAACAGCGGCGGCCGTGATGGCCGTCCGAAGTTCCAAGCTTTGATCCGCGCAATGAGACGACGTATGAACTGCATCGGTGACCCGGATTGTCTTACCGGCTGAAAATGCACGGCGCATGCCGTGTGACGCGATGGGCGGAACTACCTTCAGAAACCCATCCGGTCCCGCACGGCATCCATCGTTTCGCGCGCGAGCCGACGGCATCGAGCAGCTCCCGCCGAAAGGGCATCATCGATCATTTTTGGTTTCGCCGCAAGCTCAGCAGCACGACTACGGATCGGCACCAGCTCCTGCTCCATCGATTCGGCGAGGACCTTCTTGCAATCGATGCAACCCCAGCCGGCCGTCGAGCATTGCGTGGCGACGTGCTCGACCGTTGCGACCGGGCTGAACGCCTTGTGGAGGTGATAGATGTTACAAACCTCCGGCGTCCCCGGGTCGGTCCTCTTGATCCGCTTGGGGTCCGTTACCGCGGGCCTGAGCTTATTCCAGATCTCCTCGCGCGTCTCGAGTAGTCCGATGGTGTTTCCCATCGACTTCGACATCTTCGCCCTGCCGTCGAGCCCCATGATGCGGCGAGTCGGCGTGAGCAGCGGCTCCGGTTCGGGAAAGAACTGCTCGCGTTCGTCGGCGCCGTCTTCGGTCTTGTTTCCCGTCAAGCGTCCGAACAATGAGTTCCACCGGCGCGCGCACACCCGCGACAGCTCGAGATGTTGAACCTGATCCTCGCCCACCGGGACGAGATTGGCGCGATACAGTAGGATGTCCGCCGCCTGCAGCACGGGATAGTTCAGGATCCCGGCGCTGACGCTTTCCTGCCGCGCCGCCTTCTCCTTGAATTGCGTTTGGCGCTCGAGCTCACCGAGCGGCGTGATGGTGTTGAAGATCCAGGCTAGCTCGGTATGTTCCGGCACCTGCGACTGCACGAACACCGCGCAGACGTTCGGATCGAGCCCCGCGGCAAGCAGCGACACCGCCATGCTGTGTCGCCGGGTGCGGAGCTGTTCCGGCTCGTAGACGACGGTGATCGCGTGATAGTCGACGATACAAAAAATCGAATCGTACTCGTGCTGCAGCCGAGCCCAATTCTTGACCGCGCCGAGGTAGTTCCCGATGTGGAGCTCCCCGGACGGTTGAATCCCACTGAAAATCCGTGACATCCGGTCAACATAACAGCGGCCGGGCGCTGCTGGCGACATGCGTCGCCGCCGCGGCGCGCGCTGCTGAAATCATTCGACAAGGCGCCGCGCGGCGCGACACGCTGACCTGGGAAACCAAGTCGGCGACGGACTTCGTGAGCGACGTCGATCGCGACGCCGAGCGCGCGATTCGGGAGATCGTCGCCGAGCGACATCCCGACGCCCGCGTGCTCGGCGAAGAGCTCTCACCTTCGGAGTCGGTGAGCGACGGCCTGGTCTTCGTCGCTGATCCGCTCGACGGCACGACCAACTTTCTTCACGGTTTCCCCTGGTACGCGGTGTCGATCGGCGCGATGGCGGAGGGCGCCCTCGTCGCCGGCGTGGTCCTCAACGCCGCGAACGGTGAGCTGTTCACCGCCACCGCCGGCGGCGGCGCGCGACTCAACGGCCAGCCGATTCGCGTCTCGTCGATCGCGGAGCCACAGCGCGCGCTCATCGGCACGGGCTTTCCGTTCAAGGATCCGAAAAACATCCAGGACTACCTCGCCATGCTACCCCCGCTCATGCGTGACATCGCAGGCATCCGACGCCCCGGTTCCGCGGCGCTCGATCTGGCGGACGTCGCGTGCGGTCGGTTCGAGGCCTTCTGGGAACTGACACTCTCTCCCTGGGACATCGCCGCGGGATTGCTGCTCGTTCGAGAAGCGGGTGGAATCGTGACCGACCGATTTGGGGAGCCGTGTCGGGTCGCGCGAACGTCAGTGGTCGCCGGCAATCCACAGATGCACGCGTGGCTTCTGAACATCGTGCAGAACACACGATAGTCGCTTGAACTTGATGGTAAGTGAACAGGTTTCGCTTGGTACGGGCGGGACGGTCTAGCGGGTCCGACACCGCGTTAGCCCGCGAGTGACCGCGTTAGTCAGCGAGCCCCACCCGCGCTAGGCCGTCTCACTCGTACCAGACGTGCCGGGTGCAGAGCGACCGGGAAGATGACCGTCTCGTCTTCGCCGACGATGACGATTCCCATAGATTGGCAGCATGAAAATCGTCGAATGCGTCCCGAACTTTTCCGAAGGACGGCGTCCCGAGATCGTCTCCGCCATCCGCGATGCGATTGCCGCGGTGGATGGCGTCGCCGTCCTCGATGTCTCATCTGATCAGTCGCACAACCGCACCGTCATCACTTTTGTCGTTCCC
Source organism: Gemmatimonadaceae bacterium (assembly GCA_035535975.1). GTDB lineage: Bacteria > Gemmatimonadota > Gemmatimonadetes > Gemmatimonadales > Gemmatimonadaceae > JAQBQB01. Next base: position 28,872 of record DATLPC010000164.1, on the reverse strand, counting down.
GTCGAGAACGCGGTGGACGCGGCGTTCGCCGGAATCAAAGCGGCGCGGCAGCACATCGACCTGAATCACCACACCGGCGAGCATCCGCGGATGGGCGCGACGGACGTCGTCCCGTTCATTCCGCTCGAGGGCGCGACGATGGAGGATTGCATCGTCCTCGCCCGAACGCTCGGCGAGCGCGTGGGCAAGGAGCTCGAGATTCCAGTCTTTCTGTACGAGCGCGCCGCGACCCGTCCCGATCGTGAGAACCTGGCCGATGTTCGCCGCGGTGAATTCGAGGGCATTCGGGACGAGATGAACGCCGGCGCGGCGAATCGTGCTCCGGATTTCGGCCCGAACAAGATTCACCCAACGGCCGGCGCGGTGGCGATCGGCGCGCGCCCGTTCCTCGTCGCATACAACGTCTACCTCGGACCCGCGTCGAACTTGAGCGTCGCGAAGGCGGTCGCCAAAGCCGTCCGTGGATCGTCGGGCGGCTTGCGCTACGTGAAAGGACTCGGTCTCGAAGTGGACGGACAGGCTCAGGTCTCGATGAATCTCGTCGACACCGAGAAGACGCCGCTCTACCGCGCCTATGACATGGTGAAGATGGAAGCGGAATCGCAAGGCGTGTCGCCGACGTGGAGCGAGATCGTTGGGTTGGTTCCGGAGCGCGCGCTGTTCGACACGGCGGCGCGGCACATCCAGCTCCGCGAGTTCAAGCCCGAGATGGTGCTCGAGCACAAAGTCCGCGCGGCGATGCAAGGCGGAGAGTCCGTCTCCGGATTCATCGGCGCGGTTGCTTCGTCGGCGCCGACGCCGGGCGGCGGGAGCGTCGCCGCGCACGTCGGCGCGCTGGGCGCGGCGCTCGCGCAAATGGTCGCCGGTCTCACCGCGGGCCGAAAGAAGTACGCAGCGGTGGACGCGGAGATGCGCGAGCTTGGCCTCAAGGCGGCAGGGCTCGTGAACACGCTCTCGACGCTCGTGCAGAAGGACGCCGAGTCGTACGGCGCGGTGTCGAGCGCGTACAAGATGCCGAACGAGCCGGAAGCAGCAGCGGCCGCTCGCAAGGCAGCGATCAATGACGCGCTGATTGGCGCGGCGGCTGTTCCGCTGGAGACCGCGCGCGCGTGTGCGGAGGTCGCCGAGCTGGCGGCCACCTGCGCGAACAAAGGCAACACCAACGCCGTCTCCGATGCCGGCGTGGCTGCATTGCTCGCCGACGCCGCTTGTCGCGGGGCCGTTTACAACATTCGCATCAACATCGCGTCACTCGATGACAAATCGCGCGGCGCGGGGCTCGTCGAGGAAGCGAACCAGTTGCTGGCGAAGACGCGCCGGTTCGTCGACGAGGCGACGGCGGCGGTCGAGAAAGCGATCGGCTGACCGAGACACCGCCGCGGGCCGCGCGGTTATCGCGGTGCGCCGAACTTGCAGGCACGCGCAGCGTCACTCAGAGACTGCGACTGCCACTGGAGACTCGGCCCGCGACGTATGGTTCGGCTTATCACTCGACGGCTGCGAACGGACATCCGTTGTCAGACATCAGGTGGGGCGTTGCTAGGTATGGAGTCCTGCAATACCACCTTTTTAAACGCCTAACCTGATGTCTGATCTCGGCTGTCAGTCCACAGCCGTCGAGTGATCAGTCCTTGCCCAGGGCAGCGCGACGAGTCTCAGTGTGGCAGTCGCCGATCCTTCGCGCCGCCGCCTCTAACTGGACGACACGTTGGCCAGCGTGTTTTCCCGCTTGAATTCTCTCGTCGGCCGATACGAGACGAGGTGATCCAGGCCCATCCTGCGAAGTAGCGCGTGAAAGCGCGGGTCCTGGCGCACGAAATCGAGAAAGGGGTGATTCAGCTGGATGATCAGCGTCGACGCGCGTTCGTCGTACGCACGTTCGAGCGCGCCAATCACGTCGTCCGCGCGACCAAGCGTGGCGTAGATGATCAACTTCCAAGCCCACACGCTTTTCCCCTTCCGCTCGTGCTCATCCAGCTCGGCCAGGCACTCGAGAGCACCGGCATCGTTTCCGCTCAGCGTGTAGCTTGCGCCGAGACCCGCGAGGTGCTGGGGCGACCGGCCGTCCAGTTCAATCGCTCTCAGATGACAGGCCGTGGCTTCCGCCGACTGACCCACCGTTGAAAGGGTCATCCCAAGTCCGAAGTACCCAAACCCCCAGTGCGGGTGGAGCGCGATGAGCCGGCGGTGGATGTCGATTCTCGTCTCGTAGTCGCGTCCGAAGTAATACGCGAGGCCAAGGTACCAGAGCGCCCACGGATCGAGTGGACTGATCGCAACCGCGCGCCGACCATACTCGACCGCCTCGGCGAACCTGCTGTCCAGCCACATCAGCGACTGGGCATACGAGTAGTACGCTTCCGCATAGTTCGCGTTCAAGCGAATAGCCTCTCGGAATTCGCGCTCGGCCGCCGGCAGATCCCAGTCATAGAAAGCGGCGACGACGCCGAGCGCGACGTGTGCCTCGGCAAGCCGCGGATCGAGGTCGACCGCGCGACGCGCTGCCGCTTGGGCCTTCGGCATCGTCTCGCGCGGCGGAAGCGCCTGCCATCCGACTGTCATGAACGCCGACGTGTGCGCGAGTCCGGCGAAAGCGGCGGCGAAAGTTGGGTCGAGCTCCGTCGCCCGGCGAAATGACGCTTGCGACTTCGCGAGACCCTCCTCGGTCGCGAGGGCGAAAAAGTGTCGGCCCCGCAGATATTCTTCGACCGCCTCCGCATTGGCGGCGCGGGGTCGCGCCGAGTCAGCCAGGCGTTGGGCATCTTGCGGCGAAAATGCGATCCGCAGGGCGTCGACGATCGTGCGCGAGATCCGCTCCTGAATCGCGAACACATCCTCCACCGACCCATTGATCTTGTCGGACCAGATCACGGTTGCGTCGCGCGCGTCCGTGAGTCGCACGGTCAGTCGCAGCGACGGGCCCGCACGACGCACCGAGCCGTCCAGCGCATAGCGCGCGCCCACCTCTCGCGCGACGACCCGCGGTTCTTTGCCCGTTCTCTTGAACCGCATCATCGACGCGCGCGCAATAACGCGCAGACCGCCCACGCTCGATAGATCGGTGATGATCTCGTCGGTCAGTCCGTCCGCGAAGTATTCGTCGGCCGGATCGGGACTCAGGTTCTCGAACGGCAACACGGCGATCGACGGAGTCTCGATCGGTAATGACGCCGCTCCGATCGCCTCGTGCGGCCCGGTCATCGTCTCGAGCGCGGCGAGCAGCGCCGTCGCCGATCCCGGTCTGCCCGCTTGATCTTTCGCCAAACACTGCATGATCAGAGCGACGAGTCCGGGCGGCGCGTCAGGGCGCCTCTCCGCCAACGGAGGCGTCGGCTCCATGACTTGCGCCGCCAACATTGCCTGCGCCGATCGACCGGCGAACGGCGACACGCCGGCCAGCATCTCGTACGAGACGAGGCCGAGCGCGTAGATGTCGGCGCGATGGTCTACCTGTTCTCCCACTACTTGTTCGGGCGCCATGTACGCCGGCGTGCCAAGACTCGTTCCCGCTTGCGTCAGCGTCGGATTGTCGACGTCAGTGCTCGACGCCGCCAGCGCTTTCGCGATCCCGAAATCCGTCACGACCGCCGTGCCGCCCGAGAGGAGGATGTTCTCAGGCTTGATGTCGCGATGTACGACCCCCTCGCCGTGCGCGAAGGCCAACGCGCGCGCGACGTCGCGTACGATCGCCACGCATTCGGCGACCGGCAGCGCGCCCTTTTCATTGAGATGTGCTCGAAGGGATTCACCCTTCACGAACGGCATCGTGTAGTACGCGACGCCGCCCGCGTCGCCGGCCGAGAGGACGGGAACGATGTTCGCCTGTTGGAGCGACGCCGCCAAACGGATCTCGCGGCGAAAGCGCTCCAGACTCAGCGCTCCGGCGGTTTCACCCGGCAACACTTTCACGACGACCGCGCGGCCCAGCGCTTTATCCGTCGCGAGGAACACCCGGCTCATGCCGCCGCCACCGAGCTCGCGCTCGATGGTGTACGTCTCGCCAAGGGTTCGCTCGAGCTGCGTGCGAAGGTCTGTCATCTCGGTCAGGCTGTCAGCGGGCAAAGGTACCCTGCCGCGCAGGTATGGATCAGTGGTGCGACGGCGCGAGCCGTCTAGGCTCCGAGTCGTTGGCTAGGCAGTCAGCCGCCCGCCAGCGCCTCGTACTGCCGGAACATCTCCCAGCGCCAGCGGACGATCATGCCGAAGGCGAGAAGATAGAACACCGCCGCCGTCTGGAGCGGTGAGATCAAATGGCCGATGTAGTCGTGCAATGCGAGGCGGAGGGCCAGCAGCGCGAGGAGGATGACCATGAACGCGCGCGATCGTTTCACGTAGATAACACCGTCGCGCGGCTCGAGCCGGGTCGACCGCAGCAGCGGCCACGCCAACACGGCCGCGCCAAGCACGAGGGCGATGAATGCCCACGAAAGGGGTACGCGCGTCATCGGCGCGAGAAACATGAAAAAACCGGTGCTCATCGCCACCGGAGGAGTGATGATGGCCTTTGGCGATACGGGCACCCGCGTCTCGCGAACTCGCCACGCGATCAATGCGACGCCGCCGACAATCGGTCCCACTCGCAAGAGCGGCTTGAGGACCGACTCGTGGCGAACGTACAACTCCTGAATGCCCTGGATGCCCTGCACTTCCGCTCCCACGCCGGGGACGTTCGTCCGCAATCGCGAACCGTGATGGAAAGTAGCGATTGTCACCGCCGGCCGGGCGCTCCCTCACGCGATCGATGTAGACGGGCTTACGGGCGACTCGCCGTTCGTTGACATGTGCCGCACATGCAATCATGTTGAAAGCATGGCAAAGATGATCCAAATTCGCCACGTCCCGGACGCCGTGCATCGGCGGCTGCGCGCGCGCGCCGCGCTCGCCGGCATGTCGCTCTCCGATTACTTGCGCCAGGAGCTCGAAGCCGCCGCCGAGCGGCTCACACCGGCCGAGGTCCGAGAGCGTCTGGCATCGGCCGAGCCCGTGAAGCTTCGCACGCGGCCGAGCGCCGCTGTTCGCGCCGAGCGGGACTCGCGGTGATTGTGGTTGATGCATCGACCATCCTCGATCTGCTGCTCCAAACGCCGCGCTCGGCGGCGGTCGAGCGCCGAATCCTCCGCGACGGCGAGACCATTCACGCCCCGGCGTTGATCGATCTCGAGGTGGCGCAGGTACTCCGTCGCTACGTCGTCCGAGGCGAAATGTCGGCAAAGCGGGCGAGTGCCGCGCTCGACACCATGAAGGTGTTCCCGATCGCTCGGTACGCCCATGACGCTCTCCTCTCGCGCGTTTGGGAACTCCGCGAGAATCTCACCGCGTATGACGCGGCTTACGTCGCGCTCGCGGAGGCGTTGCGATCTCCGCTCGTGACCGGTGACGAACGACTGGCGCGAACCCCCGGGGCTCGCGCCACGATCGAGTTGATCGCCTAGTCGATAGCGTCACTCTCCCGACATTGTCAGGATCGCACTGCGCCTGAACACCGCGGCTCGACGACGAAACGGTCCGCGCCGAGGACCGCGGCCAATTCTGGTTTGAGAACTTTGATGGCGACCTTACAATCGTGCTCGAGGTCGTGCGCGAGATACACACGGTCGCCATGCCGCCCTGGCCGAGCTCGCGCTCGATGCGATAACGATCGGCCAGGGCAATGCTTAGGCGCGAAGCGGGGTCCGTCATTGCGCCGGTCGTACGCTACGGCTTGGCCAGTGCCTTCTTGGTTGCCATCGCGCTTGCCGCCTGCGTCACGGACGCAGCGCCCTTCCAGAAATCGGCGTCGGCTGCGTGCCATTCTTCACTCACGTAGCTCATCTTGGCGCTCACCGCGAAGAGATTGGTCTCGACCGAGATGATGCCGTCGCTCGAGAGCTTGTCAAGCTCTTTTCCGCCGGCCTCACCGAGTGCCTTTGCGAACTGCGCGTCCTCCTTCATGCCGGCGTCGATGTCGGCAACGGACTTGAGTGGGATGATGACGAGGTACGTGCCATCGGGCACGCCCATCATGCCCTGATACATCGCCCAATGGGCACCCGTGCCGGCGGCTTGATGGGTCGCCCGGATCTTGAGCGCGATTTGCTTGAAGTCGCCGTCGTGGCCGGGTCGTGCGCGAATGGCGATCATCTCGTAGGCGCGCATCTTCGACCAGTCGACGGTGTCTCGATAGCTCAGGTCCTGTCGCAACGTCCACAGCGAGGCGACGCCATCGCTGATGTACTCGGCGTCCTTGGCCGAAAGCTGGTTGTTCGACGCCTGAAATTCCTTGTTCTTCGCAAGGGCGGCGTTCGCGTCGTCGAATTGCTTGAAGGATTGCCAGGCCGACAGCCACCAGGCGTCGTTCGGCCCGCTCATCGACGTCAGCGCGATGCTGAAGTACGGAAGCTTGGTCTTGGCATAGGCGCCCGCCCACGCACGCTCGTTCGCCTCGTGCGCATCAGCGTGCCCGACCTTCACCATCTCGCGGAAACGTTGGATGATCGGCGGCGGGGGAGTCGGACCGGCGGGCATCGGCGACTGCGCGGTCGCGAGCGTGGCGGTTCCGAGCAAAAGCAAGGCGGACAACGGAATGCGGCGTCGCATCGTTCTTCCTGGCCATAGGTGATTGTACGGGAGGAGGGAGAGTAGCACCCACAGCTACTGCTGTACATGGGTTAGAAGATGTTTATTCGTTTTTTTTGACGTATTGGTCGACGCCGAGACCGAAGCGAGATCAACGGGCGGAACCATGAGACGATCGAGTCGTTCCTTCGGCCGTGAAGGCGCCACGGTTCTGCACGAGAATGAACGTTCCCATGACGATGAGGAATACGGCGAAGGCCTGCTTCAGCGCGCGTTGCGGCACGCGTCGCGCGAGAGCCGTTCCGACGAGAATCCCGACGACGGCGACGGCAATGAACGTCAGCACGATGCCCCACGGAATATCGACGCGGCCCACATAGCCGGCGAAGCCCGACGCGCAGTTCATCGCGATGACGAGCAACGAGGTGCCGACCGCCTGTTTCATCGGGACGCCGCCGAGCAGGACGAGCGCGGGCACGATGAGAAAGCCGCCGCCAATGCCCACGATACCGGTAATCAGACCGACAACGAGGGCAACCGGTACGAGAAGTCGAAGCGAAGCGACCCGCGTGCCCTCGGCGCCCCCCGCCGCCGACGCCGCTGCGCCGCGCGCGTTTCGGAACATCGAGACGGCGGCCACCACCATGATCGCGGCGAGCAGCGACAGCTGCACGGCGCCAGTGAGCAGCGACGCCAGTCGCGCCCCACCATACGCCGCGATCATGGCGACGATGCCGAATAGCGCCGCGGTCCCGAGCCGCACGTTTCCGGCGCGCCAGTGCGCGATCGCGCCAACGAGGCTCGTCGCGCCGACGACGGGCAGGCTCATCGCGATCGCCAGCTTAGGATCGTACCGCAGCACGTAGACGAAAACGGGGACGGTCAAAATCGATCCGCCACCGCCCAGTAGACCGAGAGACAGACCAATCAACGCGGCGAGCGAATACCCGAGGAGAATCATGCGCCGCTATTTGCGGCATCGGTGCCGCTCACGCCAGTGGCGTGTTGACAGGAACTAACTTTCACGCATGATGGCTGCATCCGCGGGCACGATCTGCTGGGACCTCGACGGCACGCTGGTCAGTCGACCGCGCATGTGGTCGGGCGCCTGCATGGAAGCGCTCGACGAGCCCTTCCCTGGGCACACTCGAGGTTGTGTCATCGGCCCGCGTCGGAGACGAAAAACCACACCCGGACCTGCGCTCCGCGGCACACCTGATCCGTTTCCACCGCGCCGAACAGAATACTTCCGCCAACCCCTCTCCTCGTGCCCCCACGCAAAGCAACTGAAATCAGTTTTGGCTCGAAACCCGAGAGCGGGGCGAGTGCGCTCGAGCGTGCGATCAAAGGCGAAAGCGCGGCAAGCCTCGGCCGGTTGGGGCGCGCCGTGCAGGCCGCCCTCGCCGCGCTGCGCGGGGTGCCGGAGATGGAACGCGAGACGCGCGAGTACGCGTGCGCCGAGGCGGTGTGGCAGTACTTCGTCCAGCGGGAAGCGTGCGGCTTGGTGCGGCACGACGCTGTGATCGAGGCGTACGACATTCCGGCGTCGGTGCTGGCGAAGGTCGGCGCGCGTCGGTCACCCCCGAGCACGACCTGAGAGAGTTGCTCGGTAGGGTTGCTTCTCCCGATCGCGACCACGCTTGCATCGGGGGACCGCGGACAGCCGTAACGATTAGATACGGGACAACAACGGAAGCCGTCCGGACAAGGGAACGGGAGAACTGCTTTAAAGAATTACAAAAGCAGATCTCCCGTTCTTTTGCCCGATGCCCTTCTCCGAGGTTGTCCCGTATCTAATCGTTATGACGTCCAAGGCGCATCGTCGCCGGCATCGCGACACCTAACGCTGCGGGGCGGGGGGGGGAATTCTTCAGCGCACGAACGCGAAATCGGCCGTGCGGACGCTGCCGTCGCCAAACGCGACGATGAGCCGTCGGCACGTCCCGGCCCACGCTTTCTCGGTCTTCCAGACGTACGTGTAGGTGTCGGTGGTTGCATCGTACGACAGCGCGCTGTTCCCGGCGGTATCCGTGAGCAGCACTTCACCCGTGCCCGCCGAGAGCGGACAGGTGATTCCCACGGAGCTCGGCGAACCCGGGGCGAAGATGTCGAGCCCTCGGTAGCCGCCCAGGATGAACTGGATGGGCACTCCCTTCCCTGGGTGGATCGGAGTCGTCCTGACGTTGTTGATCGGCGGGAGGAAGCCGGTGACATCGGCTTCGTAGGCGCCGGCGTCACAACCAGCACCGTGTGGACGCACAACGCCACGTTGGTCCGTGATGATCGTTGTGCCGCATCCATTCGTGCCCGGCGGGATGAGGTCGATAGCCGGACTGCCCGAAAAGAGCGCGACGGTCAAGGTCGGCCCGCCGTTGGAAACGAGGCCCGCCGGGTCGAGCTGGGGATCTGTGTTCGAGTGCGACGTGCCGGCGGTGAAGCCGCACGTCGTTCCGTCCTCGATGTTGAAGCCCGCGTCCGTCGCGATCGGACCCGAGCAGTTGGCGGCATTCGTGTTATTTGCGACGATCGTATTGAGGAGCATCGTCTGGCTCCCGACGTCGAGGGCAGCGCCGGCGCCGACACCCAATCCGACGTTCTGCGAGACCGTGCTGTTGATAAGCGTCATCGCGCCGGCATCTTCGATCGCAGCCCCTACCGCGGCAACGTTGGCGAAAAAAGTGCTATTCGTGATCGTGAGCGTGCCAACGCTATTTAAGATCCCGCCACCGTTGCCGGACGCGTTTCCGGAGATCGTGCTGCCAACGATCGTGAGCGCGCCTCGATTCCAAATCCCACCACCTTCCAGGCCGGACGATTCGTTGCCCGAGATCGCGACGTTGATGAGCGTCAACGTTCCAAAGTTGAGAATGCCACCGCCAAAGAAATCGGTGTTTCCTCCGAGTTCAAGTCCGTTCTGCATCGTCAGACCGGAAATCGTCGCGGTCACGTCGGTGACGAGAAACTCGCGCGAATTGCGGTGCCCATCGACGGCGAGCCGATCGGCGCCCGGACCCGCGATCGTCAGATTCTTGGTGATGACGAGTTGGCCCTGCGCCAGCGTTATGGTACCCGTGACGTTGAAGGTGATCGTCGCGCCGCCACTGGCAAACCTGATTGCGTCGCGCAGGGTGCACTTCGTGTCGGTGCACGTTCCATCGCCGTCGTCGCCGAGCGAGTTCACGACCGGTGCGCTCGCGACCTCAGTCCTCAGCGCAGCCCCCGGCGTCAAAAGACGCGTCGGGGCGGATTGATCGCGGCAGCCGGCGAGGACTGCCATCGCCAGGAGAGCAGCCCCGGCGACATGTGGGAACGCAGATTCAAGTCTTGGCATGATGCGATACTCCTCAAGGGTGGCGCCCCCCAGGGTCATATCGGCATCGTCGCCGCGTCGGCACGAGTATATGCCGAACAGTCGGATCCGGCGATACGCACGGTTGTTCGGCGACCCGGCCCGCTCGGTCGTTGCCGAGAAGCCGAGCGGCCGACGGTAATGCGTGAGCTCGCTTGGGTTACGGGCTCGTTGGCTTTCGCCCCGCCACCTCGACGAGCGTCTTGTAAATCATCTCCGTCCCTTGCTTCAGCGACGCGATCGAGACTTTCTCATCGTTGCCGTGCATGCGCGACAGCTCGTCGTCGTCGATCGGATAGGGATAGATGCCATACACCGGCACGCCCTTCGACCGCCACGCTCCCGCATCGGTTCCCGCCTGGAATAGATAGGGCGTCACCTCGACGCCGGGAAACACGGCCTTCGCCGATTTCTCCAGCGCGCGATAGAGGTCCGTCGTCGTCGGCGATGGAGCGTTCCGTGGGTATGTCGCCGTGCTGAGCGTGAACTGAATCCCGGTGTCCGCCACGACCTTCTTCAGCGTCTCGATGAGCTGCGCCGGATCGCTGCCGGGAATCATCCGCAGATTGATCGTCGCCTCGGCCGAGCCGGGGATCACGTTCATGCGGAAGCCGCCGTTGATGATCGTCGGCGCGATCGTGTTGCGAACGAGCGAGTGCATCAGTGGGTCTTTCGACACGACCGCGTCCGCCGCCTTCGCCTTCGCCGGGTCATTGCCGACGAGATCGCGATAATACGTCGACATCGGCGGCTTGCTCGTCTTGGCCAACGTCAGGAAGAACTGGCGCTGTTCCGGCGTGAGGGTAATCGGCGTCTCGTATTCCGAGATCTTCGCCATCGCGCGCGACAGCGCGAAGATCGCGTTGTCCGGACGCGGCATCGACGAATGCGTCGACGTGCCGTGCGCGGTGACTTTGAGCGGGAGCGAGAGCTTGTCGGCCGTCGAGACGCTCACGTATCGCACATGCCCGTCCGGCGCCTTCATGATCCAGCCGCCCTCGTTCAGCGCGAACTCGGCGTCGATCTCGTTCCAGTGCTCGCGCGCGAGCCACGCCGTGCTGTAGCCACCACCGCCCTCTTCGTCCGCCTCGGCGAGGAAGATGACGTCGCGCGCCAGTGGAATCTTCTGTTCGGCGAGCATCATCACGGCGCGCGCGAAGACGGCCATCCCACCTTTGAAATCGACCGCTCCGCGTCCGTAGATGTGCCCGTCCTTCTCGACGCCGGCGAACGGGTCGACCGACCACTTCTCCCTTTCGACGCCGACGACGTCCTCGTGCGCGGCGATGAGCACCGGGCGCTTGGAGCCGTCCCCTTTGATCCGGGCGATGAACACTCCCTTGGTCGAATCCGGCGTTGGGATGATCTTCGCGTCGATGCCGAGCGCGCGGAAATGCGGCAGCAGCGCCTCGGCCACGCGCCGCTCGTTCCCGGGAGGGTTTGAGCTGTTGGCGCGAATCAGCTCTTGGAGGAGCGCCGCGGTCGGGTCGCCGGAAGGCGATTGCGCCGGCAATTGACCGGCACCGGCAAGCAGGGCGGCGACAAGGGCGAATCGCAGGGCAGAGCGAATGAGAAGCATCTGGGAATGGGTTGAAGGGCGCGTGAACATACCGCATTATCAGCCAGCATGCAGACTGAGCTCGAGCAGGTCCGTGCGCGACTGGGTGGCCGGTACGTCATCGAGCGGGAGCTCGGCCGTGGCGGCATGGGAGCCGTTTATCTCGCGCGGGACGTGAAACTGGATCGTCCCGTGGCGCTCAAGGTACTTCCCGCCGAGTACGCGAGCCGTGGACTGCTTCGCGACCGGTTCCTCCGTGAGACACGGACCGCGGCGAGCTTTTCTCACCCGAACATCGTGCCGGTCTACGCCGTGGAAGAGGCCGAGGATTTCCTCGCCTACGCCATGGCATTCGTCGAAGGCGAGAGCGTCGCCGATCGCGTTCGACGCGCTGGCCCGCTGAGCATCCGCGAGACGGTGCGCCTGCTCCAGGACACCGGCTACGCGCTGGCATACGCGCACGGCCGGGGCGTGGTCCACCGCGACATCAAGCCGGACAACATCATGATCGAGCGCGCGACGGGCCGCGCCCTCGTCATGGACTTCGGCATCGCGCGCATCATCGAGTCCGCGCCCGCTCCGACGACGGGGACGCGCGGCGCGCTGACTCGCCTCGGCGAAGTCGTCGGGACGCCGGAGTACATGAGCCCCGAGCAAGCGACGGGCGACCACGTGGACGGCCGGAGCGATCTCTATTCGCTCGGTCTCACGGCCTATTTCGCGCTGACTGGCGCGCCGGCGGTCTCTGGGGAGACCACGGGGAAAATCCTCGCGCGACAGATCGCCGACGTCTTGCCGCCGATGAAGTCGCGACGTCCCGATCTCCCGCCTGCCCTGGGCGAGGCGATCGATCGCTGCGTCGCGAAGGATCCGAATCAGCGGTTCGCCAACGCGGAAGGACTGGTCGAAGCGCTCGACGCCGCGCAGCTCGCCGCGCCCGAGATCCCCACAGCGATTCGCCTGTTCGCGCAGGAGCTCGGGAAATTCTCGCTGATCACCGTGCTCGGCGCGCTCATGATTTATTTCATGTTCCGCTCGATCAATCCCGACAACGTCGATTCCCTGCTTCCCCCGTTCGCCCTCGTCGGCGTCGTCATCACGATCGCCGCGCAGACTGTCCGCGAGGCACGACGGCTCAGACTCGAGGGATTCACGAGCGCGGAGTTGATGCGCGGCCTCGATGCGGTGCTTGCCGAGCGACAGGCGCGGCGTGAAGAGCTGAAGGCCGATCCCGCCGTACAGCGTGCTCGTAAGCGAACGATCCGGTGGGCGATCGGTCAGTTGGCGGCAGGCGTGCTCGCGCTGTGGCTGGTTCGCCAGTTTCGCGTCCCGGTGCCGAACTCTCCCGGGCACTTCAGTATCGCGACGGGCGGCCTCGTGCTCGTTCTCGCCGGCATGGTGCTGATTGGCTTCAGTCTGCCACTCTTGCTCCGCAGCCCGTTCAAGATGGCGCTGCCGGAGCGGCTGTTCAGAGTCGTGTGGCTTGGAGCGTTCGGCCGAGGCGTGTTCGCGCTCGCCGGGCTCGGAAAGGTCAAACCGGCTGGGACTACGATCGCCCCGGCCGCGGCGGTGACCCGTCCACCCGTGACCCAACCGCCAACGAGCCCGGTGACCACGCCGTCACACGCGGTGAGCGATGTTGGACGGCTCGAGAAACGAGTCGCCGATCTCGAACGTTGGCGAAAGACCATCGAGGCCCGAGAAGGAGTGGACTATGGAACGCCGTGATCTGCTGCGCGCCACGGGGGCGGCGGCCGCGCTCTCCTTCCTTGCCCCTCGCGACGCTCTGGCTGTCTGGTCTCGGATCGCACATGGCGGCGCGATCCTCGGCGGGCTTTCCGAACAACATCTCGCGCTCATCGGCGCGATCGCCGACACGATCCTTCCCCGCTCGGACACACCCAGCGCTACCGACGTCGGTGTGCCGGCGTTCGTGGATGTCATCGTCACGGAGAACGACACGGATGACGACCGCACCGCGTTCCTGGCCGGTCTCGACGCTATCGAGGCGCGGGCGAAGAGCAATGGCGGCGACGCCTTCGCGCAGCTCGAACCGCCTGGTCGGGCTTCGCTGATCGAGTCGATCGAAGCCGAGTCCAATCGACGCGCCGAGCCCGCGCGCACCTATTGGCGGCTCAAGGGCCTCATCATCCACGGCTATTTCACGAGCGAGCCGGTCATGAAAGAAGTGCTCAAGTTCGAGGTAATGCCCGGGCGTTTCGAAGGGGCCGCGCCGATGCCGATCCGCGCGAGCGCGCCGCCGGGAGAACACCGGCATGCGTGAGCAAACGAGTTTCGACGCGATCGTCGTCGGTTCCGGAATCAGCGGCGGCTGGGCGGCGAAAGAGCTCACCGAGCGCGGGCTCAAGACCCTCGTCCTCGAGGCGGGTGGACCCGTCGATCCGAACACGGACTATGTCGAGCACGTGCAGCCGTATTCGATGCACTTCCGCGGGTTCGGCGATCGCAAGTCGCTCGAGCGCGATCATCCGGTGCAGCGCGGCTGCTACGCTTGCGACGAAGTCGGACACAAGTTCTTCGTGAACGACAACGAGAATCCATACACAAATCCCGACGACGCGCCCTTCAAATGGTTTAGAGGGCGTCAGGTCGGCGGACGGTCGATCACGTGGGGCCGGCAGGTCTATCGGTGGAGCGATCTCGACTTCGAGGCGAACGCGAAGGACGGGCACGGCAACGACTGGCCAATTCGCTACAAGGACATCGCTCCCTGGTACTCGTACGTCGAGCGGTTCATCGGGATCACGGGCGCGCACGAAGGCCTGTCGCAGCTCCCCGACGGCGAATTCCTTCCGGCGATGCAGATGACCGCCGTCGAGACGGACGCGCGAGCGAAGATCCTCAAAGCGTTCGGCGGTGAGCGCGTGATGACGATCGGCCGCGCGGCGATTCTGACGCAGAACCACAACGGGCGCCTCGCCTGCCACTATTGCGGTCCGTGCGAACGGGGCTGCATCACGCACTCGTACTTCACGAGCCTCGGCTCGACTCTGCCGGCGGCGCAGAAGACGGGGAACCTTACTCTGCGCCCCAACAGTGTCGTCGCCGAGGTGCTGTACGACCCCAAGCGCGGCCGCGCCAGCGGCGTTCGTGTGATCGACGCGAACACGATGGAATCGCGGGAATACACGGCGCGGATCGTGTTCTTGTGCGCGTCGGCGATCGAGTCGGTTCGCCTGCTGCTCAATTCGAGGAGCGCGCGGTTCTCCGACGGCTTCGCGAACAGCAGCGGAACGCTCGGCAAATTCGTGATGGATCATCATTACGGATCGGGCGCGTCGGGCACTGTGCCGGGATTCACCGACAAGCGCACGATTGGGCGGCGACCGAACGGCATCTACATCGCGCGTTTCCGCAACGTGAAGACGCAGCACCCGGATTTCCTCCGCGGGTACGGAATGCAGGGTGGCTCCAGCCGGGGCGGATGGGGACGCGGCAGCAGCATGCGTGGGTATGGCGCGGCGTTCAAGGATTCGCTGATCAACGAGCTCGGTCCGTGGGGACTGTCGGCGTCAGGATGGGGCGAGACCCTGCCGAACGAGAACAACGCCGTCACGCTCGACCCAAATCTGAAGGACAAGTGGGGCATTCCAGCCGCGCGCATCGAGGTCCGTTGGCGCGAGAACGAGCGGGCGATGGACAGGGATATGATGACGGCGATGGCCGAGATGCTCGAGGCGGCCGGCTGCACCAACGTCCGGACGCACGGCTCGAACAATCCACCGGGTCACTGCATCCACGAGATGGGGGGCGCTCGCATGAGCCGGACGTCGAAGGAGGGGGTGCTCAACCGGTGGAACCAGGCGTGGGACGCGAAGAACCTGTTCATCACCGACGGCGCGTGCATGGCCAGCTCGGCGTGTCAGAATCCGAGCATCACCTACATGGCGCTGACGGCGCGAGCGGCGTCGAACGCCGTCGCCATGATGAAACGGCGGGAATTGTGAAGCGCCGCGACGCGATCGGGATGCTTGGGGCGGTTCCGGCTGCTCGGTTGCTCGACTCGGCGACTCGGCGGCTCGGCGACTTGGCGACTCGGCCGATGGCCGGACGGTTGAAGCAGTCGGTTTCGCGGTGGTGTTACGGTCGCATTCCGCTCGACGATTTGTGCGAGGCGGCAAAGTCGTTCGGGTACAGTTCCGTCGAGCTGTTGAGCGAGCCGGATTGGCAAACGCCGAAAAAGCACGGGCTTCAGTGTGCGATGGCGAACGGGTTCGGCTCGATTCCCGTCGGCTTCAACCGTCTCGACAACCATGACAAGCTCGTCGCCGACGCGGAGCGCATGCTTCCGCTCGTCGCCGCGGCGGGAATTCCGAACATCGTGGTGTTCAGCGGCAATCGAGCCGGCATGTCCGACGGCGAGGGCATCGCCAATTGCATCACGGGGCTCAAGCGCGTCGCCCCGACGGCGGAGAAGCATGGCGTCACGCTCTGCCTCGAGATGTTGAACAGCAAGGTGGATCACAAGGACTATCACGCCGATCACACGGCGTGGGCGGTCGAAGTCGTGAAGGGCGTGGCGTCACCGCGGCTCAAGCTGCTGTACGACATCTACCACATGCAGATCATGGAAGGAGATGTCGTGGCGACGATCCGCGGCAACTCACAGCACATCGCTCACTACCACACCGGCGGGGTTCCCGGCCGCGCGGAGATAGACGACACGCAGGAGCTCAATTATCGGCGGGTGATGCAGGCGATCGCCGACACGGGTTTCACCGGATTCGTCGGACAAGAGTTCGTTCCGAAGCGCGATCCACTGACGTCGCTCAAGCAGGCGTTTCAGATCTGCGACATCTAGCGCGCCGGCGCCGGTCAGCGGGTCGCGATCGAGCGAACGTACTCGAACACTGCGTCCAGCTCGTCGTCGGTCAGATTGGCGAGACGCGGCCAAGGCATCTTTTGAGGATCGAGCGCTCGTCCGGCCGGCGTGCGTCCGCTTCGAATCGCCTTCCGGAAGTCGTCCGCGGACCAGTCGCGCGTGCTATCGATGAGACTCGGAGCAGGCGGTGGTCCGACTCGACTCGTTGTCCCACGCAATTCCGGCCCATGGCACGCGCGGCAGTTGGCCAACGTCGCGAGGTACGAGCCGTACTCCACCGTCACGCCCTTCGTGACGGTGCGCTGGCCCACCGCTTCGTGGTTCACGACGTCCGCGGGAAAGGGAAATCGTCCCGCCCCGATGAGCGCGCTGCCTAGTACTCCGATCCTGCTCGCCGGTAGCTCATTGTCGACCGGCGTGAGCGTATTGAGAAAGGAGACGAGGGCCGCGAAGTCGGAGTCGGTCATCTCCGAGTAAGACTCCGACGGCATGACGACGAGCTTGCGGCCGTCCCTCGCGATGCCATGCCTGATGGCGCGATCCCAGTCAGCAGCGGTGTAGCGTCCACCGACGCCCCCCTCGCCGGACGTGAGATTGGTCGCGACGAGCCTGGCGACGAGCGGCGGGAAGCCGAGGTTTCGGCCCCTGAGGCCGTTCTGGTGGCATTCCGTACAGAGCGCCACTGCCTCGGCGAGGTGCCGGCCGCGCGCGATCGAGGCTCTGTCCGACGGAATGAGCGGCGGTTGCACCGCGAACTCGGGCAGCTCGCCCGCTTTCACTCTTCCCAGGACGAACAAGCCGAGGACGATTCCCACGACGACGGCGACAATGCTGCCGAGGCTGATGGCGATCCACCTGAGGAGTCGTCGCATGCCGTGGAGTGAGATCCGTGGGAGTGTGACGGCCGCAACGGAGGGGGCCGTTCGCCAATCTTCGCGTGTCGCGGGGAAAACTGCCAGTGATGGCGTCTTGCTGTTCCAGTGCTCCGCATCGCATACTCCCCGGGATCGTTGCACGCCATCCGTCTCGGAGACGCCCATGCCCCCTTTCACGAAGACCGAATTCATCTGGATGAACGGCGAGCTCACGCCGTGGGATTCCGCGCAGGTGCATGTCAGCGCCCACGCGCTCCAGTACGGCACGGGCGTATTCGAGGGCATGCGCGCGTATCCTACGCCGGACGGACCGGCAATCTTCCGGCTCGACGCCCACATGCACCGCTTCCACGCGTCGGCGCGGGCCTACGAGCTCGAAATCCCGTACTCGGTGGAGCAGCTGTCGAACGCGTCCTTGGAAGTCGTGCGAATGAACGGTCTCGAGGCGGCGTATCTCCGCCCGTTAGCATTCTTTGATTCGCACAGTTTCGCGGTGTGGCCGAAGGAGTGCCCGGTCACGGTGGCGATCATCGCCGTTCCGGGGCGAATGTATTTCGCGAGCGACGCCGACCGGGGCGTTCGCGTGACAGTGTCGACGGTCCGCCGCATCGACTCGCTCACGCTTCCGGCCTACGTAAAATGCGGCGGCCACTACACGAACTCGGTGCGCGCGGTTCAGGAAGCGATTCGCCGGGGCTATGACGACGCGATCCTCCTCAACTCGAAGGGCGATGTCGCCGAGGGCTCGGGCGCGAATCTGTTCGTCGTGCGCGATGGGACGCTGATCACCAACGACATCGACGCATCGATCGTCATGGGCATCACGCGCGACAGCGTGATCCAGATCGCCCGCGATTTGGGTATCACCGTCACCATTCGCCCAATGACCGTGGGCGACATCGAGAACGCCGACGAGATGTTCTTCTCGGGCACGGCGGTCGAGATCATGCCGGTCACCGAGGTCGATGGCCGCAAGATCAACGAGGGGAAGCCCGGGCAGATGACGAAGCACATCCAGAAGACGTTCTTCGACATCGTCCACGGCCGCGAGCCTCGCTACCGGGCCTGGCTGGCCACCGCGGCGTCGGAGCGGGCCCTCGAGTTGGTCAAGTAGCGAACGCTGTTATCCCGAGTGAACGAGCGAGCGAGGGATCTACTGTCGCGGGCCCTCAGCTTGGTACTGGCGCGATAGCCTCGCTTTCTTGACGCGGGCTAACTCGGACACGCGCGGGCTAACGCGGTTTTCGGGATGCCATTTCGCGCCTGGCTGGCCGCTATCCGCACTTCGAGCGGAGAATTTTTTGGGAACGACCCCGGGAGGCTTCGGTGATGAAACATCCCGAGGTCGTTCTTAATCAAATCCCGGCCCGTGGGGTGTGAAGGCCGCCTACCGCCCGCGTTGGCCTGCGCGTGTCCGCGTTAGCCCGCGAGTCCCTCAGCGCTAGTCTCTCTCAGCGAACCAAGCCAAACGCGCCTACGGGAGAATCTCGTACGTCCCGCTCCCCAGCGGATCGCGCAACGTCGCTCCGTACTGACTTCGTTGCCGGCGCTTGACGCTGTCCGGCTCCAACGCGACGCCGGCGGCATCGAGTGCCGCGGAGAGACCGGCTAGCTGCGCCGAATCGCGCAGGACGAACACGCGCATGTGCGTCCACGGCGTGGTCGTGTCGCGCGAGGCGAACGTCGTCACTGAGATGAATGCTCCGCGCCGCTGCGCCTCGTGGTCGATTGGCTCGGCGATCTTCGTGATGTAGTCGGTGTACTCGGCGAGCTTCCCCGGTTTGGCCCGCCAGTAGTAGACGCGGGCGAGGCTGCCGCGGGAAGCCGCGGATGGTGCAGCGGCGGATGACGGCGGTGAGTTAGAGCACGCGATGGCGGCCGCGATCACACCGGCGCCGGCAATCATTTGGATACGACGCATGACGGACCTTGGTAGGAGTCGCACGAATGTTCGCACGCGTGTCGCCGACGGCTAGCCCCGTCGCGCCCACCTGGCCCAAACGAAGGGCGTCACCGCCAGCCAGGCGAGAACCAGCGGCCAGAGCTCGCCGCGGAACAGGTTGTAGTGTGCGAGCAACTCGCTCCACGACTTGTGGTCCACGAGACGACCCAACGCCGTCTCGAACAGCACGGTCGCGACGACCAACGCGGCGCTGAGCGCCAACAGTCCCGAAACGGTCGCCCCCTGGATGGCGCCGAAACCGATCGAAGTGATCAGCGCGATCAAAGCGACGCCGACAATGGCGCTCAACGCGTCGGCGCTTCCGGCGTTCATCATGCGCTTGAACAGAAGCTCGCGTGTGACGCCGCTCACACTCATCGCCGCGGCCATGATCAGCCAAACAGCCACAAAGCGCCCAATCGAAATCGGTAGGGACATTCTGGCCTCTCGACGGGTTTATCACTAAGCTGCCGCCGCCGGCCGCCCGGCGGGATCGGCTAGCTCCCTGCCTCCCCGTACGATTTTCCCCCCATACGAGTGAGAGGTTGGAGTGCCCATCGTTGGCGGATTATCCTACATCATGCCCACGCATCCGTCGGTCCCTCGGAACTCGACGCGCCGGGCCGATTTGCTCCCCCATACGATCCTCGCCGACCGATACGTCATCGAAGGCGAGATCGGGTCGGGCGGGATGGCGACGGTCTACCTCGCCGAGGAGCGAAAGCACGGCCGGCAGGTAGCGGTCAAAGTCCTCCGCCCGGAGCTCTTGGCAACGATCGGCGTCGAGCGCTTTCAGCGTGAGATCGCGTTCGCCGCGCGTTTGTCGCACCCGCACCTCGTGCCGCTGATCGACTCGGGCGAAGTGGATGGGATGCTGTATTACGTGTCGACATACATCGCGGGCGGCTCGCTGCGAGACCGGCTCAAACGCGAGGGCCGCCTCGCCGTCCGCGAAGCGCTGCGCATCGCCCGTGAAGTCGGTGACGCCCTCGACTTTGCACATCGCGCCGGCGTCGTCCATCGCGACGTGAAGCCCGAGAACATTCTCTTCGCCGACGGACACGCGCTTTTGACCGACTTCGGCATCGCTCGGGCGTCGTCTCCCTCCGACCCCCACCACGCGGTGACGGGCGCCGGCATCGTCGTCGGGACGCCGGAGTACATGAGCCCCGAGCAGGCGGCGGGGGAGCCGGAGCTCGACGCGCGGACCGACGTCTACAGTCTCGGCTGCGTGCTATTCGAGATGCTGAGCGGCGAGCCGCCCCATCGTGGCGCGAATGCACGCGCCACGATGGCCAAGCAGGTGACAGAGGTCGCGCGTCGCATACGCTCCTTGCGCCCCGAAGTGGATCCGTCGGTCGACGACGCGCTCGCGAAGTCACTCTCCGTCGACCCCGTGCTCCGCTTCGCGACGATCGAAGAGTTCACCAAAGCGTTACGCGCGCCGGCTTCACCGCGCGCGCACGGCTTACCGACGCTCACGCGCAGCATCGCCGTGTTGCCGTTCGTGAACGCCAGCCCGGATCCGGACAACGAATATCTGAGCGACGGCCTCACCGACGAGCTGATCGACGCCCTCGCCAAGGTCGACGGTATCCGCGTCGCGTCGCGGACGTCCGTCTTCGCGCTCAAGGGCAAGCTGCAGGACATCCGCACGATCGGCGCGCTCCTCGGGGCGTCGGTCGTACTCGAGGGTACGGTGCGTCGCGCGGAGAACCGGCTGCGCGTTACGGCGCAGCTCACGTCGACCGACGACGGCCGCCTGCTCTGGTCGCAACGCTATGATCGCCGGCTCGACGACGTGTTCGCCATCCAGGACGAGATCGCGCGCACGATCGTCGATACGTTGCGCGCCACCTGGTTTGCCGACATCGGCGCCGCGCCGGTCCGCCATTACACCGACAACGTGCGCGCCTACGGTTTGTATCTCAAAGGCCGTTACGAGTGGAATCGTCGCAACCAGGAAGGCGTCGCCGCGGGCATCAAGTACTTCGAGCAAGCCATCGCCGAGGATCCGACGTACGCGCTCGCCTACAGCGGCCTGGCCGACTCGTACGCGCTGTTCGTCGACTATCGTAGCGTACCGGTCGACGAAGGGTTCGCGCACGCCAAGAAATACGCCCTGCGCGCCATCGAGCTCAATGATTCGCTCGCCGAGGCGCACGCGTCGCTCGCCTGGTGTCGATTCATCTACGATTGGGATTGGCTCGAGGCGGGCCGCGAATTCCGCCGTTCGATCGAGCTGAATCCGCGCTACGCGTCGGCGCATCAGTGGTACGCGTTCTTGTTGTGTGCACTCGGGGCCACCGGCGAGTCGCTCGTCGAGGCGCACACGGCGGTCGAATTGGATGGCGGCTCGGTGTCCGCGCGGCGCTCGCTTGGCTGGGCGTACTACTACGCGCGTCGTTACGACCAGACGCGCTTCCATCTCGAGCGCGCGATCACAATGAACCCGAACGCGGAAGAAAACTTCCGCGTGCTCGGCATCGCGCTCACCGCCGAAGGGAAATTGGCCGAGGCCGAGCGAGTGCTGCGCGAAGCGGTTTGCATGCCGGGGGCCGGAACGTACACGCAAGCGTCACTCGGGTACGCACTCGCGATGTCCGGGCAGCGAGACGAGGCGGAGTCCATTCTCGCCAGCCTCGAGGCACACGCGAAGGTGGGCTACGTCTCCCCGGTCGCGTTTGCGACCATTCACGTGGGGCTGGGCAACATCGATCGCACGCTGGATTGGGCCGAGCGCGCGCTGGACGACCGCCGCGGCTGGGTCGCCTATCTCCGAGTGAATCCGCTGATGGATCCGCTCCGGTCGCACCCACGGTTCGAGACGTTGGTTGGTCGCCTCAACCTGCCCTGAGCGTTAGCGCTTGCGCAGCGCGTCGATGATTCCTCGCTCCACCAGAGGGACCATGAGCTTGTAGCCGGCCTCGGTCGGATGAACGCCGTCGCGCGCCAGGTCGGCTCTCATACCCTGCCGCTCGTCGGCCATCGCCGAGTGAAAGTCGACGTAGGTGGCACCGACGCGGGCGGCGTAGGCTTTGATCCAGGCGTTGAGAGCGACGATCTTCTGCGCCGGCTCGAGGCCGGGACGCCAGGGGTAGTCGAACACCGGCAACACGGAGCAGAGCACGACGCGGATGTGATTCGCCTGCGCGACCTCCGTCATCGACGCCAGGTTGTCCTCGATCATCTCGAGCGTGGACGGTCCGGTGTTGCCGGCGATGTCGTTCGTCCCGGCGAGAATGACGACGACCGCCGGTTTGAGCGCCACGACGTCCTGGCGAAAGCGCACGAGCATCTGCGGGGTCGTCTGCCCACTGATGCCGCGGCCGACGTAGGGCTTCCCGGGGAACTCGTCGGCGAAGAAACGCGCCCAGCCTTCGGTGATCGAGTTGCCCATGAAAACGACGCGCTTCTCGTTGGCCGCGGGCGCGGCAAGCTGCCCGTTCGCCTCGCGATAGCGGTGCAGATTCGCCCAGTCGTTGCGCAACGCGCTGTCGGCGGCGCGCTGTCGCTCGGCGACTTGCGCCGGGGTCGGCGGCGTTGGCTGTTGCGCTCGGACGTCGAACAGACCCGTTGCCGCGAGCGCCAGCGCGACGCCGATCGTTCGTTGCGTGATCATAGCACCTGGTCGTCGGGGATCGGCGTGCGTGAGAGCTCCGGCCACAGCGGGCGAGCCAAGCCACCCGCATCGTCATAGAACCGAACGCCGAACGGCGCGTGCATCTTCGAGAGGAGGATGATCTGTCCCGAGTGCAACGCGAAGTGCTCGACGACGTGATACACCGCCTCGAGCACAGTCACTTCGCGACCTTGAATCGTGCGCCGAGACGCAAGGTCGTCCGGCGTCAATTTGGCGAGGACGGCATCCACGTCGTCGAGCGCCTGATCGAGGATGCCGAGGAGCTCGGCCGCGGTCGCACCGCCCCGCGCCGCGAATTCGCCGTCGCGGTTGCGACGATCCGTGGCGCGCCCGACGCCGGCGACGATCCACTGCCGGATGTTGCCGGCGAGGTGCATCAGCAGGTTGCCGACGCTGTTCGACTGATCGTTGGCCCGCCACCAGAGCGCGTCCGTCGGCAGGGCCTCCACGGCCGCGCGGATCTTGGTCCGATACTCCATTTGCAGATAGTATCGCGAGCGAGCAATGAAAATTTGCGCGAGATCCATAAGTATTTGGGTATGTTCCGGTGACGCCGAATCCCACTCCCTCGGAGAATGGCTCGTTGCGCGACGCCGCGCGAGTCCGTCGTAACTACATCTCCAACGATGTCGTTTCTCGATGAGTATCGCCGACGTTCGCCTGCTCGAGCTGCCCAGTTTTGATGATGATCGCGGGATCCTGACCGCGATGGAAGCCTGTAGAGACGTGCCCTTCGAGATTCGGCGCGTGTTCTTTCTTCACGGCGTGCGGCAGGGAGCGTCCAGAGCGGGACACGCCCACCGCTCGAGTCGGCAGTTCCTGCTGCCAGTCGCTGGGAGCTTTCGCGTCGAGGTATCCGACGCCGGCGGTTCAAAAAGCTATCAGCTCGCCGATTCGCACCACGGCCTCTACATCCCGACGCTGGTGTGGGTCCATCTCGACAACTTCTCGGCGAATGCCGTGTGCCTCGTTTTGACTGATACGCCGTTCGATTCCTCTGAGTATATCCGGGAATGGGACGACTTTGTCAGAGCGAGCCGCGCGGCACAGGTCATCTCGTGAAGCCGCGCCGGATCGCCGTCCTTGGCGGGGGGATGCTCGGCGTCTGCACGGCGTTGGAGCTAGTGCGTCGCGGCGAGTCAGTGTCGCTCATCGAAGGCAGCTCAGAGCTGATGCAGGGCGCCAGCCGATGGAACGAAGGAAAGATCCATCTCGGCTACCTATATGCCGCCGATACCGAGCTCGGTACGGCGGAGCGCCTGATCCCGGGTGCGCTCGCCTTCTCGCGGCTCGTCGAACGCCATATCGGTCGCGCGCTCGATGCGTTCTGCACGATCGACGACAACTTCATGCTGCACCGCCGGTCCGTCGTCGATCTGGAATCGTTTACTGCCTACGCCGGCCGCGTCGCGCAACTGGCGAGCGGAATGGCGGCCCGCTCGGGTGAGACCTACCTCTCCGATCTGTCGCCTGGTGTGGTTCGACGGCTCTCGCCGAGCGAGCTCGCCCAAGTCTCGTGCTCGGACGAAGTGGTCGCGGGATTTCGCGTGAACGAGGTCTCGGTTTCGACCGTACCCATCGCCGATCTGCTTGTCGAGGCCGTCCGAGCGGAACCGCGCATCGACGTCCACGTCGATACATGGGTCGAATCGGTTCGCCGGCTGGACGGCGATCGCATGGAAATCCGGGCTCGCTCCGCGAGTGGTGACGAGCTCGGGCCGTTCGACTTCGTCGTCAACGCCCTTTGGGAGGGCCGGCCGGCCGTGGACGCGACGCTTGGGATAGTGCCGGATGCTCCGTGGTCGCACCGCTTTCGCGCCGCGGTCTTCGGCCGCGGCGACGCGTCACAGCTGCCGAGTGCCGTCCTCGTGACCGGACCATTCGGCGACGTCAAGCGCTATCGCGACGGCCGAGTGTATCTGTCCTGGTACCCGGTAGGTTTGCTCGCCGAAGGACACGAGATCGAGCCGCCGCGCGAGTGCGCGATATTGTCGCCCGAGCGCAACGCTCGAATCCAGTCCGAGGTGCTCGCCGCGCTAACGGGATACTTCCCGGCGGTGGCGGGAGTGGCGACAAACCCGTCGCTCGAGGTGCACGGCGGCTGGGTGTACGCCATTGGTCAGGGTTCACTGGCCGACCGGGCGAGCACGCTGCATCGGCGCGACAGGTTCGTCATGAGTGTGGATCGCGGCTACATCTCCGTGGACACGGCGAAATACTCCATTGCGCCGTGGCTCGCCGAGCGTACTGCGCGGCTGATCGTCGGCCGATAACGTCGCCTAGACGCGCGCCTTCAGGAATTGCTTGAAGCGTAGCCACGCCGGCATGCCCCGGTCGTGCTCACGAAGGGCGTCGCGAAGCATTGGGTTCCGCTCGCAGAACGTGTTGAAGGCTTCCAACAGACTCCGATCACGGTCCCGGTGGCTCGCCTCGAGGGCCTTCCAACGCCAGTCGAGCATCTGGTCCAGGAACCCAGCCTCGGCATCGAACGGCGGATCCCACCGAAGGGCAAATTCGCGGAACCTCGCGTACTGCGAATCGCGGGCGACCGCGTAGGCGAGGAGGGCCCAGTCCAGTCCTCCACGATAATGGGCCAGCGGATCCCGACGGATGCTTCCGCTGATCGACTGTCCATGGACGCGGTACGTCGACAGGCGCTGGGGGACGATCGACATCCCCTCGTTCGTTCCGACGCGCATCCAGTATTCGAGATCCGGAAAGAAGATGATTGTCTTGTGGAAGGGCCCGTATTTCTCGATGCAGTCCCGCCGAATCAGACTGGTGCTCCACGAGCCGATGAAGTTGATGAACGGGTTGCGCATGAACGCGGCGCAGGCTTCGTCCGCCGGCACAAAGGGCGTTGGAAGCTCGACACCCAGAGTCGGTAACGATTCGTAAAACCGGCGGACGGTGTCGTCGGTATCGGGCGAGAAAGCGTAGTCGTGAAGGCCGAAGACCAAGGGCCCCCGCTCTCCCGCATTGACCATCTGCGCAAGACAATCGGGCGAGAGGAGGTCGTCCTGCTGGAGCGGCTTGATCCACTCGCCACGGGATTCTTCGACGCAACGCTGCAAGTTGCGGGCACTCGACCCGGCGCGAACGGCGTTACGAATCAGCCGGGCGCGGCGCTCGCCGGCGACGAACCGCTCGGCAATCGCCAGCGTCTCGTCGGTCGAGCCGTCATCGACAAGCACGACCTCGAAGTCGGCGAACGTCTGCGCCGCGACGGAATCGAGCGTTTGGGCGAGGTAGGGCCCGCCGTTGTACGTCGGAATGCAAATACTGACCTTCGGCATCGACAATCCGCGTGAATGGACAGGTTAGGCTGAACGATTGCGATCGACACATGCGAACGTCGCGTAGAGCCGGAGGTCTGCGCGAAGCGTGGGGCGTTCCGCTCGAATACGGCGCATGCCGGCTTCGTACTCGTCATCCCCGATGACCAGAAGCTGCGACGTCGATCGACGATCGAACACGCCTTGCGTCTCGGCGAGATCGAACGAGCGTTCGGCGGGAAGGTGCTGGGCTACGCTCGTCCAGGTATCAACGAAGCCCGCCGCCAAGAACATCGAGCGAATGTGCGCCGTGGGAAGGTATCGCCGGCGGTCGGCGTCGAGCGCCGCCGGAAAATAGTCGTAGACCCACCATTGATCGAGCCCGGTGTGTGGGTCGAGACCGATCGTCATGACCGATCCCTTCTCCCGCAGCACGCGGCGACAATCCGCGACGAACGCGGCGGGTTCCCGGAAATGATGCAACGCGTTGATGGCGAACACGCGATCGAACGAGCGAGCGGCAAACGGAATCCGCTCGGCCGTTGCCCGCACGGGGAGCGCACCCGGAGCGGCTTTGCGCGCGCGCTCGAGCATGTTCAGTGACAGGTCCACGCCAGCAGCAATGTCGACGCGCGGCGCGATGAGTGCCAGCCAGTGACCGGTGCCGCAGCCCACTTCGAGTACTGCGGGTCGTTCCGCGCCGAGGAATTCCAGCAGTGCGTTCTGCGTGCCCTCGTACTGGTTCCGCGCGTACCGCTCGTCGAAGACCGCGGCGACGCGATCGTAGTCGACAGGTTTCATCGCGTCATCGTCCGCGGGGCGAAAACCCGATTCCATCCGACCAGACGCCAGTGACTCCCCATGCCGCGATCGTCCCACGCTCGAGATCGATCGCGATCACACGGTTCCTTCCTTGAAGCGTCACATACGCCCAGCGCGAGTCACGCGAGATCGTCACGCCCTCGGGGGAGGCGGATCCCTTGACCTCCGCCGTCGCCACCAGGCTGTCTGCCGGGATCGAGATGCTCCAACGCTGCCGGCGCGTCGGCTCATCGAACACGCGGATGGTTGCTTTCGCCGGGTCAGTGATGACGACGCTCTTCCCGTCGGGCGAGATCGCGAGCCGGTAGGGCAGACCAAAACCACGAATCGTGTCGAGCGGTTGGCCGCGATCCAGGCTGACGACCACGACGATGCTGTCCTGATTGCTTCCAGCCCACGCCCGCGTTCCATCGGGCGTGATGGCGACACCTTCCGGCTGCCGCCCAACCTTCACCGTCTTCGTCGTGTCGGTCGACATCGGCGACAACATGGCGATGCTGCCCTCCCCGATGTTGCCGGCGACGAGACGTCGTCCATCGCTCGATGACCCGACGATGTGCGGAGCACGGCCGTTGGTCGGCAGCGCCCGGAGGGTCTTGCCCGTTCGAAAATCGACGAGTAGCACGGCGCGATTCATCTCGGCGGTGACGGCAACGATGGTGTCGCCCGGGAGAAAGACCATGCCGTGCGGGCGGCGAACGTCGCTCAACTCGATCGTGCGCGCGACGGAGCGAGCGTCGACGTCGATCACGGTGATGGTGTTGCCCGGCGCGTCGCGAGTGCCGTAGTTGCTTACGAGGGCCCACCGCCCGTCGTGCGAGATCGCGACCTCGTGCGGTGCGCGTCCCGTGGGGACGGTGAGGAGAGTCGTCAGCGTCCGCGCGTCGAGCAACGTCGCCGTGTTGTCGTTCATGTTGCTCACGACGACTGTTCCGCTCGCGGCCGGCGAACCGGCGATAATTCCCGAGCGGCACGCAGCGGCAAGAACTAGCGCCGCTATCCTGTGTCTTCTCATTAGTTATGGTCGCGGGCTGAGCCGACAGCGAACGGCTAATAGCTAAAGCTATCAGAAAAAAAAGGCGGGCGGCGACCGAGTGGTCGCCGCCCGTTTCGATTCGTAAAGGCTTTTAGCGAAAAACCGTCTGACGGCTCAGCACCGCTTACGGCACGATGCTGGGGGCCGTCGGCGCATAGATCCCGTTGAACAAGAACTTGAACGTCCCGTGCGGCTGGCCGCGGAACGTGATCTCCGGTCCGAACAGGTAGACCTTGCCGCGTCCGATCGACGCCTCGATCCCGGCGACACCGCTCTCGAGATAATTCTGTCCCCACGCCCAACCGCTGCGCAGTGGCTCTTTGCTGTCGAACCAGGCGATCGGCTTCACTCCCTTCGCCTGCGCGTCGGGCTTGAGCCGGAAGACCGGATCGTTGTCGAAGAACACGTCGGCGTGCGCCGGCATTCCCAGCGCGACCGGCGCCTTGTTGTCGACTTCGACACTCAGCACCGAACCCGGCACGTAGTACTCCTCGCCGGTCAGCGCGCGATCCGGCTGGCCCGGCGCCTTCACGACGAGGTGGTTCTCCACCGGCAGGCCAAGCTGATATGCCAGGTTCGTGGCGCCGCCGTTGGCGACGATCACGCCACCGTCCTCGACGAACTTCTTCAGCTGCGGGAGGCTCGTCTGCGCCGTCAGGTTGCCGAGCATCTTTTGATATTCGGCCGGGATGTTCGCGGCGTTCGCGCCGCCACCGAACCCGCCGCCGCCACGACGGTTGGCGCCGACGCCCTGCGCGCCGCCCTGGATCGTGATGTCCGACGGGAAGATGATCACGTCGTACTTCGACTTGAGATCACCGGCGTCGATGTCCTTGGCGAACACCGTCGTGTAAGGAATCTCGAAATTCTCGAACTCGAGGCGCGTCCAGCCGCTCGGCATGCTGCCGCCGTAACGGTCGAGCAGCGCGATGCGCTTGGCCGAGAGCTTCTGCGCGTCGCCCGCTGGGCGCGCG
>DATLPC010000163.1:0-1310 GCA_035535975.1 Gemmatimonadaceae bacterium | reverse complement strand
GCAACGCGGCTTGGGCGATCATTTCGAACCCCGGTAATCGATGTTCGCGCCCTCCCGCAGGAAGCTCATCGCGTTCCCAACACTCGCCTCGCTTCTCCTCTTCGCGGCGTGCTCTCACAGCGTCGCCAACACCGTCACGTTGGGCGCCGCCGGTCCGCTGGAGCAACTCAACGGCGTGGTCACCAAACAGGGCATCGAGCTCGCGACCGACGAAATCAACGCGAGCCCGGATTGGTCGAACAAGCGTCATCTGGAGATTCTGTTCGCTGACGATTCCGCGCGCGGCAGCCGAGCCGCCGCGATCGCACAGGAGTTCGACACGACGCAACGCGTCGTCGCCGTGATCGGGCACGTCAACTCCGGCGCGATGGTCGCGGCCGCGCATCTCTACGACAAACATCTCGTTGCCGTCGCGACGACCGCAACCTCGCCAATGCTCACTGGCATTTCGTCGTGGACGTTTCGCGTCATTCCCAGCGATTCGGCCAACGCGATCAGTCTCGCGAAGTTCGTGACGAAGCTCGGCCAGAAACGCGTCGCGGTGCTCTACGAGAACAATGCCTACGGGCGCGGCTTGGCGGAGAATTTCCGCAAAGCGTTCAGCGGCGACATCATCGGCATCGATCCGATCGACGACACCGCGGAGCAGGACTTCGAGCCATACGTCGCCTGGTTCAAGCACGAACACGCCGATCTCGTCTTCGTCGCCGGCACCGATCGATCCGGCTTGGCGTTTCTCAAGGAAGCGCGCCGTCAACAACTCGCCGCCGCCATCGTCGGTAGCGACGGCTGGCAAGCGTTGGCGCCCGACCCCAAGGCCGAAGGCGTTTACGTGACGGCGCCGTTCAGCGCGCAAGATCCGCGACCGGAAGTGAAGGCGTTCGTCGACGCGTTTCAGAAGCGATATCACTCGCTTCCCGAGGGACATGCGGCGCTCGCGTATGACGTGACGAAAATGCTCGCGTGGGCCGTCGTGAAGGTTGGTCCCGATCGCAAAAAGATCCGTGATTTTCTCGCCGGCCTGAGCGAAGAGAACGCGTTTCATGGCGTTACCGGTGTGATTCGGTTCAGACCGGACGGCGATCCGGTTGGGAAAGGCATGGTGCTGACGCGCGTTCATCAAGGCGCCCTCCAGGTGGAGAGCGGCCAATGAGAATCGTTCTCGATCGCGCAGGGCTCAACACGATTCGGGGCCGTCTCTGGATCGGCTTCGGCATTCTCGTCGCGTTGCTCATCGTCGCGGGTGCGGTTGCGCGTCGATCGTTCACGGCGATGGCAATTACAATCACCGAATCGCTCTCGCAGGTCCA
>DATLPC010000162.1:0-10571 GCA_035535975.1 Gemmatimonadaceae bacterium | reverse complement strand
GCCGGACAAATCGCCGAGCAATCGGCGTCCGTCGACGTGAACGCTCGGCCGCGCTCGACGCGAATCCCGAACACGTCGAAGTACGTCGGCGACACCTCGATCGCCGGCAGCAGCCGCCGCGTCTTCTCAGTCGTCGTCGTGACCTTGAGAATTCCAGTCCCCTCGTCACTCACCGGGCCCGCGGTCGCGAACGCAACGCCGCGAACGCCTTCCGTCGCGGTGAGGGTCCGCTCGACGTCGTCGTGGAAGCTTTGCCAACCACCGGCCGCCGGCTGCGGCGCACGGAGTCGCGTCGCCAGCACGTGTCGCGCGTCGAATCGCGGCGGCGATCCGGCGATGCGCGCAGGTAGCCGCATCAGCGCGATCGACGCCACCAGCAGCGTCGCAGCGCCGCCGACTTCGGCGGCCATCAGGCGATTCCGGCGGCCCACACGCTTACCAGCGCGCACATCGTCCGGCACTCGCCGCAGCGTCGAATTCAGATCGAGCGAGAGAACGGCGCGGATAGGTGCGTTCGCCGCGACCAGCGCCGCCAGGAGCGTGGTGAACAAGAGAAAGACAAAAACACGCCAATCGGGAGCGAACGAGAAATTGATCGGCCGCTGAATGATCCATTCCATCAGCAATCGCGGCAGCCGATAGGTGAGCGCACATGCTGCTGCACCGGCCAGGCCGGCCAGGAGCAACGACTCGGTGCCGAGCATTGCCGCCAACCGCGGCGCTCCGGCGCCGAGCGCCATGCGAAGCGCCATCTCCGTGCGCCGACCGTGTGCGATCGCCAGCAGGATCGACAACACACTCGCGCATGCGACAACGGCGAGGCAGGCCACACCGGCGAAGACGACCGCGACTATGCTGCTGACGATGATGCCGTTCCCTGGGTTGGCGATCAGCGAGCCATTGGTGACAAACAACCCCGTATGCCGGCCGGGCGTCGCCCGGTCCTGCTGCGCGGCGATCACGCGAGCCTCGGTCATGACGTCGCCGCGCGTCGTACCGGGCGCCAGCCGGCCGTCGACGTACAGCCACATTGTGTTCGGCGACGCGGGATCGTCTGGGCCCAAACGCAGCAGCGCGCGCAGCGTGTATGGAAGCCAGAGCTGATCGTCGGTCTGCGCGCTGCTGAATGCCGACGCGACGCCGACGATCCGGATCGTCTGTCCGTTGATGCGCAGCACGCGGCCGACGACGCTCGTATCCGCGCCGAAGCTCGCGTGCCACAGGTCACTGCCGATGACCGCGACCGCCGCGCGCCCATCGCAGTCCTCGCGCTGAAGAACGCGCCCGACGATCGGCCGCACTGGTCCGTATACGTCGAAGAATCCGCACGTAACGAGCGCCCCAGGCGTCGGTCGCGCCCCCGCGGACAACGACAGCTGTACGTGCTGCCAGCCCGCGACGCGAGACAGCGAGCGCATTTCGCGCGCGAACGCAAGGTAGTCGCGCAGCGGCACCGATCCCGGGAACGACGGGCCGCTCGTGTCGGTGCGATACGACGCGAAGATGCGGGTAAAGGTCGTTGCGTCGTGATCGACTCGCGCGCGGAACGCGAGCGCATTCATCACCGCGAACACCACCGCGCTGATCCCCAACCCGAGCGTCAGTGTGGTAATGATGATCAGCGACTGGAGCGGGTGGTGCACAATCCCGCGTAACGCGAACGCGACGTTGGCCCGAAGCTCGTCCCACAGACGTACGCCGCGCGCATCGCGCGCCGCCTCTTTCTGCGATTCGACGCCGCCGAACTCCACACGGGCGGCGCGTTCGGCCTCGTGTCGCGACAGGCCCGCACGCTCCAGGTCCTCGGCGCGCAGATCGATGTGATGCTGAAACTCCGCATCCATCTCGCGTTCATCGTCGCGTCGCCGGATGATATGGCGAGCGAACGCGCGCACACGGGTCAGAGGACTGCTCATATCGACTCCGTCGTCGCGCGCAGCGCCGCGGTCATCCCGGCGACGACCTCCTCCCACATCGACCGTTCATCGCGGAGCTGTTTTCGGCCGGCGGGAGTGAGCGAGTAGAACTTTGCTCGGCGGTTGTTCTCCGACGTACCCCATTCGGTGGTGAGCAGGCCGCGGTCCTCGAGGCGGTACAAGGCCGGGTAGAGCGTGCCCTGCTGCACCGGCAGGCGGCCTTGGGTGATCTGCCCGATACGAAGCAGAACCCCGTAGCCGTGTTGCGGTCCGAGCGAAACGGCTTTGAGGATCAGCAGATCGAGCGTGCCCGGGAGCAGTTCGACAGGGGACATCGGATTCTCTGTCTCTCTCTTTGTCTACCTAGGAGAGAGGATATCACTCCGCTGTCGAAACGGCAATGCTGCATCGAATCCTGGTCACGCGACCGACCATCTAAACGATCGCACCCCGATCGTCGCAAACAGGAGACCGTAGCCAAGCGTCGCCACGAGGGCAATGGCCGCGTGGAGGTCCAGGCTTGTCGGGCTCATTGCCGCCAGAAGCAGAAGCTTGGTAGTCCCGATCGGCGACCAACGCGCCACGTTCTTCACCACTGGGCCAAGCAACCCCGCCTCGGCTAGGCCACCGACAACGGCAAGGGGGAGATAGATCAACCGTCCGACGGCGCTGACCGCTTCCGCGCTCTTGACGAGCGCCACGACACAGAGGCCGAGTGCCAGGAACGACATGCCACCGACGAGTGCAGCGACCACAACCAGCGCCACGCCGACCGCGCCGACCGCAATCCCGTCGACGACGTTCGCAACCGCGTAGGTGCAGAGCGTCATGAACATTGTCACGACGAGCTGCACGAGAATGCGACTCCCCATGATGGCCGACGTTGGCGTCGGCGTCGTGCGCAGTCGCTGAAACACACCCTTCTCGCGATCACGCGCGATCGTCTGAGAAAATCCCATCAAACCCATCGCCGGCAATCCCACGGCGATGCAGATCGCCAAAACGGCGTGCGACCCCACCGTCGGAATGAGATCCTTCCAAGCGAGCAGGAAGGTGATCGGTACGAGGACCGTCATGACCAACGATCGCCGCTGGTGCCATTGCACGATGAACTCGGCGCGAAGCAGCGCTCGCCATATGCCCGCGCGAGGAGGCGCCACGGCGATTGGCGCACGCCGGGCCATCGAGGTTGCCGGCGTCATGTGGTGATGGCGCCAGCGCCGGTCAGCCCGATGAACACGTCTTCGAGCGTCACGTCGGGCCGCCGTGCAGCCGCCCTCACCTCGGGACGGTCTTTGTTGGAGTCCACGATGGCTTGTGGTGGTCCGGTCACGATGATCCGTCCGCGGTCGATGATCGAGACGCGGTCGCACACGGCGTGCGCCTCCTCCATCGAGTGGGTGGTGAGGAGGATGGCTCGGCCCGAGTCCCGCATCGTTTCGATCTTGGACCAGAACCGCCGTCGCGATTGAGGATCGAGGCCGGTCGTTGGCTCATCGAGGAGAAGCAGCGGAGGATCGTGAAGCGTAGCCGTTGCCAGCGATAGACGTTGGAGTTGTCCACCCGAGAGCTGGCCGGCCTTCATGCCCGCACAGGCGCTCAGGTCGATCGCGGCCAACACACCTCGAGCGCCATCGGCGTTCAACACAATGCCGTAGAGGCCTCCGTAGAGGCGAACGATCTCGGTCACGGTCAGATCCTTCTGAAAGCTCGTCGCCTGCAGCTGGACTCCAAGGTTGGCGCGCGCATCCAGCGGACGCTCCTGCACATCGATGCCGGCGACGCGAATGGTGCCGCGTTCCGGGATGATGAGCCCTTCGATTGCACTCAACGTGCTCGTTTTACCAGCGCCGTTCGGCCCGAGCAATCCAAAGATTTCGCCGGCATGGACAGAGAAACTCACGGCGTCCACCGCCACGCGACGACCATAAGCAACGCGCAATTCGTCGACGGCGAGCAACGGTGAGTCGGACGCCGTCTCACTGGGAGGCGCGGACACGTTCGACGAGCTCGGGAGTGTGATGGCCGTCATGCGTTCGTGTCCCCGCGTCGTTCCGGAGTGAAGATCCGCTCAATCGGCAGCCGGAACAGCCGGGAGATGTCGAACGCGAGAGGAAGACTTGGGTCGTACTTACCCGTCTCGATGCTATTGACGGTTTGCCGCGATACATGGAGTCGTTCCGCAAGCTCCGCCTGCGACCAATCGCGTTCCGCTCGCAGCTGCTTGATTCGGTTTTGCACGCCGCTATTGATCGTCGATCGGTGGCGTCACCGGTATTTCCAGGACGAGTACAGATACCCGGCTGCCCACACCGTCATCATGACGGTGCCGATCGCGCTCCACGGAGGCCGCCAAACATGCGCGCCTTCCAGTCCGCTAAACACAAATGCGACGGTCAGCGAACCAACAAACGCGATGAAGACCGATTCCAGGCAAATGCGCTGCTGGAGCTCGTCCATGCGCTGGACCATGCGCACCAACGCGACCATGAACCCCAACAGGGGAAGGAGCGGCGCGAGTAGGACCGCCTTTTGACCGAGGGTGGGCGTCGCCGATTCTCGAGGAGAAACACCCTCCACGGCGAGCTGTGTGACGAGAGCGGCAAGGGCCCAGATGAAGACCGGCCGACGGGCTCTCGCGAACCACGTATCGCGAATCGTCATGAGCATACAGTAACGACGGGTTCTCCGGATGTCAAGGAAACTTGACATCTGCGAATACCGCTCCGTATGAGCAGATCGATTGTGCCGGGGAGTGGCGCCGTGATATCGGCCCCACGATTTGATCGTGGACAGTCGACGAACCTGCCCGCGTCCAAGCTTGCGGCGTGCTGATCGCCCGACGGCTACCTTCTCGGCTCGTACCGCATCGCAACCGCCCCTGAGTCGAACTCCAGCCGGCTCACCAGCTTCAGGTCGACATACTCCGATAGCCCCGCGAACAGCGTTGGCCCATGGCCCGCGAGCCTCGGCTGCACGATGAACTCGTATTCATCGATCAATCCCAGCTTCGCCAACGCCAGCGGGAGCGTCACGCCTCCCACGACCAGACCGTCTCCGGACTCCGACTTGAGTTGCTGCACACTCGTCGCCAAGTCCCCATGCACGAGCTCGGCGTTCCAATCGACGTGGTCGAGGGTGCTCGACACGACGTACTTCTTCTTTGCGCCAATCGTCCGGGCGAACGGTTCCATCCAAACCGGGCGGATTCCCGGCGGCATCGGTTGCCGCCATCCCGCCTCCATCATCTCGTAGGTCACCCGACCATATAGAAGCGCGTCGGCGTTGTCGACGGTGTCGATCGCGTGACGAAAGACGCCTTCGTCCACGAACATTGCACGATGATCGCAGCATCCGTCGAGTGTGACGTTGATGGAGTACCGAATGGGTCGCACGAGATGGGCATCCCGGTTCGTGTTGATTGGCTACTGGCCTCGCCCGCGGAGGAGCTCGTCGATGTTCTCGAGCTGACTGGCGAGACCCCGCTTGGCCATCAGCGTAAATGCCTCGTCATGCATGGGCATCAGCGTGACCACCATGCACGCCCATTCGCCGGAGGCCGAGAAGTCAACCACGATCGTGCTTTCATACGGCTCGATTCCCGGTACAAAGTCGATCATGAGCCGGAGCACCAGCCGTTCCAGCGGCTGAAACACGGAGAACCGGGCACGTTCGACATGCGAGGTCGGCAGTCCCTGTTCCTGCATCGCGGCAATCAGCTTCGGTGTTTCGGCGATCATGTCGTACCGCAACTCGCCGTCTGGGCGCGCTTCGATGACGTGAACCCGTGTGCGAGCCCCCTCGGGAGCCCACCACGATTCAAACCCTTCCTTGGTCGTCCACAGGTCCCACAGTTCCTGTACTGTCGCTCGGTACCTGCGCTCGAGGACAACCTCTTCCCTTGGTGCTGCCGTCGTCGCGCTTCGAATGTTCTCACTCATTTGCCGTCGCTCCGTTGAGACATCTTCGATTTGGATCGTTTCTTTTCGAGCGCTTCGCCAAAGCGGTCGAGTCGAGCGTCCCAGAGCTTGCGGTACTGCGCCAGCCATCGGTCGAGCTCGTGAAACCGCTCCGGTCTCAGAGAGTACATCCGCCGTTGTCCGTCTGGCCGCAACGCGACAAACCCGGCGTCGTGCAGGATCCGCAGATGCCGCGACACGCCGGATTGGTGAATCCCTGCCTTGGCCACGAGGTCGTTGACCTGCTGCTCGCCGTACAGCAGTGCGTCCACGATCCGGCGGCGCGTCGGATCAGCGAGGGTCTCAAAGGCATCTGGTTGCGTTGTCATGTATATACACTAACGTGCATATATAGAGTGCGTCAAGACGGGTCGAACTCGCGTCACGCGATCAGCGCGTCAGTCGCGACGCCGGATCCCGGCTGTTCTCCACCATGAGATCCACCAGCCGCACCAAATCTTCGCCAATTCGCTTCATCCCGGTGCACTGCACGCAGGCGAACGCGCCCTCGAGCAATAAATAGAAGAGGTTCGCCGCGAGCTCGGGGTCCTGGAAGCCCGCTTCAGTGCAAAGGCGCTGGACGCGTTTGCGCTCGCGCGTCTTATGCGCTTGGATCACGCGGCGGGCCGGGTGATCGGCCTCGGGGAGCTCGGCGAGGGCATTGGCCAACATCGATCCGCGCTTCTCCATGTCGGCGAGCTTTGACGCCACACGGCGGCTCCACTCGATGAGATGGCCTTGGGGATCGTTGGGATGGCGTGCGCCGAGCTCTTCCCACTCCGCTTCCTTCTGCGCGACGATCCCCCGCGCCCACTCCGCGATCAGCTCGTCCTTCGACGCGAAGTGCCGGTAGAGGGTCATCTTGTTCGTCCCGGCGGCCTCGGCGATCGCGTCGACGCCGATACCCCGAATGCCGTGCTTTTGGAACAGCTCGGCGGCGGCGGCGATGATGCGCTCCCGCGGCGGCGCGGGCGGAGCAGCGTTCGTCTTCGGGGTCATGTCAGGACATCCATGCAACAATGATGGCGAAATGCTGTCGGGTTTGCGAGGGATTTGTCGATTTCACGCTCGCTCGAACGTCGACTCCAATGAGACACCGTTTGAGCGGAGGCGTTCCCCTCCCTTGACTCCGATGTTACTGGTCGGTAACATAGGGGGTGTTACCGGTCAGTAACATAGCTGGAGCTGGTTGTCGGCGGTATCGGATGAACCCTGACTAGGAATCGTGTCGCATGATCGCTTCACTACGCATTGCCACCTTCGGCATCCTCGGTATTTCGCTCGTTGCGTGCCG
This sequence comes from Gemmatimonadaceae bacterium, assembly GCA_035535975.1. Lineage (GTDB taxonomy): Bacteria > Gemmatimonadota > Gemmatimonadetes > Gemmatimonadales > Gemmatimonadaceae > JAQBQB01. The sequence goes on along the minus strand of DATLPC010000162.1, from coordinate 3,402 downwards.
TGAACCACAACAAGCGCCGCCAACCCCGCAGGTAACGGTCGCTCCCGCGATCGGCCGCGACGTCGCCGAGGCGACCGAGTTCACTGGGCACTTCGAGTCGACGAACGCCGTCGACGTTCGCCCGCGCGTCGGCGGGTTCGTCGATCGCGTCGGATTCGTCGAAGGCGCGATGGTTCGCCAGGGCGACCCGTTGTTCACGATCGATGCTCGGCCGTACGAAGCCGAGGTCGCGCGCGCGGAAGCGGCCCTCGAGCAGGCCCGCACGCGGAAACAGCTCGCCGACAGCGAGCTCGAACGCGCGCAGCGTCTCGTAAGCACGCAGGCGATCTCTCGCGAAGAGCTCGACTCACGCGTGAGCGGACGCGCCGAAGGTGACGCCGCCATTCACGCCGCCGAGGCCGCGCTCAAGCTGGCGCGTCTCAACCTCGAGTGGACTGTGGTGCGCGCGCCGATCAGCGGGCGTGTTGGCCGCGCCGAAGTGACGGCCGGCAACGTCGTGCAGGCGGGCGCACCGTCGCCGACGCTGCTCACGACGATCGTCGCGCTCGATCCGATCTATGTCTACTTCGACAGCGACGAGCAAGCGTATCTCAAGCAGATGCGCCTCACCGGGACCCCGACGACGCCAGTCCAGATCGGCCTCGTCAACGAGACGGGATTCCCGCATGAGGGCAAGCTCGACTTCGTCGACAATCGAGTCGACCAGGCCGCGGGGACCGTTCGTGTCCGCGCGGTGCTGCCGAATCCGGGACACCAATTCGCGCCGGGATTGTTCGCGCGAGTTCGCCTCGCCAGCAACGAGCGGCACGCGGCGACGCTGATTCAGGATCAAGCCGTCGGCACGGATCAGGATCGAAAGTTCGTGCTCGTGCTCAAGGCGGATAGCACCGTCGAGTACCGGCCGATCACACTCGGTCCGATCGTCGACGGGCTTCGTGATGTGCGAACAGGGCTCGCCCCCGGAGAACAGGTCGTCATCAATGGGCTCATGCGCGTGCGACCCGGCATGAAGGTCGTCGCGAAGGCGTCGAGCATGATCGCCGGCCCGACCACAGTCGCGACCGCGACGAAGTAACGCGGCTCCTCTTCTCGCTCACCATCTCTCGGAGTCGGTTTCGTGCGTTTCTCACGCTTCTTCATCGACCGCCCGGTGTTCGCGGTCGTGCTGTCTCTCGTCGTTCTCGCGGCCGGGTTGATCTCGATCACGACGCTGCCGATCAGCGAGTATCCGGAAGTCACTCCGCCGACGATCTCGGTTCGTGCGGTCTATCCCGGCGCGAACCCCACCGTGCTGGCGCAAACGGTCGGCACGCCGCTCGAGGACGCGATCAACGGCGTCGAGCACATGCTGTACATGTCGTCGTCGGCCACGGCTGACGGCGTGCTGAATCTCACCGTCACCTTCGCCATCGGCACGAACGTCGATCTCGCGCAGGTGCAGGTACAGAACCGCGTGAGTCAGGCACTCGCGCGACTGCCCGAGGAAGTGCGCGCTCTGGGTGTCACGACGGAGAAGCGCTCACCGGACATCACGATGGTGGTGCACCTCGTTTCGCCGGACGGCCGCTACGACCCGGTGTACCTGCGCAACTACGCGGCGCTCAATGTTCGGAATGAGCTGGGGCGACTTCCCGGCGCGGGCCAGGTCGTCGTGTTCGGCTCCGGCGACTACGCAATGCGCGTCTGGCTCGATCCCAACAAGGTCGCGGCGCGCGGGCTCTCGGCGAGCGACGTCGTGCAAGCGATCCGCGAGCAAAATCTTCAGGTAGCGGCCGGCGTCGTCGGCGGACAGCCGATGCCGGAGGCGGTCGCCTACCAGCTCACCGTCACCGCGAAGGGCCGTCTCGCCGACGAGGCGGAGTTCGGAAACATCATCGTCAAGACCGGTGAGCATGGGGAGGTCACGCGGCTACGCGACGTGGCGCGTCTCCAACTGAGCGCCGGCGACTACGGGCTCCGCGCGCTGCTCGACAACAAGGCGGCCGTCGCCATCGTCGTCTTCCAAGCGCCGGGCTCGAACGCGCTCGCGCTGTCGAGCGCCGTACGCGAGAAGATGGCCGAGCTCAAGACGCGCTTCCCGCAAGGGATCGAATGGTCGGCGGTGTACGACCCGACCGTCTTTGTCCGCGACTCGATTCACGAGGTCATCCGCACCCTGCTCGAGGCGACGCTGATGGTCGTCCTTGTCGTCGTGCTCTTCCTGCAGACGTGGCGTGCGTCGGTAATTCCACTGGCAGCGGTGCCGATCTCGATCGTCGGTACGTTCGCCGTGATGTTCGCCGCGGGCTTCTCGATCAACACATTGTCGCTGTTCGGCATGGTGCTGGCGATCGGCATCGTCGTCGACGACGCGATCGTCGTCGTCGAGAACGTCGAACGGCATATCGAAGAGGGCCTCTCGGCGCTCGACGCGAGCCACCGGGCGATGGAAGAGGTGAGCGGTCCGATCATCGCGATCGCGCTCGTGCTCTGCGCGGTGTTCGTTCCCGTCGCATTCATCAGCGGCCTGACCGGCCAGTTCTATCGCCAGTTCGCACTGACGATCGCGTTCTCGACGCTCATCTCGGCGTTCAATTCACTGACGCTGTCGCCGGCGCTCGCGGCGGTGCTGCTCAAGCCGCGCGGCGCTCGCGCCGACGCGCCGACGAGAGTCATGAACGCGGCGCTCGGTTGGCTCTTCGGGCCGTTCAATCGTGCCTTCGCCGGTTTGTCGGGCCGATACGGCACGATCGTGAAGGGCCTGACGCGGCGCTCCGGCATTGCACTCGTTGCCTACGGCGGCTTGGTGCTGCTCGGCGTACTTGGTTTCTCGCGCGTGCCCGCCGGCTTCGTGCCGGCGCAGGACAAGCAGTATCTCGTCGCGATCGCGCAGCTCCCGGACGCGGCGTCACTCGATCGTACCGAAGCCGTGGTGCGGCGCATGGGCGAGATCGCGCTCCAGCAGGAGGGCGTCGAGCACGCGGTGCAGTTCCCCGGGCTCTCCATCAACGGATTCGCGAACAAGCCGAACGCCGCGGCGGTCTTCATCGCCCTCAAGCCGTTCGACGAGCGAAAGACTCCGCAAACGAGCGCGGGTGCGATCGTCGCGGCTCTCAACCAGAAGTTCAGCGCGATTCAAGACGCCTACGTCGGCGTGTTCCCGCCGCCGGCGGTGAACGGCCTCGGGGCGATCGGCGGATTCAAGCTGATGATCGAAGATCGCGCGGGCCTCGGCGACTCGGTGCTCTATGCATCGACCCAGGCGCTGCTCGGGCGAGCGTATCAGACGCCGCGTCTCACCGGCGAGTTCTCGACATTCCAGGTGAACGTCCCGCAGCTCTTCGCCGACGTCGATCGGGACAAGGTCAAGCAGCTCGGCATTCCGCTGAATGACGTGTTCCAAACGCTGCGCGTGTACCTCGG
>DATLPC010000161.1:0-11259 GCA_035535975.1 Gemmatimonadaceae bacterium | reverse complement strand
CACCGGCCAGATCGAGTCGGCCGGATGGTAGTGCCTCGATTCCGGCCGCGCGTCGAATGCCGTCGTCAGCAGCACTTCACGCCGATCGGAACGCAGTCCGGTGATCACCGGCAAATCGATCGCCGTGTCCCACAGCGGATGGCGGCTCGTGGCGATCGGCGTGTGGACGAAGTTGTAGGGCGGCGGCGGCGACGACACAGCCCACTCGAGTCCCGACGAATCCCACGGATTCGGGCCCGCGTCGGGAGCCCGACGCAACGAGCGAATGACGTTGGCGATGAACACCACCACGGACACCGCGATCGCGTACGCGCCAAGTGTGGCGACGAGATTGAGCGGTCCCCAACCGGTTTCCGGGAGGTAGGTGTAAACTCGTCGCGGCATGCCGTTGAGACCGAGCACGTGCATCGGGAAGAACGCGACGTTCACGCCGATGACGAACAGCCAGAAGTTCACCTTGCCCATGGTCTCGCTGAGCATTCGTCCGGTGATCTTCGGGAACCAGAAGTAGAACGCCCCGAATAACGGCATCACGCCGCCGCCGATCAGCACGTAGTGCAGATGCGCGACGACGAAGAAGGTGTCGTGCGCCTGCTTGTCGAACGCGACCGACGCGAGCATCACACCGGTGATGCCGCCATTCACGAACGTGAAAAAGAAGCCGAGGACGAACAGCATCGGGGTCCGAAGCTCCGGACGCCCCGACCAGATGGTGGCGAGCCAGCAGAAGATCTGGATCCCCGTCGGAATGGCGATCAGCATGCTCGCCGCGGTGAACAAGCTTTGCCCGAGCTCGGGAATCGGCGTGGCGAACATGTGGTGCACCCACAGGCCGAACGAGAAGAACGCCGTCGTGATGTTCGACATGACGAGCGCGGTATAGCCGAACACCTTCCGCCGCGAAAACGTCTCGACGATCGGCGTGATGAAGCCGAGCGCGGGCAGGAAGATGATGTAGACCTCCGGATGCCCGAAGAACCAGAAGATGTGTTGCCAGAGGAGCGCGTCGCCGCCTTCGGCGGGGTTGAACCAGTGCATGTTGATCGCGCGATCGGTGGCGAGCATGAGCGTGCTCCCCGTGGCGACCGACGGCATGGCGAACACGATCATGAACGACACGACGAGCTGCGCCCACACGAACAACGGCACCCTGTTGAGCGACATGCCGGGCGCGCGCATCTTGAACACCGTCACGATGATGTTCACGGCGGCGACGAGCGCCGCGATCTCCGTGAACGTCACGACCTGCGCCCAGACGTCCACGCGGTGGCCCGGCGAATACTGCGGGCCGGAGAGCGGCACGTACGCGAACCATCCGACGTCCGGCGCCGTGTTCGCGAACAGCGAGACGTAGAGGAACACCACGGCGACGACGTACGTCCAATACCCGAACGCGTTGAGTCGCGGGAAGGCGATGCTCCGCGCGCCGACCATCAGGGGCACGAAGTAGATGCCCATCGCCGTCATGATCGGCACGGCGAACAGGAACATCATCGTCGTGCCGTGCGTGGTGAAGAGCTGGTTGTACTTGTCCGGACCGAGCAGGGTATTCCCGGGCCGCATCAACTGCGTCCGCATGAACGCGGCTTCGATGCCGCCGGCAATGAACATCAAGAACGTCGTCACGAGATAGCGCCGGCCGATCTCCTTGTGATCGACGGTCGTCAGCCAGCCCCACAACCCGCGCTTCGTCTGCCATACGGCGTCGAGCCGAGACGCTTCGCGCTCGAGCTCCTCGTCGGCGAGTGTGACGTCCGCCGGGAGCGTGCGATTCTCGTCGCGCGGGGTCACTTGAGCGTCTCCAGATACGAGACCAGCGCGGTGAGCTCGGCCGGCTTGAGTGGGACGGCCGGCATGCGTGTGCCGGGTTTGATTGCCTGCGGATTGGCGATCCACCCTTCGACGTTCTCGCGGGTGTTGGCCAGTGTGCCCGCGGCGATCGTTGCCCGGCTCTTGAAGTGGGTCAGCGACGGGCCAATGGTTGCTTGCGCCGTCGTGCCGCCGATCGTGTGGCAAACCGAACAGCCAGCGGTGAGAAAAACGCGCTGCCCGTACAGCGACGTCGAATCGGACGGCGGGTTATTCGGCGTCGACGCCTGCGCGAACCAGGCACGGAACTGGGACGGCGACTCGGCGACGACGTGAAGCGCCATCTTCGCGTGTTGGAGCCCGCAGAACTCCGCGCATTGTCCGCGGTAGGTCCCGGGTTTGTCGGCCTTGATCCAATGCGTGGTGGTGTAGCCGGGAATCAGGTCGCGCTTGCCCTGCAGATTCGGAACCCAGAAGCTGTGAATCACGTCGGCGGCGCTGAGCTTGAGCTGAACCTGCTCGCCGGTCGGGATGTGAATTTCGTTCGCCGTGACGAGTCGCCGGCTCGGATTCGTGTCGTCGTACTGAACCTCCCACCACCACTGGTGCCCGATGACTTCGATCGTGAGTGCCCGCGACGGATGCGCGGCGAGCGCGCGTCCGACACCGTAGTCGGCGACCAAGAACGCGGTGAGCACGAGGACCGTGATGATCACGGCGCCGGAGACGACTCGCTCGAGCCCCTTGTGCGACTCCGCCGGAACGTGCTGGAGATCGTCGCTGCCCCGACGCCCGCGGGCCGCGCGAAGCGCAAAAAACATGGCCGCGATGACGGCGAGCCAGATCGCGCCGCCGACGCCGAACATCCACCACCAGAGATGTTCGATCGAGCGTGCCTGGAGCGACGCCGCGTCGAGCGCTGACTGGATCTGCATGGCTACGGTCGCTGCGACGCGCCCGGCAAGCCCGTGTTCTTGGGCTTCGCGTTTGGAGTTTGGTTCGGCGCCGGTTTGACCATCATGTGGTCCTCACGCGCCGGCCGCGGGCTCTTCGGCGTGAGTCCGCTGAGCGAGCGGACGTAGGCCACGAGCTCCCAGATCTGTTGATTCGTGAGCTTGTACTTCCACGACGGCATGCCGTTGGCGCGCCCTTCGGCGATCGACGCGAAGATCTGATTCGGCAGGCTGCCGTACGTCCACTCGTCGTCCATCAGCGCCGGTCCCATCGCGCCGCCGCCATTCCCGTGACACCCGCTACAGTTCATCTGCTCGAAGAGCTGCTGGCCCTCGGATGTTCCATAGGCATTATCGTCGAACGGCCCCTCGGCGGTGTCCGTGACGAGCGTCGGGCCCGGCTGAAGCGGGACCTGAGCGACGAACACGGCCGGCCCGTTCGGCGACGACTGGTTCAACCTGCGTTCTTCGCGCTCGCACGCTACGGCAAGCGAGCAGGCCACGATCGCCGCGCAGAGTATGCGTCTCATCCTTCAGCTTCCCCTCCGAGAGGCGCGCGGCGCACGCGCGAGCCCTCTGCTCACGGCGCGATCGACGCGTGGCACGGCGTAGGACGCGAGCAAGCTGTCGATCGACGCCTGGCGATGTTCGATGAAATCATCGAGCTGATGACGGAAGGTCGAGTCTCCATGTCGCACGCCCATGGCGATGTCGAAGACGAAGGGCAGGAAGGGCAGGTCGATGCGGGGCGACACCGGCACCACGTCGAGCGGGACGCGTGACCGCGCCGCGAAATAGCCGGCCATCGGCCCCCAGGCGACGGCAAGATCGACGGCGCCATTCGCGACGGCGTCGATGATGCGCGCGGGCGGATTCGCCGTGCGGTAATCTCCGTAGAGCGTGAAGCCGACCAGGTTCCGTCGAAGCCCGCGGGCGGCGAGGGCGTGGACGGGCGGCGTGTTCGCGAAGTCGTCGCCGACGAGCTGCACGCCGATCTTCAGTCGACGAAGTGCGCTGTCGTCGAACGATCGAATACCGAGATGCCGATCCCGCCGCGAAACGAACACGTAGCTCGACTTGTAGTAGGGCCGCGTCGTCGTCAGCATTTCCATCCCGGCGACCGTACCGACGACCAGATCGCACTCGTGCGCGTTGAGCGTGTTGCGCACGAATCCGCGTCGCTGTGCCCACCAGGTGTATTCGACGGTCGCCCCGCGCTCGTGGGCGACCATCTGCGCGATCTTGTTCTCGAAGCCGTCGCCTCGAGCATTGGAGAACGGCATGTTGTTCGGGTCGGCGCAGACGCGGAGCGTGGTCGTGTTCGCGACTGGCCGGGCAAAGGCGTTCATCACGCCGCTCCTCAGCGCGGAGACGACGAGCAGCGTCGCCAGCGGAACGAGGAGCACCAACCGCTCCTGACGTGCAGTCACGGCGCCCGTCATAGCCCGAACACGTAGAGCATGCCGCCCTTCGTGGTCTTTGACGGCAGGTCCCGCATTGCGTTGACGAAGCCGGCCGCGGCGGACGAGTCGCGCGCATCGAGTCCGCCGGCGACGATCGCTCCAGACCAGCCGCCGACGCCCGAGAGCACCGCGACATACTGATGGCCGTCCGGCCCCTTGTACGTGATCGGCTGGCCGATGATGCCAGAGCCGGTCTTGAACTGCCACAACACGGCGCCGTTCCGCGCGTCCACCGCCTTGAGCCAACCGTCCATCGTGCCGTAGAAGACGAGATCTCCCGCGGTCGCTACGGCGCCGCTCCACACCGGCAGGTCCTCTTTGATTGCCCAGACCTGCTTTCCGGTCTGCGGGTTCCACGCCTCGAGCTCACCGCGGTTGCCGCCGGGCCCCGGGTACATCTTCACGTTCATCCCGACGTAGGGCGTGCCGGCGATGTAGTTCGCCGACAAGCTCTCTTGGTCCATACACAGATTTTGATGCGGGATGTACAACAGCCCGGTGCGCGGCGAGTACGCCGACGGTTGCCAGTCTTTCATGCCGGGCGCGGCGGGACAGATCTCGCGAACGACCTTTCCCAGCTTGGGTTCTTTCTCGGGATTGTACTTGAGGCGACCGGTCGCCAGATCCACGCCGGCCGTCGCATTCACGAATCCATACGGTTCGGCGGACAACACCTGGCCGTTCGTGCGGTCCATGACGTAGACGTATCCGTTGCGCTCGGGCCGGATGAGTGTCTTGCGGGTTTGCCCGTTGATCGGGATGTCGGCGAGGATCTGCTCGTTGATTCCGTCGTAGTCGTGGAGGTCGTGCGGCGACAGCTGATACGCCCAAACCGCCTCGCCGGTCGTCGGCTTGCGAGCGAAGATCGTCGACGTCCACTTGTTATCGCCGGGACGTGCTTCGGGATTCCAGGGCCCCGGATTCGCCGACCCGTAGAAGACCAGATCCAGCTGCGGGTCGTAGGAAATCCACCCCCACATCGTCCCACCGCCGATCTTCCACGCGTCGGGCGGCCAACTGCTGACTCCGAGGTCCTTGCCCTGATCCTGTGGGTAGAACGGCTTGAAGCTCGGGCCGATCAAGACGTCCTTGTCGGGGCCCGTGTGATACGCCGTCCACAGGACCTTTCCAGAATTCTCATCGAGCCCTTTCAGCCAGCCTCGCACGCCCATCTCGCCGCCCGAGTCGCCAATGAGCACGACCCCGTGGGCGACGAGCGGCGCCATCGTCATTGTCTCGCCAAGGTTGATGTCGCCGACCTTCGTCTCCCAGACGGGCTTCCCGCTGTTGGCGTCGAGGGCGATGGTGCGGTTGTCGAGGGTGTTGAAGAACAGCTTCCCAGCGTCGAATACCAACCCGCGATTCACGACGTCGCAGCAGGCGACGCCTTGTGACGCCAGCGCGGGCTTGGGATTGAACGACCACTTCGCCGGCAAACCTGGCTTCGCGAGATCGAGCGCGTAGACGACGTTCGGATACGGCGTGATGATGTACATCGTCGAGCCGACGACGAGCGGCGCCGACTCGTGGCCGCGGAGGGCGCCCGTCGAGAACGTGACGATCGCCCGGAGATTCTTGACGTTGGAGGCGTTGATCTCCGTGAGCCCGCTGAATCGCGTCGACGCGAAGTCTTTCGCCGGACGCACCCATTGGCCGTCCTCTGCCGGCAGATCGACTTCGCCGTTCGACGGCGCAGTGCCGATGCTCGCGGCGCGACTCCCCGTCGACCGCGAGGGCTCCGGCTTGCACGACCAGAATGACGCCACGACCAACGCGACGTACGTCGTGCGAACCAGGTGCATCGACCCGCGAGTCGCGGAGATGCGCTTCCCGTACATAAAGTCTTGTCGCACGGCGGCACGCCGATGCACGAAGCGTTCCGATGATCGCGGAGTATTCACACTTTTTGCGGGAGGGCAATCCACACCTTCGTGTGGAGAAACACGTCGATGCAACTGTCCGCCGCTCCGCGCCGGTTTGGGCGCACGCTTTGCAGACAAGCCCCGATTCGTGTCTGAACAGATCGGTCGGCGAGCGTTCATCGCGCGCGCCATTTTCATCGGGACGATGTGGCGGACGACGGGTTTTCGAATCCCATCGGCACCCGCACTCCGCATCGGCATCGTCCCGCGAAGCGACGATGAGAATTCACTCGTAATGCTCGGCGCGCGACTCGGCGCCGAGGAGGCGAGTCACAGCGCGACCCTGTTCGGTGCCGCCGGCGTCGAGCTCATAACGGGCTCGATCGACGAGGTGCTCGCTCGGAATGTGCCCGCGGTGCTGACCACGGAGGTATCGACGGACGCCTGCCTCCGCCTGGCCGATGCCGTGGGGAAAAGCGGCGCAGTGTTCATGAACGCGACTTGTGCGGACGACACCCTGCGCGGCGACAACTGTCGCGCATCGACGTTTCACGTCGCGCCGAGCCGCCGGATGCTGGCCGACGCCCTCGACGAAGCACGGAGAAATGGAAGGATGTCGCTACCGGCGGACGCGTCGGCCAGCGCGTGGGACGCGTCGCTCGAGCGATTCGGCGCGGACACGCTGAACAATCGGTTTCGGGCCCGTTTCAACAAGCCGATGACGGCTGACGCTTGGTGCGCGTGGTTTACCGTCAAGCTGCTCGGCGAAGCATCGCTCAGAGCCAAATCGGTCGATGCGCGCGCGATCGGGACCTATCTGCGCCGTGCCAGCGCCCAGTTCGACGGACACAAAGGACGGCCACTGAGCTTCCGCGCCTGGGACAATCAGCTGCGTCAGCCGGTCTATGTGGTGGCTCCGTCCGTTGGCGCGCCCAAAGTGGTTTTCGAGTCGCCCGGCTCGACGACGCCGTCGGCCTCGTCGCGCGAAGTGTTGGACAAGATCGGATCGACCGCAGCGAGTACGACATGTCGATTCGCGCCGTGAGCCTCCTCGCGTCGTGCGCCCTGCTCGCGGCGCCGGCGCATCAGCCGACGTCGTCGAGTGGGCGACTCGTGTTCGTGAGCAACGAAGCGTCGCACGATGTGAGCGTCATCGACGCCGCCACGAACGCCGTGGTGGCGAGGATCCCGGTCGGCGGGCGAGCGCGTGGCATCCACGTGAGCCCGGATGGCAGCCGAGTTTACGTCGCGACCAGCGACGACAAGCCACAGACCGAATCGAGCGTGGATGGCATCGCGATCCTCGACGTCGCCAGCAAGAAAGTGGTCGCGAGGTATCGCGTCGGCTCGGATCCCGAACAGTTTGCCGTCGTCCCGGACGGCTCGCGGCTGTACGCGTCCAACGAAGACGGCGGGACGGCGACGGCCATCGATCTGAAAACCGGAAAGCACGTCGCAACGCTCGTCGTCGGCATCGAGCCGGAGGGAGTCGCGGCGAGTCCGGACGGCCGTTGGGTATACGTAACGAGCGAGACGAGCAACAGCGTGTCACTGATCGACGCGCGAACGAATACGGTCGTCGGAAATCTGCTCGTCGACCTGCGTCCGCGAGCCGTCGCATTCTCGCCGGACGGGACGCGCGCCTTCGTGACCGCGGAGGTCGGCGGCACGCTGACCGTCGTCGACACCAAAACGCGGGACATCGTGAGCACCGTGCCGATCGAAGGTGGAGAGGGGAAGCCCGTTGGCGTCGTCGTCTCACCAGACGGTCGCCGCGTCTACGTCGCGAGCGGACGCACCGGCACCCTGTCGGTCATCGACGCGGCGACCCTCGAGGTGATCAAGACGGTCGCCGTCGGAAAACGCCCTTGGGGAGTCACGATCTCGCGCGACGGCCGCTACGTCTACACGGCGAACGGGTTGTCGAACGACGTCTCCGTCGTCGACGCGACGACCAACCGCGTCGTCGGGACAATCAAGGTTGGACAGCGGCCGTGGGGCGTCGCGGTCGCCGGCCGCTAGTCGCGCATCGATTCCGGGTCGATGCCCATCTCGCGGCACCACCGCTCGTATGCCGCCGGCGCGACCTCGGATGGCTTGATCTCGCTCCGACCGCCCCAGAACACGTTCGTGTAAGACACGGGCATGCCGATCGACGCCAAATGCGTGTCGATCGCCGCCTTGTGGGCGAGTACCGTCGGCTTGTCGGTACCATGGGCGACGGCCATGATGTTCACGTTGGCGAATTCGGGCCCGCCCTCACGCCAGTAGGCGTGGGTGAGAATATGGTGACGCCCGATCTCACGTCCCGCCTCGATCTCGCGTCCCTCGGGCACGCGCCAATGGAACAGCGCGTTGTACCGCGTCACGCGCGTGCCGCCGACACTCGGCTTCACGTGCTCGAGAAAGGTCGAGAAGCGGCCAATCACACCGCGCTCGTTGAGCGTCCTCGCCACCTGAACGAAATCGTCGAGTGACAACCCTGCTTCGGCCGCGCGCGGGGCCCACGGCTCGTCGTGGATGTCATCAACGGCGAACTCGCGCTTGAGCGCCTCGAGCACACGCCACTCCAGGTCACTCAGCTCGACCACGTTGGTGTCGATCACCTGACCCAAGCCATCCGTCTTGCTGCCGGGCTCCATACCGCGACGCCGCACATGGCCGACGCCCAACGCGAACAGCCGCTTGGCGGGCATAATTCGGTATCCGTCGGCGCCAATTCGCTTGGCGAGGAAGTCGCAATGCTTCTTCATCGAGAATCCTTGCGGCACCTTCAACGTCGTCCACAGCCGATAGGCGGAGCCCGGTGTCTCCGCATCGGTCGATCGAATGACGATGTGGCCGGAGAACGGATCCTGCTTCCATAGAAAGTCGAACCCCGCGTCGAGCAGGTCGTTGGAGATTCGCCAGGCGATGAGGGCCCCCGGCGCGAGATTCGTCGCCATAAGCGTTTGGCGAATACGTCGGATTGTTCCGGCGGCGAGCATGGCGCGGAGGCGTTCGTGCACGATGGCAACGTCCATCGATGCCACCCGCGCGATCTCGGCGAAGGGATCGCGCTGGAAACCCGCGATGCGGTCCTCCGATACCGCGAGGATGGCCGCGTTGACCGGGTCGGTAATTTCGACGGGAATCGTTGTATCGATCATGATATGAAAGAAAGCCGGGTGGACCTGCTTTTGGCGACTTCGGCGGCGGTAGCGGCGACCTTGCTCGCGCGGACACTGTCGTTCGACGAGCCGCCCGCATTCGACCGTCGCCTCCGACGGGCGGCGAGCTCGCCGGCGCTACGTCCGGTGGCCGCGGCCATGCGTCCGTTGTTCCCCCTCGGACTTCCGGGCGGGTATATCGCAGTCGCCTACCTGCTCGCGCGAACGCTGCGTCGACGGCGTCGCGCCGGTGGGCCCGCGATCGTCGCTTCGGCGTGGGCCGGTTGGCTGCTGCATCGAGCCATCAAGGTCGTGTACCGGCGGGAGCGACCGCTGCGCAGGGGCCGGTCGCGTCGCACAGAGAGCTATCCGAGCGGCCACACCACGGGGACGACAGCGTTGTCGATCACCGCGGGGAGAGTGTTATCGCGCGAAGGCGTGATCTCGCGAAACGCGGCGGTCGCGCTCGCCATCGTGCCGCCGGTCGTCATGGGAGCCTACCGAGTGCTCGCCGACGATCACTGGGCGACGGATGTCGTCGGCGGTTGGTTGGTTGGCGCGGCGATCGGCCTCACGTGTGACGCCGCGCTCGGCGAAATGCGAAGCCCTAAGGTGTTGGAAGCGTTACGCCGACGAGGGCCCCGCCGTGTCCGTCGGGCACGACTGACGTTCGCAGGATGAAGCGATCGATGCGGTTGCCCGGATGGCCGTGCGCGTACTGCACGACCTTGCGGCCCGAGAATGTTCCGATCGCCGCGCCGAGTGCGACGTCACTCGCCCAGTGTTTGTTGTGATACATGCGCGATAGTCCGACCGCGGTCGCACCGGCGTACATCAACGGCCCGACAACCCACTCGGATCGCGGCCACCATCGCGTGGTCTCGTTGGTGACGGCAGCAGCCGCGGCGAACGCGGTGCTGGTGTGCCCGGACGGGAAGGAGCTCCAGTCCCCGTGACCGAAGCCGCGTAGCGGGTGGTAGACCCCCGGATCGGTACCGTTTGACAGGAATGGGCGCGCGCGTCCCGCGGTACCCTTCAAGAGGTACGTCACGCCTTGTGCGAAGACAACCGCTTCGGTGCCGTGCCACCCAAGGTCCGCCATCCTATCGAATTCTCCGACTCGGCCGACGATGTAAAGCGTCCCGCCGATGTAGTAGGCGCCGGGGCTCGCGATCCACTCGACGCCCTTTGACGCATTCTCCAAGAAGCGATTCGCCTGCGTGCTCGGGTCCTGCAGCCGCTCGGCGGCGTGCTTGTCGACCGGGAACATGATGACCGTCGCCGCGACAAATCCCGCGGCGAGCCAAGCGTCCTTCTTCGTGAAAAATGGTGCTTGATGCTGCGCGTGTGTCGTGTCGCGAGGGTTCGTGACCTGCGCGAAAGCGCCCTGGTCCGCGACGGCTGCTAGCAGGCTAAGTGCGATGAACCCGCGTCGACCCCGCCCGACTCCTGTTTGCCCCCAGCCCCAGCCCCAAGCTCGGCGACTCATTCGTGAACCCCGGAAAAGAAGACTCCGGTTCACGCATTGCAGGATTCGGGCGACGGGAGCCAAAGAGTAAAGCGTGACCCGACGCCCACGTCGCTCTCGACCGTGATATCGCCACCCATCATTTGGGCCAAGCTTCGGCTGATCGTCAGGCCGAGCCCGGTACCGCCGTGGTTTCGCGTGTAGCCGTCATCGACCTGGACGAACGGCTGGAAGATGCGATCGAAATCGTCGCGCGCGATTCCGACGCCTGTGTCCTTGACCGTCACACAAGCCCAATCGTGCTCGCCACGGCCACTCGGATTTTCCTGGCGCGGCCGAAGGCCGCACTGCACCGACACCTGACCACCGCCGGCGGTGAACTTCACCGCGTTCGACAGCAGGTTTGTCAGGATCTGCTGGACCCGCTGCGGGTCGCCGATGAATGTCGGCTTTCCGTTGCCGTTCGTCGCCGAGCCGACCACCACGCCTTTCGTCGCGGCCTGCGGACGAATCAATGCCAACGCCGCGTCGGCGACGTCTCCGACCGATGCGACC
>DATLPC010000160.1:0-4951 GCA_035535975.1 Gemmatimonadaceae bacterium | reverse complement strand
AGTGGCTCGTGTGCCCTGACCGCGCCACATGGCGCCGAGCGAGTGGGCCGGACTGCCCGGAGCGCGAGCCCAGTGCAATGCTGCCGGCAGTATCGGCAGCATTGGCCGAGCGGTCGCCCGAAGGATACCGGGTCGCCTCGGAGCGTGTCGGAGCGTGTCGGAGCGTGAACAAAGAAGTTCTAGAGCTAACGAAGAAGTTCTAGAGCTATGGATGAACGACGATGAACCAGGCGCCGACGATTGGGCCTCGGGCACCGCGACCTCGGCCAGTCGGCGGCGGAGAGCCGGCTGGTGGGGTGGGGGCGGGGCCGTACTCGGGGGTGAAGGCGTAAGCGATGTGGCGTTTGTCGTCGATCGCGATTGTCTTGGCGCCGGCCATCGTCGGGACAGTGGCGACCACCGTGTACTTGTCGGGCGAATCCTCATGCACGACCGTGACGTTGCCGTCGCGGCCGGCGGGGATGTACATCAGCTTTTGCGACTGATCCCAACCGAGCGCGTCGACGCCGTTGCCGTTCGTGATCTGAGCCACGACCTTGCCCGTGGCCGCGTCGACGACGACCGACTTGTTGCTGCAGGCGGAGAAGATGCGGTTCGTCGTGCGATCCATGGCGATGCCCGTCGGACCGTCGCACGGCTCGATCGGCCAGGTGGCGACGACTTTCCAGGTCTTCGTGTCGATGACGTCGATCGCGTTCTTGTCTTCGAGGTTGATGAAGATCCGGCCCTTGCCGTCGCTCACGCCGCCTTCGGGTCCCTTGCCGGTCAGCGTGATCTTGGTGACTACGTCCCCGGAGTTGGGGTCGATGACCGTCGCCGTGCCCTCGGGCGTGCTGTGATTGATCGTGAGCACGCGATCGGTGGCGTCGTCGTACATGATGCCATCGAGACCATTGATCCCGGCTTTGATCTTCTTGATCGGGATGAGCGTCTTCAGGTCGAACATCGTCGACGTCGAATCGCGGGCGTTCGTCGTGAAGCCGTGGCCGGACTTCGCGACGAGGGCGATGCCGTGAATGCCCGGCGTGTCGGGAATGTCGCCGATCACCTTACCAGTCGCTGCGTCGACCACCATCACATGCGTCGCGCGCGAGATGAAGACGCGGCCGGTTGCCGGATCCGACGTCAGGTAATCGGTGCCGCCTTCGCCACCGATATTGTACTTCTCGACCTTGTAGGACTGAGCGGAAACCAGCGCCGGCAACGCAACGCCGGCGAGAATGGAAAGGGCCGCGGTCATGCGACGCATCGCAACCTCCGTGTCGTGGAGTCTTGGGGGGCCAGAGAGGCAAAACTACAATCCGAACCTGACGGCAAGCTGACGAACCTTCGATTTCGGCCCTACGATCAGGCGATCAGGTCGCGCGTGATGTCGTTGACGGTCCGACAACCGGCGAGCGCCATGGCCAGATCGACTTCGGCGCGCAAATGCTGGAGAACCGCCCGCACGCCGTCGGCGCCGTCGAGCGTGAGCCCCCAGAGGACCGGACGACCGACCAGCACGGCGCGCGCGCCGAGCGCCAGCGCCTTGAGCACGTCGATGCCGCGGCGAATTCCGCCGTCCACGTAGACCTCGCAGCGACCGGCGACGGCGTCGACGACTTCGGGGAGCATGGTCACCGGCGCCGGCACGGTGTCGAGCTGCCGGCCACCGTGATTCGAGACGATCACGCCCGCGGCGCCGTGCTCCACCGCGAGCTTGGCGTCCGCCGGCGCGAGCACGCCCTTTACAACGACCGGCATCGGAGAGATCGATTGCAACCACGCGACGTCATCCCAGGTGAGGCCAGGGTCCCACTGGTGCGCGATGTACTGCGCGAGCGCTGACCCCGGTCCGCTGCCGTGGTGATGTTGGGCGGTATGGGATGCCGGGAAGTTGGCCAACTCGAGGTGCGCCGGCATGCGGAGCGAGTTTCGGCGGTCGCGCTCGCGATTTCCGGCCAGCGGGGTGTCCACGGTAAGACAGAGCGCCGAATACCCGGCGGCGGCGGCGCGCTCGACGAGGCCGCGCGTCACTGATTTGTCGCGATAGACGTACAGCTGGAACCATCGCGGTCCCGCGCCATTGGCCTCCGCAATCGCCTCGAGACTCTTGTTCGAGACGGTGCTGGCGCAGAAGATCGTTCCTTCCGCGGCGGTCGCGCTCGCGGTCGCCACCTCGGCTTCCGTGTGACACAGACCTTGGAAGCCCATCGGCGGAACGAGCACCGGGAACGACACAGGCTTTCCGAGAACCGTCGTTGCCAGCTCTCGGTTGGCCACGCCGCGCAACATTCGAGGCAGGAGCTGCACGCGGTTCCAGGCCGCGCGACTTTCACGAAGCGACCATTCATCCCCGGCGCCACCGGCGATGTAGTCGTACAGCATAGCGTCGAGACGTTCGCGTGCCGCAGTCTCCAGGCTTTCCAGATTCAGGATGTTCAGCATGGCGGGAATGTTACCGCGCCCTCCCGCTTGTGGCAGGGGCGTGGCCGATTGAGCTTTCGGTCCCGCGCCCGACGCCACCCCCGGGACACCACCCCCGATCTCCGCATGCTCGACGTCGTCAGCCAATGGGTCGCCCATTACGGCTACCTACTGGTCGCAGTGTTTCTTCTCATCGAGGGAGCGGGTCTACCGGTTCCCGGTGAGACCGCGCTGGTGACGGCGGCCGCCCTTGCCGGCCGCGGCACGCTGTCGATCGTCGGCGTCGTGATTGCGGGCGTGATCGGTACGGTCGCCGGCGGCCACGCCGGATATTGGATCGGTCTCCGGGGCGGAACGGCCCTCGTCCACCGCTACGGCCGTTGGATTCGTCTCACGCCGCCACGTCTCGAGAAGACGCACCGCTTCTTCGAGCAACACGGCGCCAAGACCGTTCTCCTCGGCCGGTTCGTCGCTTTCTTGCGGAGCTTCATCGGCATCTTCGCCGGTATCTCGCGGATGCCGCCGAGAGTGTTCGCGCTGTACAACGCGGCGGGTGGTGTCGTCTGGGTCGCCGCGTTCAGTCTTCTCGGCTACGCATTCGGACGAAACCTGCCGCGGCTCGTGCACTACATCGGCCGCGTGAGCCTCGTGCTCGCGGTGCTGATCGCGATCATCGCGGGGGTCGTCGCGCTCTGGCGCTGGTTCGAGCGCAACAGAACCGCGGTGGCGGCGTCCCTCGACCAACGTATCGACCGTGCCGGAGCGACACCGCGCATGGTCGCCGTCCGTCTGCATCACCCGCGTCTGTGGAGCGTGATAACGGGCCGCCCACACGCCGAGTATCTCATTCTCCACTTGGCGGTCGGCCTCCTGCTCAGTCTAGCCGTCATCGGTGTCTTTGCGACGATCACCGAAGGTTTGGTCGACAGCTCGCCGCTCACCCGCTTCGACGTCCAGCTCGCGGCGCGGCTGCAGGAGTCGGCGACGCTCGGCATGCTGCGCGTGTTCAACGTCGTAAGCTCGCTCGGCGGACGCGGAGCAATGACGATGCTGCTCTTCGCCGGCGCGTTGATCTACGCGGTGCGTCGCCGGGGGCTGGAATTGTTCGGTTGGTGCGCGGCATTCATCGGCGGTGCGGTGCTCGACGCGGCGCTCCGCTTCGTCGTTCGACGATCCGAGCTGCCCTTCGCCGACGTCGTACTGATCGACTGGGGGACCGGCCTGGCGAGCGGGCACGCGCTCGGCGTGATGGTCGGCGTCGGGATGCTCGGCTACTTGCTCACGTCAACAATCCGCGGGGCGGCGGCGCGGACGCTGATCATCACACTTTCGGCGGCGCTCGTGTTGTCGATTACGGTCAGCCGGTTGTTCTTGGGACAGCACTATCTGAGCGACGCCAGCGCGGGGCTGGCCGCGGGGCTGGTGTGGTTGGCGACTTGTGTGTCGGGAATACAGATCGCTCTGCAGAGAAAAAACTGAGGCTCGGCGACTCGGCGACTCGGCGGCTCGGCGACTAGACCTGTTCGCTCTCGCCCAACATTGGGGGGGCCGCCAGATCGATCTTGGCGAGGGTGAGCCAGCGCTCGAGCAGCTCGGCCAGCGTCCCTTGATCGTCGCGGGTCATCTGTCGCGCGGCGCTGACGAGCTGCGTCTGGATCGTGCTGGGGGCGTCCTCGAGCAGCTTGCGACCTTCCGGGGTCAGCCCGATCTCGATGCGCCGCTTATCGGCTGACGACGATGTCCGCGTCACGTAGCCGCGCTCGACGAGTCGGCGGACGACGACCGATACGGAGCTCTGGTGCGTGGCGGTTCGCTCGGCGAGGTCGTTGAGCGAATCCGCCGGGCGCTCGGCGAGTTGTTGCAGAACGAATAACTGCGCCAGGCTGATGCCCATCTTCAGCTCGATCGCGCGCGTGTTGATGCGAAGCGCGCGAACGATGCTCCGCACGGCGTTCATAGAACGCTCGATCGGGTACGCCGGCATCGGTGTGTTCCGGTTATCCGCTTGCATGATCGGAGAGAACATACTTGCCTCGCCGGGAATCGAAAGGGCTCGGGGGCTTAGTTGGTCGCGACTTTCGGCTTTTCTCCCTTCAACTTCACATCGTAGAACTGGAGGATGCGGCGCCACATGTCGAGGAAGTCGTCGGCCGTCGCGGTTCCGGCGCCGTGCCCCCCGTTCAAGTAGTTCACCCATGTCACTTCTTTGTTGAGCCGACGCAAGGCGTAGTACATCTCGCGGGTGTTGTCCGCGGGGACGTTGGAGTCCTGCGCGCCGGTGACGAGCATGAGCGGTGTGGTGATGCGATCGGCGAAGAGGACGGCCGAGTGTTGCACGTACTTCTGCGGCTGCTGCCACATCGTCGCCCCGATGCGGTCCTGCGTCTTCTCCGCGGCGTTGACGTTCCGAACGCCGAGTCGCGGACTGTCCGTGTAGAAGCTGATGAGATCGACCTTCCCGGAGATGTTGACGGCGGCCTTGAAGCGATTGGTCTGCGTGCCGAGGAGATTCGTCGCGTACCCGCCGTAGCTGGTACCCTGAACG
>DATLPC010000159.1:0-3476 GCA_035535975.1 Gemmatimonadaceae bacterium | reverse complement strand
GCGACGTGTTCCGGCTCATCGTCGGACACGGTGCGATGCTCGGCGGCATCGGGGTGGCGATCGGGCTCGTCGGCGCGCTCGCCGTCACGCGGTTCTTGCGGACGTTCCTGTTCGGCGTCTCACCATTCGATCCGGTGAGCTTCGTCGGCGTGGCGGCGGTGCTGACGTCGATCGCGCTGCTCGCGAGCTATCTGCCTGCCAGGCGCGCGGCGCGCGTGGACCCTGTCGAGGCGCTTCGCTACGAGTAGCCTGAGGTCGACGAAAGCGCTCCTCATCGCCCATTTGCCACGCGCCGCGATAACGCTCGGCGATTCTTGTAGGCTGACGCGCCGCCGGCTAGAATCGTGGCCAACGCTAGCCGCTTTTCAACGGCGGCTCACCGAAGGTTCGAACCCTTCAGCTCCGCCGGTCGCGAGATGCCTCGAGCCATCAGCGCAACGAGAAAGCGCGTCACATCTGCGCGCGCACATCGGGCGGCGGATGACGCGACGATCGATTGGCTGCTGGCCGGCGACCCCGCGATTCGTTGGCAGACGTTGCAGGACATCGTCGGCGCCGGCGCGACGACGGTCGAGAGTGAGCGCGAGAAGGTTGCCCGCGACGGCTGGGGTGCTCGCCTGCTCGCCGAGCAGGGCGACGACGGCATGTGGGCGGGTGGCATGTACACGCCGAAGTGGACGTCTACCCACTACACACTGCTCGCGCTCCGCGACCTCGGCGTATCGCCGGCCAATCGACAATGCCGGCGCGGCTGCGAGTTGATTCTCGACCGCGGTCTGCAGGCCGATGGCGGCATCAGCTACCCGTCGCGACCGAGCGACGAGCGGCGCGGTGAGGCGTGCATCAGCGGCATGTCGCTCTCGATCGTGTCGTACTTCGAAATCGACGACGAGCGTGTCGACGCGATCGCCGACTATGCCTTGAACGAGCAGATGGCGGACGGCGGCTGGAATTGTCGCCGGCCGCGCGGTGCGACGCATTCGTCGATGAACACGACGATCAGCATGCTCGAGGGACTCCGGTACTACGACCTGTTTCGCCCACGGAGGCGCGCGGAGGTGAGCGCGGCCATGCGACGCGGTCGAGAGTTTCTCCTCGAGCACCGACTCTTCCGATCACATCGGACGGGCGCGGTGATCAAGTCCGAATTCACTCGCTTTGTGTTTCCGCCGCGATGGCACTACGACGTGCTTCGCGCGCTCGATCATTTCCAGAACGTCGATGCGCCGCGCGACGAACGGCTCGCCGATGGTATCGGCTTGATGGAGGCCCGACGTGGACAGGACGGGCTTTGGCCGCTGACCTACAAGTATCACGGCAAGGGGTTCTTCGAGATGGAGCGGGTCGGCAAGCCCAGCCGGTGGAACACGCTCCGGGCATTGCGCGTGCTGCGTTGGTGGCACGTTCACCCTGAGTGATGCGTGTCATTTTGAGCGAAGCGAAGGATCTATTGTCCCGGTCTGGTTACTAGCTTGTGAAAGTGGATCCTTCGGTCGCTTCGCTCCCTCAGGATGACAGCAGTCGCTTCGCTCCCTCAGGATGACAAACACTCGCTAGACACATCTAGGATGACAGCATGATCAAGCTCGTCGTCAACGGGACGCCGCACGAGATCGGCGCGGCGCCGGATACGCCACTTCTTTACGTCCTACGCAATGACCTCGGTCTGACGGGACCGAAGTTCGGCTGCGGCCTCGGGCAATGCGGTGCGTGCATGGTGCATGTCGACGGTGTCGCGGTGCGCTCCTGTACGACGCCGGTTTCGTCGGCGGCACGTGGGGCGATCACGACGATCGAAGGTCTGGGCACGCCGGACAAGCCGCACCCCGTCCAGCAAGCGTTCATCGAAGAGCAGGCGGCGCAGTGCGCGTACTGCATCAACGGAATGATCATGGCGACGGCGGCGCTCGTCGCGCGCAACAAGCAGCCGACGCGCGAACAGATCCGTTCGACGCTCAACGCGAACCTCTGCCGCTGCGGAACGCACATGCGAATCGTCCGCGCGGTCGAGAAGGCGGCGGCGCTCAGTCTCGCGCAAGGGAGTGGAGGCGACGATGACTAGCGATCTCTCGCGGCGTGAATTTGTTGAAAAGAGCGGCTTGCTCGTCATCGGCTTCGCGATGTCGCGGTCGCTGCGCTTCGCGCCGGGTGAGGCCAAGTCGGCCGTGCTACCGCCGGCGGCGAATCAGGTGGACTCGTGGCTGACCGTCGCCGCCGATGGATCGGTGACGGTGTTCAGCGGAAAAGTGGAGCTCGGCACAGGCGTATCGACGGCGTTGCGACAGATCGTCGCCGAGGAGCTGGACGTCCCGTTCGAGAGGATCGCGTGGGTGCAGGGCGACAGCGATCGCACGGTCGATCAGGGTTCGACGGTCGGCAGCCAAACGGTGAAGCGCGGCGGTGCGCAGCTCCGCCAGGCGGCCGCGGAGGCGCGCGCGGCACTGCTCGAGCTGGCGTCGGCGAAGCTCGGTGCACCGGTAGACAATCTCGTCGTCGCCAATGCCGTCGTCTCGGTACGCGGGACGAACGATCGTCACGTGACGTACGCGGAGCTCATCGGCGGGAAGCGGTTCGAGCGCACCGTCAGCGGGAAAGCAAAGGTGAAGGCGCCGAGCGAGTACAAAGTCGTCGGAAAGCCAATGCCGCGCGTCGAGCTGCCGGCGAAAATGACCGGACGTCACGTCTACGTCCACGACGTGCGCGTGGACGGCATGTTGCACGGGCGGGTGATCCGTCCGGCGAGCATCGGCGCCAAGCTGCTGTCGGTGGACGACTCCGCGCTGCGCGGCGTTCGCGGAGCGCGCGTGCTGCGCAAGGCGGACTTCCTCGGAGTCGTCGCTGAGCGAGAAGAAGACGCGATCAAAGCCGCGAAGGCGGTGAAGGCAACGTGGAGCGAGTCTCAAACACTGCCCGATCAACAGACGCTGCACGACACGCTAATGAGGATTCCGGCGACCGATCGCGTGTCCACCGACAGCGGCGACGTCCCGGCCTCGATCTCGCGCGCCGCGAAGAAAGTGTCGGCGCGATACCGGTGGCCCTTCCAGATGCACGCGTCGATCGGCGCGTCGTGCGCGGTCGCCGACGTGAAGCGCGATTCGGCGACGATCTGGTCGTCGACGCAAGGCGCGCACGCGCTCAAGGGTGCGTTGACATCATTCCTCGGCCTGGCGCCTGAATCCGTACACGTGGTTTGGACGGAAGGCTCGGGATGCTATGGCCATAACGGCTCCGACGACGCCGCGGCCGATGCGGCGCTCATGTCGCAGCTCGCGGGAACGCCGGTGCGCGTCCAATGGTCGCGCGCCGACGAGCACGGCTGGGAGCCCAAAGGCGTCGCCATGGTGATGGACGTATCCGCCGGGCTCGACGAAAGCGGCAAGATTACCGGTTGGGATTACGCCGTGTGGACACCGACGCACTCCAGTCGTCCAGGCGGCGGCGCCGGCTCGGCGAATTTGCTCGCCGCACAGCTC